>CAMLRA010000125.1 GCA_946482325.1 uncultured Chromatiaceae bacterium | reverse complement strand
CTGGCAAAAAAAGGCAGCCCGTGGCATGTCCGTAGCGGCCACTGGTACAGCACGCTGATGTATCTGATTTGTGGCGCCGGTGTTTTGATGTGTGTGCTGGTGTTGTCCGCACCGTTGGTGGTCAAAGCGGCAGATTTACGTGTCGGTCAGGACCCGCAGGTGTTTGCTGAGCGGGTGCGGCTGATGTCTGGGTTTCTACTGTTGCTGTGTTTGCTGGCACTGATGAATTTACGTCAGGGATTATTAGCATTACAGGCTGGTTATGAGCGTGTCGCGCTGAAGCACTGGCCGCATCAAACGTTGGTGCTGCTGACGTTGGTCTGCGCTATCTGGACTTTATGGCAGGCTGTGCCGCGCCAGTTTGTACTGGGGCAAATTTTCGGGGCTATCGCACTGTTTAGCAGCATCGGTTGTCTGCGTTACATCCATAGAGGCAGCGTGGAAAAATCAGTGATGCTGAAAGAACATATCGGCAATATGCTGGCCTCCGGCATCGCCATCTTTACCGCCTTCTTTGCCTTCGGTGGCCGCAAAGTACTGGATTTCAGCCCGGCGCTGCAGCTGGTCAGTTGGGTGCTGCCGTCGGTGTTGGGCATTGCCGCAACCTTCTGGTTTAACCATCGTTATGCAAAAGCCCGTCTGGGCCTCAAGACGGCAGCGGCGCGCTGAGATATACTGCCAGTCTCTCAATTTACGGGGACTTGTGATGTCAGACAGCTTAGAACTCTGGTCGATGGATGAACTTTGTGACCATGCGTTTGCGATTTTTGAAGAACTGGCCAGTGAAAATCTGAGTGCAGAAGACTACGCACTATATCAGCAACATTATGAAAGCCGGGCTTATGTGGATTTAGTGCCGGCCGGCGAAGACTGGCTGGAACTAATTGGCGCTGAGCTCGATCCTGAGTTACATCTTGAGGCGCTGATTGGCCTTGGCGGCACAGATGGCGCCGCCGACCTGGTGTTAGCGCGTATTCTGCTCAGCCGGGAAAAACACGATTCGCTGTGTCATGCCCAGTGGCGTGGACAGTAAGTGGCGTGGACAGTCAATGGTTAATCTGACTGCTAACGCTAAGCCAGTCAGCGCTCAAGTTATTCCAGCGTCTGAGCAGCTGGTAACACAGTGGGCCGGCGGTGAAACCCGGCAACTGGCGATAGCCCCGATTGGCTCGAGCGTCGCTGCACGGGATTTTCACTGGCGTTTTAGCACCGCGACCGTGTTGCAATCCGGCCCCTTTACGGCCTTTGTCGGTTACCAGCGTTATCTGGCGATCCGCAGCGGTGCGGGTCTCGAGCTTGCTGTGACTGCGCCTGGTGCTCCACAGCACAGCATTCAGCTTCGCAGTCCACAACATCAGGCTTGTTTTGCCGGTGCGGCGACCACTGCAGCAACACTGCTTAATGGTCCGGTGCGTGACATTAATTTAATGTTGTCGGTTGGCCTGCAAGGCGGGCTGCGGGCCCTGTGCCTGCAGGCAAATCAACCCGTGTTTTTACAGACTATCGCCAGCGGCTGGTGGCTGATTTATGCCGATGGGCTGAGTCAAGACCAGCAAGTTCAAGTTCAATGCGGCACACAGCAGTATGCGCTTGCATCTGGTGATGTGTTGATGTTGCCGGAAGCCAGCTGCACTTTATTGGCGGCAGCTGATTGCGAGCTGGTGGCTGCCTGGATGGCGGCCACCGCATAAAGCAGGTAGGTTTTTGTTGGCGAAAATTCATTCTGTCTATCGGTGGCAGAATGTGCTGGAGATCTAAGGCGGTTTTTGGCAAGCTCAGTGTTATCTGAATTCTGACAATGCTGGCATTATGCTGCACCACAAGCTACCCAACACGCCGCCTTTTTGTGATTTGATTGTCCCTCGCATTTTTTTCTCGCCCGGTCAGTATTGGCTGATGCTGTGGTTGATAGCCACGCTGTCCGCTGTCACGCCGGTTCAAGCCAACAGCAAGGCGGCGGCAGATTTGAAACCCGGTTCTGCAGCATTACTAGCGCCTGATTTACGCTTGCCTGCGCCATCTGTGGGCGTTGTAAACCCCGCAGCGGGCAATTTTGTGCTTTGGCAGCAGCAGGCGAAAGGTCTTTTGAATCATGCCTTGCTACTTCCACCAGCTGATCCGGCCTTAATTGCCGCCACCACACGGCTTAATCCTGCAAGCATCACCAACCTTGAACAGTGGCGGTTGCCGTTATGGCAGCCGCTGGATCTGTATCTGTATAAGCCAGCCAAGTTGCGTCAGGGCGCAATCAACGCGGTGATCCTGCTGCATGATCATGGCGCCGAATTTCGCATCGGTAAAGATAAATGGTTGCCGCCTGCGCTCAGTGACCAGCCGGAATTGGTTAGCCAGTGGCAACAAAAATATTTTGATGGTGTGGCTATTGCTGAGCTGTTGCGGGCACAAGGTTATCTGGTGTTGCTGGCCGATGCGCCGGGTTTTGGTGCGCGCGGGCCAATTCTGTACGCTGAACAGCAGCAACTGGCAGCCAATTTACAGGCGCAGGGAGCTAGTCTCGCCGGCCTGATGGCGCGGGAAGATCAAGCGGCGGCGGCTTTTTTAGCCCGCCAACCCGGCGTGACGGGCATCGCTGCTGTTGGCTTTTCGATGGGCGGATTTCGCGCCTGGCAGCTGGCGGCCGTATCGGCAGATGTGAATGCTGCTGTCAGTGTGGGGTGGTTCAATAGCCTTAAGTTTTTGCGCGAACCGTCGAACAACTTCAGCCGCGGTCAGACCGCTTTTTACATGATCCATCCGGGACTATACCGGCAACTGGACTTGCCGGATATCGCCGCGCTGGCTGCACCCAAGCCGATATTATTGCTGCACGGCGAACAGGACCCTTTAATGCCGCCTGCACAGGTTAAGGTTGCATTTCAACAGCTGAAAAGCCGTTACCAACAATGCGGTGCGCCAGCGCCAGAATTAGTGATAGCAAAGGGACAAGGCCATCGCTTTGGCGATGGCTTACAGCAACAGATGCTGCACTGGCTGGCACGGCTTCAGTCGCCGGCGGCCGGCTGCAGCAACTGATCCAGCTGCCAGGCTAAGCGCACCGCGGCCTGCTGCAGACGGGTTTCAATCAGCGGGCCGTCACGGTCCAGTTCCGGCTGACTGAACAACATACCTGGCTTGTAGACCTGATAAACCCGACGGGTTTGCGTCAGCGATTGCTGCGCCCACACCAGCATCTGTCCGCTTTGCCACTGTCTGACAGTGGCTGGGCGCAGCGCTGCCAGTTTGCCGGCGGCCAATTGGTCATTGTCGGCATAACCGAGACTTTTCAGCATTGCCGTGTCCCAGATGCCATGCAGATTGGACGGTTTGCCAAAATAATAGACCGCCGTTTTATTGCCGCCCAAATCGTCGGCATAACTGACATGCAGTGGCTGGTGCAAATCAGCAATAAAATGGCTGTAGAACAACAAAGCCTCGGCGCGTTGCCTGTTTTGTCCGGGCTGCTTTAACAGCGCCGCATAATGCTTAAGCGCGCTGAATAAACAGCCATTGGCGGCGCAATCTGCTGGTTTTACCTGTGTTTGCTGGCGTGCGACATTCAGATAGTGAAAGGGGGTCGTGAACTGATAAACCTGCTCGCGCCGCGCGTCGTCCGGCCAGACACAGCCCAGGGCGAAAGTCTGTGCAGGGCCAAGCTCAAGCAACAAATCAATTTGTTGGCGGGTGTCGGGTTTTACCAACTGATAAGCCAGGTTGCACACTTGCTGGTGGCCAATGCTGCCAAAAGCCAGCGCTTTGACCGGCAAGCACAACAACATCAGTCCAATCAAAAACCGCATACGCATTATTCCTCCACCAGCTGGCGGACTGTCCATTGCACCGCTGGCCCCAGCAAAGGCGCTAACTCAGCCAGTGCGTCCTTCATGTCAGCAGCGAGAGTATAAGGCGGGTTGATCACCAGCATTCCGCTGCCGGTCATGCCAAAGCCGCTACTGTCTGGTAGCGGGCACAGTTCAATCCGCAATTGATTACGAATACCGGTGCCCACAATGGCATCAATCACCGCTTCAATACTGGCGCGCTCAATTACCGGGTACCAGATAGCAAAAGTGCCTTGCGGAAAACGCTGTACACCTTGCTGCAAGCCTTTAACCAGATCCTGGTATTCAGTTTTCAGCTCATAAGGCGGGTCAATCAACACCAGGCCACGTTTATGCAGCGGCGGCAACATGGCGCGCAGGCCAGCGTAAGCGTCCATTTTTTCAATGCGACAATGCCGGCGGCCCTGAAACTGGGTTTGCAATAACGGAAAATCCGCCGGATGAAGTTCAGTCGCCTGAATGCTGTCACCGTCGCGCAGCATCAGCCGGGCAATGCCGGGAGAGCCGGGGTAAAACTGCAGCTGACCGTCCGGATTCAGCTCACGCACCAACTCCAGATAAGTTTGTAACGCCGGGTTACTGGCTTTATAGCCAAACAACTTGCCGATACCGGTCTGATATTCGCTGGTTTTTTGTGCTTGCGCGCTGTCGAGGCTATATAAACCCGCACCCGCGTGGGTGTCGTGATAACAAAATGGCTTATCTTTTTTCTTTAAATACATCAGGATAGCGACTTCTACCAGATGCTTGACCAGGTCGGCGTGATTGCCGGCATGAAAACTGTGACGGTAACTGAGCATAAATATTCCGAAACGGCGCAAATTGGCGCCAGCTTACTGCAGCCGATGACAAACTCAAGTCTTTCTTCGATAGCGCAGGGTTTTGCGGTAAACTGAGCGCCTTTCCGGGCTGCAGGCCCGTCAGTGACAGGACCGACATCGTGGCATATCCGTCAAAAAAACCAGCTTCTTCCGCCCGCCAGCCGCGTTCACGTGACGGCGAGCCGTCATTATTAGAGAAACCGTGGAAAGGGAAAGGCTCAGCAACCGCAGCAAAAGCCACTCAGACGCGCGTGGAAAAGCCGCAACAGTCGGCAGCCACGCAGCAGAACCACCCCCATCAAAACCAGCCGCGTCAGAGCCAGGCGTTATCAGCGGCACAATTAAAACAGCAAGGCCAGCAGGAAAGCCGGGTCTTAGGTGAAAACGCCTGCCGGGTTTGTTTCACCCAACGGCCTGATGCCGTGATCAAAATGTATCTGCACGCCGATTATGCGCCGCGTTTTGCTGACGTGATGAAATACCTGGCGGCACACAAACGGGCTTATCATATTGTTGATAATGCGGAACTGGAAAAGATCAGCGGTAGTCAGCATCACGGCGGCGTGATCCTGGTGGTGAAAAAACGCGAGGCAATGTCGATTGCCAGTTATCTGACGTTGCATCGCAAAAAAACACAGGATTGTTTATTGGCGCTCGATGGCGTTGGTAATCCGCATAACCTCGGCGCTATCGCCCGCAGCTGTGCACATTTTGGTGTCAGCGGTATTATCCTGAGCGCGCCGGAAGCGCTGCAATCCGGCGCTGCTGCGCGTACTGCCGAAGGCGGGCTGGAATTTGTCGAAGCGCTGCAAACCGACCATCTGCCGTTGGCATTAAAGCTTTGCAAAGAAGCCGGATATACCTTAATCACCACCTCGAGCCATGCCGGGGTGTCTTTATATCAAAGCAAGCTGCCGAAAAAAGTGGTGGTGGTATTTGGTGAAGAAATGCAGGGCGTGTCCAAAGCCGTCGCCAACAGCGCTGAAATCGCGCTGCAAATTCCCGGCACCGGCAAAGTTGAATCGCTCAATGTCAGCGTGGCCGCGAGTCTTATTCTCGGTGAATGGTATCGCCAGCAGCTATAAGTTCAGCCGGCCGGTGGCTGAGGTGTTGCTGCGATAGTGTCGCCTGACAATTGCGATATCCAGAGCTATAACTGAATCAACTCCGCTGAACGGCAGCGGAGCTTGTCTGCAGGAGCCCATATGCTCGACCAAACAGCGTTGTTACTGCTGATTAAAGCATTTAAAGATCAACACGTCACAGCTGAAGCCTTTTACCGCCAGCTGACTGAAACTATTACCAAACAACTGCAGTGTTCCCGCGCCAGTTTGTGGTTGTATTCTGACTCGCTGCTGAGCGAAATTATTGCTGTGGATTTATACGACAGCAATGAAGATGCGCACTATCAAGGCATTGCACTGCACGAAGACGATTTTGCGCCTTATTTTGAGGCCATGCGCAATGACGGTGGCATCAACGCGGCTGATGCCGCGAATCATCCGGCAACGTCTTGTTTCAACGAAGCGTATTTTGAGCCTAATGACATTATGTCCCTGCTCGATGTCGGCATCCGCTATAACGGCCAGTTAGTGGGGGTATTTTGTTGCGAACAGGTTGGCAGCATGATGCAGTGGAATGCCAGTCAAATCGCGTTTTTGGAGCAAGCCGGCAAACTTATCACTTTTGCTCTGAAGCCGTTATTGCAGGAAAAGTTCGCGGCCTTGTTCTGAAAGGTGTTGTGAATCGCTTGTTTCCAAAATTAAAAACGGGGCTCTGGCCCCGTTCTGCTGCTGATTTTCTCTGTGAATCATTCGCGTTGCTGATCATCCGGTACCGAAATCCGGCCTGAGATCTGCTGATAATTGAGCTCACCGGAACCGTCGTCTTCGACATTCAGACCACCAGCCTGTGCCACCCGGATATCGCCGGAGCCATCTTCCACTGTGACCGTGCCCTGTATCTGGCTGATGTCCGCATCGCCTGAACCGTCGGTCAGGGTCAGATCACCAACCACCTGCACGACACGGATATCGCCTGACCCGTCATCGATACTGACATTACCAGCGGCACCGGACAGCGACAAATTGCCCGATCCATCCTCAATACTGACTTTACGGCCACCACTCACATGCAGGTCGCCGGATCCGTCCGCAATCAGCAGATCTCCAGTCAACTGCTCAACCCGGGTATCACCGGAGCCGTCTTCCAGTTTCAGCGCGAATCTCTCGGGTACCCGCACGACTAAGTCCACTGCAGCATTATTCACATAGCCAAAAGACACGTTGTCCTTGTTGCGGGCAATCAGCACCGCAGCGTCGCCTTTGGCTTCGAGTGTTAGTTCCAGCTGGCTAATGTCGTCATAACGGATACGCGCTTCCACCTCAATTTGTTCGCGGCCTTTTTCGCCAATAATCTGCAGATCGCCGGCTTCGGTTTCGGCGACCAGTTGTTGCAGGTTATTGGCATTGAGTTGTAATTGACGGCTTTGCACATTGGCGGGTTCGTCGGCACCGACATGGATCACACAGGCATTTAACAGGGTAAGAGAACAAATAAGAGGTACTATTTTTTTCATGATGCGTCCTTATGAGTGAATGTGCTGGCAAGTTAGCAAAGCTGATGCCAGAAAAATATTTAGAAAAATCAGCTATATAAAATCGCCATGTTGTTAAGCTCTGCAACATTTCACTAATTGTTAGTCAAATGCGTGATGCACAGTACCGGCCGATATATAGAGAGTCGGCAGTAGTTTTTAATTGGTTTAAACGCTGATCAACAAAATGTGAGTGGGTGGCTCAGAGCGTCGCGGATTGTTGCTGATAGCGGCGTAACAGGATATCGACCCGTTGCAAGTAGGCTTTGGTCTCGGCATAGGGAGGAATACCGCCATGTCGGCTGACGGCACCAGGGCCGGCATTATAGGCAGCCAGCGCTAGCCGCCGGTTGCCGTTAAACTGTTGCAGTAAGCTGGCCAGATAAGCACTGCCAGCTTGAATATTTTGTTGTGGTAGCCAGACATTCGCAACGCCGAGCTCTTTGGCCGTCTCTGGCATCAGTTGCATCAAGCCTTGCGCGCCGGCTTTAGAACGGGCTTTGGGATTAAAACCGGACTCAGCATGGATCACGGCACGGATCAGGCTGGGTTCAAGCTGATATTGCCGCGCTGCGGTCAGAATTTCCCGGTGGTAATGCTGTAAAAACAGCGGTGTAGTATTGAAATTAACAGCCGAGTGAACACCACAGGCAAAGCAATCATAGCGTAGTACTTTAAACGGGCTGTCTCCGGGCGGTTTATCGCTGAAGGCGACGACGCCATTTTGTTGGGTGTACTGGTAAACTTTAACCTGCCCGCCATGAAGTGGCGGGCAGAGCAAAACCAATAAGCAGGCCAGTAGGCCTGCTGTATTTGCGGTTGGTTTTGCGGTCATCCGGTTTAGCGACGGAACGAGAACACTGAGCGGAAGCCACCACCACCAGCGCTACCACGTTTCTCCGCACGACGGCGACGTAACCAAGAATGCAATTCTTGTTTTTTCGTTTCCAGCCAGTCAGCTTTGCTGGTTTGTGCTTCTGCACCACGACGTTCAATTTCGTTACGGCGGAAAGTACAGAATTCACTGTAAGCTTCAAAATCATCGGCCAGTGATTGAACCACCAGTTCGATCATGATGGCGTCATCGAGGAAACCGAGCACAGGTAAATGGTCGGCAATTAAATCTTCAGGTTTACTGAAATAAGCCAGTGCTGATAACACATCTAACTTTTCTTCTTCAGTCAGATCCCAGTCCTGATCTTCAACCATCGCGACCAGCGTTTCGAGCTGTTTTAAGCGGATTGCGACAAATTCTGGTACCTGATTCTGCACTTCGCCTGCCAACGCTTTGGCGGCGTTCAGGATCTCCTCACTGCTATGATGACTGACGACTCTTTCAGTTTTTTGCATCAATTGGCGGAAGTAATCTAAATCCTGCTCTTGCAGGTCAAAGCTGATGGTCAAAGCCATGTTCGTTCCCTTGTAATTTTTAGTCGGAGTTACAGTATAGAAAGCAGTCTTTGCAGCGACAAGCAAAGTCCTGACAGCTGATTATGGCGCTAAAAATTACATCATTTCAACAAAATAAATACGCAGGCAGTCATGGTACAGGTTAAGCTGCACACAGCAAAATTCTGTAAGGGTTTAATATGGAAAATCAACAGCTTGAACAACAACCAACACAACGGGTTGGCGCCGGTTTTTCCCTGGCAGCGATGCAACAGGCGCAACTGATTGCACTGGATTGTCTGCAGCAGATTGCCACAAGGCTGCAGCCCGGCATCAGTGAAACTGACGCCATTGCCATCGCAAACACAGTGCTGCAACAGGCCGGTGCAGAACAACACTGGCATCCGCCCATCATCCGCTTTGGCCATAATACGGCGAAGATTTACAGTGAACCCTCTGCGCCAGACAGTCGCTTAGGTGACCAAGATATCTTTTTTATCGATTTAGGCCCGGTGTTTGCCGGCCATGAAGCGGATGTTGGTGCGACTTTTTGCCGAGGCGACAACCCGGTGCATCAGCAGGTACAACACGCAGTGCATCAAGTGTTTGACCATGTTGCTGCACATTGGCGGGCGACCGGCTGCTCAGGCGCGGCTTTATATCAGGTTGCGTCAGAAGCCGCTGCACAATACGGCATGGTGCTGAATCATCACATCAAAGGCCATAGAGTCGGGGACTTTCCGCACAAACTGTATGCATCCGGTCAGCTGGGGGGTTGTGAAGGCGAAGTGCGCAGTGGTATTTGGGTGCTGGAGATCCAGTTACTGGACCCGGTCAGTGGTTATGGCGGTTTTGTTGAACAAGTGCTGTTTTAGCCGCTGGTTTTTTGTTCCTGCGGCAAATTAACACCGCGAAAACGCTGGATGCCGAGTTGCTGCATTAACGTATATAACTGCTGGCGTAACGCCGGATTTTGCGGGTCATAGCGACAGGCACGGCGCAGCGCTTTGGCTGCACTGAGCAATTCCTGTTGTTGCAGATAGCGGCTGGCTATCTGCTGATAGGCGAGGGTTTTTTCCGCCGCGCTGGTAAATACCAGCTCAAAAGCGTGTTGATGCAGACAGCCGTTGAAAACTCGATGGCAATTATCCAGCATCTGCTGTAGCTGATTGTCAGCATAAAACAGCAGGTCGAATGCGGTCTGCTGTTGTTCCAGGCTGCTATAAACCAGGGCGGCATGGCACAACACGCTGACAGGTTGTTTGGGCCAATCGGTTTGACGCAGCTGGTCCTGCAGCAATTGCAGCGCGCTGTCCGCACCTTCGGTAAATTGGCGTAAATGGACTTCCAGCAGCGTGACTGAAACGCAAAATTCTGCAGCCGTCTTATCTTGCCGGACTTGTTGTAATAAGGACTCGACCTGGTTTTGACACTCCGCTAGCTGCTCAGCAGTGCTATGTTGCAAGCGCCAGATCGCAGCCCGGGTTTGGGCAATACTAAGCTGTACATATAATTCACCCCTTCCTGCCAGCCGGCGCTTTCGCTCGATAAAATCCTGCGCGCGCTCTACATCACCGGCCAGAAAATACACCAGATGTACCAACCGGACCAAATTACAAGACATGCCGGCGGCTGGAATTTTACTGGCAACCTGCAAAGCGGTCGGGTAATCCCGTTCCTGCAGTGCGAGGTAAATCTGCCATAGTTCACGTCTTTGGGCATAACGGGCCAACTCGTCTGAACTGTCTTGTAAAAACGCCTGGCAGGCCGACAGATCACCACGCTCATAACGGACCCGATAAAGCGCCCACAGTGCCCAGCCTTGCTGTTCGGCGATGGGGGCTTTGAGCAGCGGGATCACGGCGTCAAATTTATGTAAATCTAACAATAGCTGAACCCGCAGGCGTTGCAGAAGAGGCTCAAGGCCAGGTGGCAGTGGTTGGTTTTGCGTGTGCAATAACAGTTTTAAGGCATCGGCATAACGTCCAAGCCCGGCCAGCGTCAGCAGGGGGCGTAATATCGGACCATGTATTACCTGCTGTTTCAGTTCCTGATCCAATGTGACTTTATTAAAGGGCCGTTCCAGATAACTGATTTGATGGTAAGGATATTCGATAGCGTATTGCGCGCGTTCATTTTGTTGCGCCATCAGTACCAGCCGCGTGCGATTAGGCAGAATCCCCTGTTGCACCAACCAGTCGACAATTTCGCCACCGGTCATCTGTGTGTCTACGGCATAGTCGAGAAAAACAATGTCGGCACTGACCGGGGTTTCCCTTGCCATTAAATCGTCGATTTGCCGGGCGGTCTCGATTTTCCGGATGCCCAGATTCAGCAGCATTTGTTTAAATAAATGCAGTAGATCAGGGTCTGATTCGATCAGCAATACCTGTAATTCGAACAACTTACTGAGGTCTAGTTTAAATTGGGTCATGGGCCTGCAAAGTGGGTTGAATGCCGCAAATCTGGCGTTTAATCAAGGTGTAACATTGAAGCAGCTTAGTCGCCACTGCCAGATGTTGCAAAGTATCGGCTGAACAGGCCTTTTGGTCGTATTCAACGATTTTTTGCCAAAAAAACTATTGTGTTCTGCCACTTGCGACCCCATCTCTGCTTCAGCAGTTCAGTTCGTTGTCGCATTTGCAAGCGCAATAGTGCGGTGGTACAAAAGTTGGTTTTTAATCGGAAAAATGAATTAATTAAATTCATTTTATTCGTTATACGCAATTGTTTTACTAGACTACTATGCTTGCAACGCCACAGCTTTTGTAGACAAAGCATTCACATTAACCACAACATGGAGAACGACAAATGTCGATTATCAACAGCAAAATCAAGCCATTCAGTGCTCAGGCTTTCCATCAGGGTAAATTCATTTCTGTAACTGATCAGGACCTGATCGGCAAATGGTCTGTGGTTTGTTTCTACCCGGCCGACTTCACTTTCGTATGCCCAACTGAATTAGGCGATCTGGCTGATTTCTATCCAAAATTCCAGGAAATCGGTGTGGAAGTATACTCAGTGTCTACCGACACGCACTTCACGCACAAAGCCTGGCATGACGCTTCCGAAACTATCAAGAAAATCAACTACCCAATGGTGGCTGACCCAACAGGTGCTATCACACGTAACTTTGATGTAATGATCGAAGAAGAAGGTCTGGCACTGCGCGGTACTTTCGTGATCAACCCGGAAGGTATCGTAAAAGTTGCTGAGATCCACGATCTGGGTATTGGCCGCTCTGCAGCAGAGCTGTTCCGTAAAGTGCAGGCTGCTCAGTACGTAGCAAACCACGACGGTGAAGTATGTCCAGCCAAGTGGACACCAGGTGAGAAAACTCTGGCTCCATCACTGGATCTGGTTGGTAAAATCTAATCCGGCCACATTGATGCTTTAAATAAACAGCCGGACTTTGTCCGGCTGTTTTGTTTTTGCCATCAAACAAAATCGTTTTTGAAATTCAATCGATAAAACAAATTAAATGAATCCGTTTAATTCGTTTTATGAGATTGGTTGTTTTGACTAAGATAGCTTTATCAAACAGAAACCCAGTTGCCGGTCAGCTAAAAACGGGCAACACCCAGCTTTCGTCATGAAGAGGAACTCAGCATGTTAGACAACAATTTAAAATCAGCATTAAAAGGCTATCTGCAAAATCTGAAGACGCCGGTGGAACTGGCGCTGGCAGTTGACCAAAGCGAAAAAGGTTTAGAGTTAAAAGCACTCGTCGATGATATCGCCAGCTTGTCTGACTTGATTGTCGTGACGCCAAACCAAAACGCCAGCCGTGTACCTTCCATGCAGGTGCGGTCGCAGGCCAAAGGCACAGTGATGACCTTCGCCGGTGTGCCGATGGGCCATGAATTTACTTCGCTGGTACTGGCGTTATTGCACTCTGGC
>CAMLRA010000124.1 GCA_946482325.1 uncultured Chromatiaceae bacterium | reverse complement strand
GTTTGAGGCATTGAGCTAAAAGCCGCTTCGCCAAACAATAAAAACATCAAAGCCGCATTTCTGCGGCTTTGTTGTTTTATGGCAACTAACTGTCTTAACGGAAAATATCAATCTCAGCCGGTTTTTGCTGGTCCGGCTGCAGTGGATTTACCGGGTCGGCATATTGCGTAGGCTCGGTACCTTGCATGAAATATTCAAATTCGCTGCTGTCGTCGCTGGCCTGCGTCAGCAACCCGGTTTTACGGTCTATGCGCACTGACACAATGCCCGTTGGTGTGGGCGGGAATTGTTCCGGTACATTCTCCAGCGCCAGTTCGGCAAAGCTCTGCCAGCTTGGCAGTGCCGTAGTGGCGCCGGATTCACCGCCTAAAGTCACAGAACGGCCCAGTACACTTTCGGAATCATCAAAACCAACCCAGCTGGTGATGACTAAATCCGGTGTAAAACCACTGAACCAGGCGTCTTTGACATCGTTAGTGGTGCCGGTTTTGCCGGAGATATCGCGACGTTTTAACGCTTTTAATTTGTGGGCTGTACCATTCCAGCCCGGGCCGCCCCAAATGGCACTTTTCATTGCTTCAGCTATCAAAAAAGCATTTTGCGCTGAGATCACCCGCGGCGCATATTGTTCGGTCGGCTTTATCGGATCTGTCACAGCCCCGTCTGTAGTTGTGGTCTCTGCTCCTTCGGTATCTGTTGCTGACAGATCCGTCGTCGTGCCATCCGCAGTCTCCTGCGAGGCTGCATTGGCTTGCGCTGCAAGCTGTTCACACTGATCACAGACGCTGACGGCCTGATGTTCATAAATCAGATTATTCTGGTCATCCAAAATTTTGGTGATGACATAAGGCTTCACCAGATAACCGCCGTTGGCAAATACCGCGTAACCAGTGACCAGTTCCAGCGGCGTCAGTGAGGCTGAACCAAGCGCCAGGGTTTGGTTGCGCGGTAAGTCTTTGGCGTGGAAGCCAAATTTGGCCAGATGGTTAATCGTTGGTTCGATACCCACACCACCAATCAGGCGGACCGACACCACGTTTTTCGATTTCGCTAAGGCTTCGCGTAAACGGATGGGGCCATCATATTCTTCCGGCGAATTTTTTGGCCGCCAGGCCTGACCTGACCCTTCGTCCCACTCATGAATAGGCGCGTCGTTAATCACCGAGGCCAGGGTGTAGCCTTTTTCTAAGGCCGCCGAATAGATAAATGGTTTGATATTAGAACCGACCTGGCGATTGGCCTGCGTCACCCGGTTAAACTGAGTCTGACTAAAGCTGTAACCACCGACCAGCGCACGAATTGCCCCGTCTTTTGGATTCATCGCCACTAACGCGCTGCTGGCCTGCGGCAACTGGCTGAGCCGCCACTGACCTTCTTGTTCCCGCACATAAATCAGCATGCCCGGTGACAAAATCTGACCGGCTGTGCTTGGTGCATTGCCCTGACGTTCGTTGCTGATATAGGCACGAGCCCACTTCAGTCCATCCCACGGCAATTCAATTTTGCGACCACCGGAGAGCATCACTTCAGCGCTTTGTGACTGTACTTGCGTCACTACAGCCGGCTGCAGCTTCTCTATGCCATCCTGCTCGTCCAGATAAGCCAGAATGGCTTCATCTGATAAACGTTTATCTTCTTTGAAGCTGATAGTGCCGTCGGCATTGGTCACTTTCTCGGCTGGCCAGACGATTTTGACCGGACCACGGAAACCATGCCGCTCATCGTAAGCGTGCAGATTGGCTTGCAGCGCATTAACGGCACGAGTCTGCTGGCGGGCATCGACCGTCGTGAACACCTGAAAACCTTTGGAATAGGCTTCTTCTTCGCCGTAGCGGGCGACCACTTCCTGTCGCACCATTTCTGCCAGATAAGGAGCTGAAGCTGTCACTTGAGCACCGTGTAATTTCGACACAATAGGGGCCTGTATGGCGTCGTCATATTCCTGCTGCGTGATGTATTTTTCTGCCAGCATGCGGCCTAACACGATATTGCGCCGCGCCCGGGCACGGCTGGGTGACCGTACCGGATTCAACACGGACGGTGCTTGCGGTAAACCGGCGATAATGGCGATTTCCGATAGCGTCAGGTCCTGAATATTTTTACCGAAATACACCTGTGCAGCAGCGCCAACACCAAAAGCGCGCTGACCGAGCTCAATCCGGTTTAAATACAGTTCGAGGATTTCATCTTTGCTGAGTAACTCTTCAATGTGAATAGCTAAAAAAGCTTCTTTGACCTTGCGGATAATTTTCTTTTCACGGCTCAGAAAGAACAAACGGGCCAATTGTTGCGTGATAGTCGAGGCGCCCTGGCTATAGTCGCCGGTGGTTGCCACAACAGACGCAGCCCGCATTACCCCAATCAGGTCAATGCCCGGATGTTCATAAAAACGCGAGTCCTCAGTGGCCAGCACCGCTTTGATTAACATCGGTGGCATTTCGTTGAGTTTCAGCGGGATGCGGCGCTTTTCACCAAATTGGGAAATCAGTTCACCATCCTGGCTGAATACCCGCATTGGCGTTTGCAGCCGCACATCCTTCAGAGTTTCCACGCTTGGCAGGTCATTTTTCAGATATAGATAAGTGATGCCAACACTCAGAACAGCTAAGGTCAGACACGACAACAGGATAATGACAAGTTTTTTAAGCCAAGACACTGAATAGCCCCAATTTTTGCTGCCCTTTACCAAAATAGGCTGCTAGTATAAATTCATTAGTAGTTGTTGAAGCACATTGTTTCTGGTGCAAAAACAACGCACGCCACGGCGAAAACATAATAATCATAAGTTTGAGACGGCTGCAGGACGCTATGATAAACCGGTTGTTTCGTACGAAAAATCAATTAATCCTGGGCGTCGACATTGGCGCTCATACCGTCAAGGCTATTTTGCTGAGCCAACATGGCGAGCATTATAAAGTAGAAGCCCTGGCAATAGAACCTATGATTAAAGGTTCGATGACGGACCGCGAGATCCAGGACATCGAAGCCGTTGGCACTGTTATCGCCAAAATCCGCAAAAAAATTCCGAAGAACATCAAATTTGCTGCCGCTGCGGTGTCTGGTTCTACCGTGATTACCAAAGTGATTTTTATGGACGCCAGTCTGTCGGATGACGAATTAGCCAGTCAGATTGAAGTAGAAGCCGATAGCCTGATCCCTTATCCTCTCAGCGAAGTCAGCATGGACTTTGAAAAGCTGGATTTAAACGTCAATGACCCGTCAAAAGTTAATGTATTACTGAGTGCAGCCCGGACCGAAAGTGTGCAAAGCCGCGTGTCGGCGCTGGATGCCGGCAACTTCGCAACGAAAGTAGTAGATGTCGAATCTTATTGCCTGAGCCGGGCCGCTGAACTGTGTTTCCATCAGTTGCCACCGGACGCCCATGAAAAACTGATAGCAGTGGTCGACATTGGGGCGACGATGACGCTGATGAGTATTCTGGAAGGCGGCAAAACCCATTACACCCGCGACCAGATGTTTGGCGGTGAGCAATATACCCGCAGCATAATTTCCTATTACGGCAAAACCTACGAAGAAGCAGAGCAGGCAAAAGTCACAAACGACTTGCCGCCGACTTACACCTTCGAAGTGTTGGCACCTTTCCAGACGATGATTTTGCAGCAGGTGCGCCGTGGTATTCAGATGTACCTGACCACTTCTGGTCGTGAAAGCATTGATTATCTGATTATTTCCGGCGGCACAGCTTTGATTGAAGGTATAGATAAGCTGTTAACCGAGGAATTAGGCATTCACACTATTGTGGCGAATCCATTCCAGCATATGGAAGTTGGTTCTGCTGTGGATCGGCAGCAACTGACTCAACTGGCGCCGCAATTAATGATCGCCTGTGGGCTTGCAATGCGGAGTTTCTCATCATGGCATATCTAAACCTGCTGCCCTGGCGCGAAGCCCAGAAAAAACAACAACAAGCCCGGTTTATGACGACCATGACTGCCGCTTGTGTTGGCAGTTTTTTACTGGTGTTTTCTATTAGTGTGATTTACAGCTCGATGATTGAAGGCCAGGATGGTCGCAATAACTACCTGCAGGGTGAAATTGCCATTCTCGATCAGCGTATTGCCGAAATTAAACAACTGGATGAAAAGAAAAAGAATCTGCAAAAGCGGATTGAGCTCATCGCCCAGTTACAAAGCAGCCGGAATCTCGGCACGCAAATTATGGATGAAATCGCTAAAGTCACGCCGGCCGGAGTCTATCTGACCAATCTGGAGAAAAAAGGTCCGTCCTTGTTACTGGTCGGCAAAAGTGAATCAAACAACCGTCTATCTAACATGATAAGGTCAGTCGAAGCTTCAGAATTACTGACAACACCACTACTGGAATTTATTGAAGCCGGTAAAGACGATGCTCAGTTGCTCAGTGATTTTAAAATGCATTTGATGGTAAAAGGCTTTGAAGCAGTTCAGGGGGCGTCTCATCAGCCGAAACCAGCAGCTGGAGGCACCAAATGAGCCTGAATATTAATCTGGAAGAGCTGAACAATCTGGATTTAGCTAACATCGGCTCCTGGCCGCCGTTTGCCAAAACCATGTTAATTGTGGTGTTCAGTATTTTGGTTGCAGTGCTCAGTTATTTTCTGCTGGTCGATGAAAAAATTACTTCTTTACAAGCCGCTGAAACACGCGAACAGGAGCTGCGTCAGATTTACCGGGCTAAATACGCTGCTGCAGTCAATTTAGAATTGTATAAACAACAGATGGTTGAGATGGAAGAAACCTTTTCTTATCTGTTGAAGCAGTTGCCTGCCACTCATGAAACCCCGGGGCTGTTGGACGACATTACTTACGCCGGTACTTCAACCGGTCTGACTTTTGTCCGCATCAACTGGATGCCGGAAATCGAAAAAGATTTTTATACAGAGTTGCCCATCCAGATTGATGTGGTCGGTGATTATCATCAATTTGGTAATTTTGTCAGTGAAGTAGCGAAACTGCCGCGGATTGTGTCACTGCACGATTTTTCTGTGACGACTGACAAAGACGAACGGCTGGTTTTTAACGTCGTTGCCAAAACTTACCGGTACAAGGAGGCGCCATGAGTCGTCAAACCGGTCGGATTCTGGTACTGACTGCCGCATTGACGCTATTGCAGGGTTGTAATGATTCGCTGACCGATATCCAGCAGTTTATGGAGTCGGTGAAAGCCAATACACCGGCAGGCATTCCGCCTTTACCAAAAGCAAAGCCTTTTGTGCACATCAGCTATCAGTCGGCTAATGCCCGTAGCCCGTTCAGCGCGCCGCGGCCAGAAGCTGTGCAGGAACAGTTTTCACAGTCGCAGGGTTGCCTGAGTCCAGACCCGGCCCGACGCAAAGAGCCGTTGGAAAAATTTGCTTTGGATAATCTGGCGATGCGCGGCACGCTCGGAGATGGTCATGATGTCTGGGCGCTGATCGAAGCCGCAGACAAAACCTTGCACAGAGTTAGCAAAAATAACTACATTGGTTTATTTCACGGACGGATCATTCAGGTCGATCCTAACCAGATTGAATTAATTGAATTAATCCCGGACGGCGCTGGCTGCTGGAAAGAGCGGACGACCACCATGCAAATGGCCGACCCCAATGCCGCAGCGCGCAAATAAGGTGTGAGCATCATATGGATCAACTAACAAATATGAAAAAACAACGATCAGCCTGGTGCCGGATAGCGCTTGGATGCGTTTTGCTGAGTCTGGGTTCAGCGACGGCAGCTCCACTTTTGTATGACGTCAGGTATTCACCCCTGAGTACCGGTGAGACGGAAATTGAATTTGTGTTTGACGAAGCGCTGGGCAGCGCGCCGGAAGTCCAGATTTATAACGAACCGTCGCGGATTGAACTCGTGTTTCCGGAAGCCGAGTTCGAAGAAAAACTGACCGATGTCACCATCGATAAAGCCGGCGTAAAAAACGCCCGCACTGAATTCTGGCAAAAAGGCATCAAAACCTCGGTGTTCCTTGAACATCTGAAACTGTATAAAACGCGGATGGAAGGCAACACTTTTTATCTGCAGGTCAGCGACAGCTCGGTCAGCAAAGCCAAACCGGACGCCAATGCTTACATTAATAAAGTGCAAGCCATCGATTTTCGCCGTGGCGAAAAAGGGGAAGGCAAAGTGCTGGTGTTCCTGAAAGACAGTTCGGCTGCCGTCGACGTGCGGGAAAACCTCGGCAAAATTGTTGTTGAGTTTCACAACACCGATATCGGTGATGACCTGCTGTATCAGTTGGACGTGCTGGACTTTGGTACTGTCGTCAAAGGTATTGAAACCTTTAAAGATGGCGTGATCACCCGGCTGGTGATTGAACCTACTGCAGCATTTACCTTTGCTTATCAGCAGGTTGATAACATTTTTAGCCTGAGCGTGGAAAAAGACGCAAGCGCCGGCAGCTTTATGCAAGGTGGCAAAGATTATAAAGGCAAAGCCATTTCACTGAACTTCCAGGACATCCCGGTCCGGACTGTGCTGCAAATCATCGCCGACTATAACGGCTTTAACCTGGTGACCAGCGATTCCGTCAGTGGCAATGTGACATTGCGACTCGACGGCACGCCTTGGGATCAGGCGCTCGACATAGTCCTGAAAGTGCGGGGCTTAGATAAACGCATGGACGGCAACATCCTGATGGTAGCCCCTACTGACGAACTGGCAGAACGGGAAGCCAAAGAGCTGCAGGCGCGGCAAAAAGTTGAAGAATTAGAGGCGCTTTATTCTGAATTTATCGCGGTCAATTACGCCAAAGCGGCCGATTTGGCCAAGCTGCTGGACGGTAAAGATACCTCGTTATTATCACCACGCGGCAATGTGTCGGTGGATGAGCGTACCAATACGATTCTGTTAAAGGACACCGCCAAAGCCATTGAAAACGTGCGGCGTTTAGTCGAGCGGCTGGACGTGCCGGTGAAACAGGTGCTGATTGAATCCCGCATGGTCACAGTCAAAGACAGCGTGGCAGAAGAGTTAGGTATTCGCTGGGGCTTCAGCGACCAGCAACTGACTAAAGCGGTGTCAGGTACAGCTGCGGCGGCGGAGTCATTGACCAAAGGCACTATTCCGGCGCTGGACAGTCGCTATAATGTCAATTTGCCGGTCAGTACGGATGGGGCCGGTAAAATCGGTTTCCATATTTCCAAGCTTGGCGATGGCACCTTGATTGACCTGGAATTGTCGGCGCTGGAAGTCGAGAACAAAGCCGAAATAGTGGCGTCACCGCGCATTTCGACCGCCAATCAGAAAAAAGCCCGCATCGAGCAGGGTGTGGAAATCCCTTATGTGCAGGCGGCCTCCAGCGGTGCCACCACAGTTGAATTTAAAAAGGCGGTATTAAGCCTGGAAGTGACGCCGCAGGTCACACCGGATAATAAAATTATCCTCGACCTGACCGTGACGCAGGACACTGAAGGTAAAGTGGTGCAGACGCCAACCGGGAATGCGGTAGCTATTGATACCCAGCGCATTACTACACAAGTGCTGGTCGACAATGGTGAAACCATAGTGCTGGGTGGTATTTATCAGCAACAAACCATCAATACAGTGTCAAAAATTCCGGTGCTTGGTGATATTCCATACGCGGGTGCATTGTTCCGCCGTTCATTGGATAAAACCGAGAAAAAAGAACTGCTGATTTTCGTCACGCCAAAAATCATTAACGAAAGCCGTTAATAGCCGAAAGCGCCGGCAAGGCCGCAAAAGGGACAGCCAAAAGCCTGTCCCTTTTTGAATTTTCGCTTGCGAAGGGCGCGCCAATACTGCCATAATTCAGCGCTTAAAATTTTCACGGGAGCTTTTTGGTCCTGACATCAACCCTCTTGAGTTAGCTGAATTAGCATTACGACATATGGCAGAGAAACGCAATATCTTCCTCGTTGGCCCAATGGGCGCAGGAAAAAGTACCATTGGCCGTCACTTAGCAGAAATGCTGCACCTTGAATTTTATGATTCGGATCAGGAAATCGAACGTCGCACCGGCGCAGACATTGCCTGGGTCTTTGATCTCGAGGGTGAGGCTGGCTTCCGGGTGCGTGAAGAAAACGTCATTGAAGACTTAACAGGTATGCAGGGCATTGTACTGGCAACCGGTGGTGGTTCTGTGCTGAGCCGCGAAACCCGTAATCGTCTGTCCGCCCGCGGTATCGTGGTGTATCTGGAAACTCCCATCGAGAAACAGGTTGCCCGGACCCAGCGTGATAAACGCCGGCCATTACTGCAAACCGAAGAAGCACCAAAACATGTACTGGAGCGTCTGGCAGCAGAACGCAATCCACTGTACGAAGAAATCGCTGATTTCACTATCCGTACTGACGAACAAAGCGCCCGCGCGGTCGCAAACCAAATCGTCGAACAACTGGGTTTTTAATTACAGAAAGGGAGCTGGCGATGGAAAAAGTTGCGGTTCAACTTGGTCTGCGCAGTTACCCCATCCTGATAGCTCCGGCGCTGAGTCAAAGCGCCGCTGAGCAGCCCGAATTCTCCACCTTGTGGCAATACAAAAAAGTGGCAGTGATTTCCAACCCACTGGTCGCTGGTTTGTATCTGGACAAAGTCCGCGCTTTGTTCAGCCATGCAGAAGTCACTGAATTGCAGCTACCCGACGGTGAAGCTTACAAAACCCTGGCGTCTTTTGAACAGGTCTGTTCCTTTTTACTGCAACAGAAATTTCCGCGTGATGGCTTATTGGTTGCTTTAGGCGGTGGCGTGATTGGTGACCTGACCGGTTTTGTTGCGGCCTGTTATCAGCGTGGCACCGCATTTCTGCAAATTCCAACCACGTTATTATCCCAGGTTGACTCCTCAGTCGGCGGCAAAACCGCGGTCAATCACCCGCTTGGCAAGAATATGATTGGTGCTTTTAATCAGCCACAAGCCGTGCTGATTGATACCGACATGCTGCAAACATTACCAGCGCGTGAGTTCGCTGCCGGCATGGCTGAAGTCATCAAATACGGTTTGCTTGGTGATGCTGACTTTTTAGTTTGGCTGGACCAGCATCAGGGGCAAATTCAGGCTAAACAGGAACCTGCACTCAGTCAGATGATCCGCCATTGCTGTCAGATGAAAGCGGATATCGTCAGCCGGGATGAGACTGAGCAGGGTGAGCGTGCATTACTGAATCTGGGCCACACTTTTGGCCATGCCATTGAAGCCTGGCTGGGTTATGGTAACTGGTTGCATGGCGAGGCCGTGGCCGTCGGCATGCTGATGGCCGCGCAGTTGTCTGCCGCTCGTGGCTGGCTTTCTCCAACGGATGTCAGCCGTATTCGTGATCTGTTAGTTGCTGCTCAGTTGCCGGTCAACCCACCAGAGGGGATGACGATTGCAGATTTCCTGCCGTATATGAAAACCGATAAAAAAGTCAAAGCCGGTCAGATGCGCTTTATCTTGTTGCAACAACCCGGACGTGCCATCATCGTCGATGACGTGACAGAACAAGAATTAATTCAGGTATTTGGCACCTTACATGGCTGATTTACATCAAAAACTGGCGACGTTGCAGGGCTTGTTGCCTTCGCAGCGTCAGTGGCTTGAGCGGCTGGTATTCCAGCTTGAATTTAATCCTTATCAGTTGATTTATCTGGTTGGCGGGCCCGGCTCGGGCAAATCGACCCTGACGCTGGCGATCGCCGATTTATTGTCCGATGAATTTAATCTGGCGTTGCTAACAGTTGAGCCTGAGCTCAGCGCCGGCAAAATCCGGCAGCATTTGCTGGAGCAATGGTTTGGCCACGGCATCGTCACGGATAAACCACTGCTGAGCTTAATTGGCGACCGCGAAAGCCGGCAGCCGCTGGCCTTGATCCTCGACCAGGCTGACTATTTACCCGAGGAATTATGGGCTGAATTGGCCGACGTACCTTGTCTGGTGATTGCGGCTGCTGAGCAGGTCGATGCCCATGCCGAACTGAATTTACCGCTGGCGCCCGTAACGATGGAAGATGCCGAAATGCTGCTGGCTGACAGCGCATTCAGCACCTTGACGATTGCTGAGCGGTTGGCGCAGGCGCAGGGTAATTTGCATGTGTTGCTCAACCCACAGCTCGCCGCCAAGGTTGCACGTCCAACGCATGCCACAGTACAAACTGCCTCAATCGCCGGCCCGCTATGGGTGTTTACCATCGGTATGGCGGTTATCGTTGGCGTCGTGGTGTTTTGGTTCTGGACTGAACGTCAACTCCAGCAAGGGCCTGCTATTGGCACTCTGACTTATCTGCCGGAAGAGCAGGAGGTTGCTACTGTAGTTGCGAACGTTAAAGAAGCGCCGCCACCACCAGCGCCAGAAAAAGCCGTGGTCGAACAGCTTGTTAATCAGTTGGAAAAAGCTGAACGCGGTACTGCTGAAGTGAAAGGGCTGGAGAAACCGGTTGATTTTACGGAGCAGAATGTCAGCGCCACGCCAGTGACTGAGCCGGAAACTCCGACGGCAAACGCTGTGGCTGAACCGACAGCTCAGGCCGGGAATCCGCCTGAACCTGTGGCAGAACCGCTGCAGCCTGCTTCCTCTTCGAACAGCGAGCAGCAAACGGCAGCTGTGGTACAAGCGCCGGTCGAAAAATCTGTTGTGGCTGAACCGGCGCCGGATGATCTGGCCGCTGAAATCAGTGCCGACAGCACAACACCAGCGACCACAACCGTCTTGCCTGCAGAAGCGGATGTCGAAGCGGAAATGGCCGCAGAGACAGTCGTTGCTGCAGCGCCAAAGCCGACGGTCAGTGAGCCGGTGGAAGATTTAGCCGCGGAAGCCTCAAAAGAACTGCAAAGTGTCACGCCATCGACCAGCAAACCCGCGGGGGGGTATCGTTATGCTGAGTCAGAGCTGCTGTCGCTGTCAGGCGTGCAGTTTGCGCTGCAATTAGTCGTGTTTTCCAATGACTCGGCATTACAGAGTTTCCGCCAAACCTACGCTAATCTGCAAACATATACCTATGAACGTAGCAAAGATGGCAAACGTCAGTTAGTCGTAGTGATGGCACCGTTCCCGGATGCCGCTGCTGCCAAAGCGCAAGCTGCGCAGCTGCCGGTTCCACTGCAACAGGGCTTCGCCAAGCCGCTCAGTGATATCCATAGTGAAATCAGTACTAACTAATGGGTAGCTGCGTTGACTAAAGCCGTTAAAATTGTCAAACAACGCGCTTTCCTGAAATGGGCGGGCGGAAAATACAATCTGGCTGAAGCGATTCGCCAGCATCTGCCGGAAGGCGACTTGCTGGTTGAACCTTTTGTCGGCGCCGGATCTGTATTTCTCAATACCGACTATCCGGCGTATTTACTCAATGATATCAACGCTGATCTGATTGGTTTGTATCGTTTATTGCAAACGAAACCGGATATGTTGATCCGGGCGGCACAACAATTTTTCAATACGCAAAACAACGACAAAGAACGTTATCTGGCTTTGCGGCAGCAATTTAATCAAAGTGTCGACCCGCTCGAGCGTTCGCTGCTGTTTTTGTATTTAAACCGGCATTGTTTTAATGGTCTTTGCCGCTACAACCAGTCCGGTTTGTTTAACGTGCCCTTTGGTAAATACAAAAAGCCGTATTTTCCCGAAGCGGAATTGTGGCGTTTTGCTGAGAAGGCACAAAAAGCTGAATTTACCTGCCTGAGTTATCCTGAACTCTTTGCGCGCCTGCCGAAGCCGCCAACTGTGATTTATTGCGACCCACCTTATGTGCCTTTGTCCAAAACGGCCAGCTTTACTTCTTATGCCAAAAACAGCTTCACCTTTGATGATCAGGCTGAGCTGGCGAATTTGGCCGAAGCTGCCCAAGCGGCAGGTCATACGGTAGTGATAAGTAATCACGATACACCGCTGACCCGGAAAATTTATGCCGGTGCCGAGCTTGATTCCATTCAGGTTGGCCGTTCAATTAGTCAGAAGGGCAGTAGTCGCGGAAAAGTTGCCGAACTATTTGCTATCTACCGGCAAAAGTGACAGTTCAGGCCAGAACCAGCCGCACTATCAGTATTAACCCCAACACAAATACAAATGTCATCACCACACCGGCGATAATGTAAGGCAGTGGGCTTTGGGTCTGGAAGTCTTGCTGACGTTGTTGTTCGGATTGTACGCCGACAAAGGCACCGAACACTGCTTTGAGGATTTGTCTGAGTCCTGGCTTATGGCCTGTCATCAGTCTGAAGTACGATTATTTAGTTTCTTGTTGGCTGTGTAGCCGGTTCAGCAATTCCAGTAAATCAATGAAATGGAATTGAGTAGAGCGGCTTTGTCCTTGCGCCCAGCCTAACCAGCTTTGTTGCGGTGTGTGGGTACATTGCAGTTGTAAACTTTCGATGCCTGCATCAGTCACGATGCGCTGCTGCTGACAGCTGGCAGCCACGGTTTCAGTTGTTGTCCACTGCGAAGCGGCAAAAGCCAGAGCCAGTGGCAATAGCAATAGTGCAGATTTCACGAGCGTTGTTTGTTTCATCACTTCATCCATGCCAAGTTAACTGGTCGATTTTACGTCAGTGTGCATTTTGTCGCAACAAAAAAACCGGCGGCCAAAAGGCTGCCGGTTTGGGCGTGGACAAAGGCTGTTTTTATTATGATGTT
>CAMLRA010000123.1 GCA_946482325.1 uncultured Chromatiaceae bacterium | reverse complement strand
ATCAAAACGAATCTGCCGGGTTATCAGCCGCGGCCGGGGCAGAATCAGCTGGTGGCAGAGATGGCAAACATTGTCGCCGGCAGTTATCACAGTTACGACCGGATCGGTCTGGTCGAAGCCGGTACCGGCACCGGCAAATCGCTGGCGTACCTGATGGCGGCGATCCCGCTCGCGCTGGCGCAGAAAAAGACGCTGGTGATTGCCACTGCGACAGTGGCGCTGCAGGAACAGCTGGTCAACAAAGACTTACCGTTTTTTCAGACCCATAGCGGTCTCGACTTTCAATTTAGCCTGGTGAAAGGCCGTCAGCGCTACGCCTGTATCCAACGCCTGTCGCAACAAATCCAGCAGCCCGAGTTGTTTGCCCAGGCACTGCTCAGTCAGTTTGCTCAGATGCAAGAGCAGTGGAAAAGCCGTAAATGGCTTGGTGACCGCGATACACTGGCAGAAGCTTTACCAGAGCAGAGCTGGCAGTTGATTCAGGCCGATGCCTACCATTGCCCACGCCAGCACGCCGCGCACCGCAACTGCCCTTTTCATCTGGCCAGGGCTGAAATTGACGACAGCCAGGTGCTGGTGGTCAATCACGCTTTATTACTGGCGGACTTAGACGCTGGTAGTAGTGTGTTACCGTCGCCGGAAGACTGTATTTATGTCATCGATGAAGCCCACCATCTGGCCGATGTTGGCCGGGACTATTTTTCTGCACGCGCGCTGCTCACCAGTGAAGCCAGCCTGTGGCAGGACAAAGTACAAAAACTGAAACAATTACTGCATAAAGCGCTCTCCCAACATGCCGCCATCAGTGAATTATTAAGATTGGCCGACGCCACTGATGAGTTTTTCAGTCAGTTTCAGCCGGTGCAACGCCAAATCGCTGAGCTGTTCCGCCAGCAAAGTAAAGCTGAAGGCCATTTGCGTTTCGCTGATGCTGTACTGCCGGATCTGTTGCAACGCCAGAGCGAACCGCTGCGCGATAGCAGCCAAAAAGTCCTGAGCGCTATCGATAAACTGTTTCAGCTGCTGCTGGAAAGCGCTAATGACGGCCAACTCAGCACCACTCAGTTGGCTAGTCTGCAACAGGAACTGAGTCAGCTGCAGCAAAAATTCAGCAGCCAGGCTGAGCTTTGGGCTTGCTGGTCACAAAGCCAGCAACATGTCAGTCAGGCACGCTGGCTGGAAGCGGACGGCCCGCATATTTCCGGCCACGCCAGCCCGTTATCGGTCAGCTTTCAGCTGGAAGATTTATTATTCAGCCAGGCGTATGCCGTATTGCTTTGTTCCGCGACGTTAAAGACGTTGGGCAGTTTTGACCACATCAGCCGCGATTTAGGCTTAACCGAACACCCCGGTTTACGCCGGCTTGAGGTGACTTCGCCTTTTGCCTATCGCGAGCGTGGCCTTATCCATATCCCTCGCCTAGAGACTGAACCGACCGACGACAAATTTACCGATGAATTGTGCCGGCGCTTGACTGATTTCATTAGGCCCGCTGAGGGCAATCTGGTGTTATTTGCCTCTTACTGGCAAATGGAACAGGTCGCCGCGGCGCTGCGTCAACAAGGGCATAGTTTGCTGGTACAGGGTGAAGCCAGCCGGCAAGCGTTACTGGATTTACACAAAAGCAAAATCGACGGCGGCAGCGGCAGCATTTTGTTTGGCACCCAGAGTTTTTCTGAAGGCCTGGATTTACCCGGCAAGTTACTGACTAACCTGGTGATCACCAAACTGCCGTTTGCGGTGCCGACCTCCCCATTTGAAGAGGCGATGGCCGAAGCCATCACCAAACGCGGCGGCAATGCGTTTTTGACGCTGACGGTGCCGGCCACGGCACGCAAACTGGTGCAGGCCTGTGGTAGACTGCTGCGGCAGGAACAGGACCACGGCCGCATCGTTATTCTGGACCGCCGGTTAGTGACTAAATCTTACGGCAGCGCCATGCTCAATGCCTTGCCGCCCTTTCAACGTCAAATAGATCAATAACTATGGAAGTTCTGCTCGACCCGGTCACACTCGCACTGTTATGTGCAGTCGCCTTTGCCGCTGGTTTTATCGATGCGATCGCCGGTGGCGGCGGTTTGTTAACCGTCCCTGCGCTACTGACGGCAGGACTGCCACCGCATTTGGTGCTGGGCACGAACAAACTGGCCGCAACTTTTGGCTCAGTGACCGCTTCCTACACCTATTGTAAGAAAAAACTGTTTGACCCAGTGTTCTGGCGGCATGCGTTACTGGCAACCGCAGTCGGCGCCTGTATTGGCGTGCTGGTTGTTGATCAAATCAGTAAAGCGGCACTGGAAAAAGTCTTACCGCTACTGATATTGCTGGCGGCCATTTATAGTTTGTTTGCCAAAGTGCCACAGGATGACCAGCAACAATTGCCGGTACAAAGCCGAAAACACATCTGGACGCAAAGGGCTCAGGGTTTTGTGCTGGGCTTTTATGACGGCATTGCCGGGCCCGGCACCGGTTCGTTCTGGATGGTGTCCAGCATGGCGCTGTACAAAATTAACCTGCTGCTGACCAGCGGTCTGGCCCGCACCATGAATTTTATCTCTAACGGCGTGGCGTTAGTCACTTTTGGTCTGCTCGGCCACATTCATTATCAGCTAGGTATTGCGATGGGCGTTTGCCTGATGGCCGGCTCGTACTTAGGCGCCCACACCGCCATCCGCTTTGGCAGCAAATTAATCAAACCTTTGTTTATTCTGATGGTGATGGCCATCGCCTCACGTTTATTGTGGCAACAATGGAGTGCAGCTTAATGGCGACAGAGCAGCTGCTACACCAGCTTGAGCAGCAACTGCTGACGCTGGCCGCCCGTGCCGGTAAGCTGGATCAACAGCTGCCGGACTGGCAACAACGCGATTGTTTTTCTTCCCAGCTGTTTCAGACCCGCTCCCGCCATCTGCTGGATTATGTTCAGGAAAGTATGCAGCTGTGCCAGCGCATCAAAGCCTATCAGGGCAAGCCACAGGTCATGCAATCACAACAACTGCTGTGCGAAAAGCTGGCCGCACAGCTGCAGGCGCTGATGCAAGCTTTTGCCAGTCAGGATGTGCGGCAAAAAGAACAGGCACCGAAATGGCGTTCCCCACGCAGCAAAGCGCCGGCCGACACCAGCAACCGGCATCAGGCCGGTCAGTTGCTGGCGCAGCTCGGCGGTACCGCACAAGCTATGCATCAGCAGCTGGCCGAGTACCGTGGATTTGAACGGCGCTTGCAGGACATGGTGCAGGAATCAGCCCAGCAACAACAGCCGCCAGCGGTACAACTCGCTTTGCATGCAAGGCTCGGTCGCTGCCGTAAAGCGATCAGCGCGCTGGAAGCCGAGATCCAGTGGTATGAACAACGCGGTCGCAAATCCTGATGCTGCCGCTGGTGTACCACCATTGTTACAGTGATTTGGTTTTGCCGGAACGGCATCGTTATCCGATTGGTAAATACCGCGCTTTGTACCAGCATTTATTACAGGCCGGTATGCCCGCAAGCTGGTTTGACTGCGATGCTGCGCCAGCAACGGTGGCGCAGCTCGCACTGGTGCATCAGCTGGATTATATCGATGCTTTAAGCCGTGGGGCGCTCGACGCTAAAGCCATGCGGCGGATTGGTTTCCCCTGGTCCGAATTTCTTATCCAGCGCAGCCTGCAATCGGTCGGCGGCACCATCCGCACTATGCAGCTGGCACTCCGGCACGGTATCGCCCTGCATTTAAGCGGTGGTTACCATCACGCCTTTGCCGGCGAAGGCGCTGGTTTTTGTCTGTTTAACGATTTAGCAGTGGCCGCCGCCGTGGCATTGCAGCAGGGCGTCGACAAGGTACTGATTTTTGATTGTGACGTACATCAGGGCGATGGCACTGCGCTGTTATTCTCCGAAGATGCGCGTGTCGTCACTGCATCGTTGCACGGCGAAAAAAATTTCCCGGCACGCAAACAGCATTCTGACTGGGATATTGGTCTGCCGACGCAGTGCCAGGACGCCGTTTACCTCGAGGCGCTGCACAGCAGTTTTGACTATCTGCTGCGGCTGCACCAGCCTGATTTAGTGCTGTATGACGCCGGTGTCGACATTCATCAGGACGACGATTTAGGCCTGCTACAAATCAGCACCAACGGCGTGTATCAACGTGACTTGTTTGTCTTGCAGCGCTGCCACGAGCTCAATATCCCGGTCGCGGCCGTGATTGGTGGCGGTTATCAGCGCGATATCGACAAGCTGACGCTTGTGCATAGCCAGCTATTTCAGGCCGCCTGCGCGGTTTATTTGCCCACGCAGGTGCTGAATTGGCCCTAATTAGTTGCTATCGCCGGAGAAGTAAAAACCCAGTTGACGACGCACCGGCGCGGGGAGCACCGGCAAACTGGCTTTTGGCACCAGAAAGGTTGCCATATGGAACAAGTCAGTGAAAATGCGGTTTTTTTCCGTGGTGCGTTTGAGATAGTCATGACCGCTGGAGCCGCCGGTGCCAATTTTAGTCCCGAGCATGCGCTGGACCATCATCGCGTGTTTGTAACGCCAAATCGTCAGGTTCTCGTCAATTTCAGTCAGACAGGTCAGCACCTGAAACGGCAAATTAAACACCGGTTCTTCCTGATACAGGCTGATAAACAAAGCGCCGAGCATGGCGCGCTGGCTTAAACGGAAGCTACCTTGCTGCTGTAACTCGGCATACTTTTCGCCGTCCAATAAAGCGCTGAACTTTGCGCGGGTGCGTTCAATTTCATCCAGCTGCAATTGCCGCTCCGGGGCCGCCAGCGCTTCGATGGATAACACGGTTTGCTGATCTTCATCCAGCATTTGCGCTGTTACCTGTTGATACATCTGCCAGAAACTGAAATCGCCAAACTCTAAAAATGGCATCCGCTCCAGCCAGGCTTGCACCCGCTCAAATAATGACGGCAGGTTTTCAAAGCTCTGCAGGAACTCGCGATCTTTGTCATTCAGACGGTTATAAAAAGAGTTTTTATCAAAATCGATGCGGAATTCACTTTTAAGGCCAAGGCCAATTTCCAGCATCTTAAATTGCACCGACTGAAAACCGGACGCCGGCACTAAGTAATCACGAAACGACATAAAATCCTGCGGCGTCATCGTTTCCATCACGCCAATCTGCTGATTCAGCAACTGCTGGATGGTGATCACCCGCTTGAGTTTATGCACCACGCCCGTCAGCTGCTGGTCATGGACAACGGGTTCAGCAAACACTGTCAGCACCGACTTTAATTCATGCAGGATTTGTTTGAACCAGAGTTCATAAACCTGGTGCACCACAATAAACAAGGTTTCGTCGTGCGCTTCATTGCCATAACGCGCGCTTTCCGGCGCCTGCGCTGCCAGGATTTTGTCCAGTTGCAGATAATCGCCGTAATAGCAGGGAGTGGTATTTTTTTGCATTTTAATAATTCCGGCTCAAGGCCCTGAGGAAGACGGGCTAGTCTAACGTGCAGACCGCCGGCTGTCAGCTGGCTGAGCCAGTACCGCAGCGCTGGTCAGTCCGGTGGCGTTTTTGCCAACTAATGGTTATGCTGGCTGGATAGCCCTTGCCTGCCGGCAGCATTTACTCAACACACGGGAGTAGTTGATGAAATTACATGACGATATCCATAACTATTACGAAAAACTGATGCTGGACCATTTGACCGAACTCGGCCTCGACGCCGAACACGACAGCGAATATCTGGCTGATTTGTGCTGTATTGTGCTCAATCAGCTGCCTTGCAAATACATCCGTTATGAAGTGGATATGGCATTTTACCTGCCGCAGACCGAACGTTTTGACATGGTGACGCGGGTGAAAGACGCTGTAGCCAAAGCCCGTGCCTTCCTGGATAGCCCGGATAATAAAAAAGCAGAAACGGTTGTCCCTGCAGAAGCATGAGTGTCACAACCCCACCACTAGATCAGGCGCCGCCGGCCGTCAAACTGGCGGTCGACCTGATTATGCTGCTGGAACAACACCAGCTTGATCCGGCTGTTGTGCTGGCAGCATTACCAATAGTGACCAGAGATTTCCAGCGTAAACTACAAATGCAGCAACAAGCTCAGCAATAAGCCAGCACAGCACTTCAAGAAGTTAACTCTACACAGGCTTGTGATACTAAACGTGATACAAGTTTACGTGAGCCGACGATTCAGGCTAGGTATTCCAAGGGGTTCAGGGGATTCTAGCGATTTGGGTGGTAGCCTTACCAGCCACATCCCGGCACATAGATCATTCGCTGCGGCTGCTTCCTTCCGGACCTGACCGGGTTCACGAACTACTATTGCGGGAGGACCAATAAGGCCACCATAGTGTTGTTGACGAGCGTCAACAATGAGTGCGGCGGCATTATGCGCAAAAGCGTCATGCCCTGCAACCGAAAATCAGCCGGCTGCATGAAAAAGCTCTACCAGCGAACAAAAGTTGCGCAACCAACAATATATAACCGGACATCTGTCAAAAATTTTCCGGGAACCGCGGTTGCATCTGCGCAAAAAAGGCGCGCATCAACGGGTAATCCGCTTCGAAACTCTCACCTGGCAGCAGTAAAGGTCCAAATACTATCGATTTGCTGGCAAAATCGAGTCCAATCAACTGGATGGGTACATTTGCCTGCTTAGCGATTTGCCAGAAGCCTGATTTCCACTGTGTGACTTTTTTGCGGGTACCTTCCGGCGCGATACCGAGTAACAAATTCGGCTCCCGGTTAAAAGTTGCGACCAGTTGCGGCACTATGCCGTGACGTTGACTGCGCTCCACCGGAATACCACCAAAACGCAGCAGAAAATTGCGCATGGGCCAGACAAAAATACTGTGCTTGCCCAGAAATGAAATCTTTAATCCCAAAGCCAGACTGGCAGCAAAAGCAACAATAAAATCCCAGTTCGACGTATGCGGCGCCACCGCGGCAACCAGCTTCGGCTGAGCTGGCAACTCACCGCGGATTTGCCAGCCAAGACGCAACAAAACCCAGCAACCAAGCCGCTGGGCGCGGCGACTACCATGGCGTGGTAACACCGCGGGTAATTCAGGAATAGACGCCCTCACCGCTTCAGCACAGCCTGATACTGCACTAACAACAGTTTCAGCCGTTGCTGATTGGCCAGACCTAACCGCACCATTTGTTTTTGCGCCAGCCCCAACTGTTCAGTCTCAGCATCGGCAAAAGAATAATGCACAGAAGAAAGAGTCAGATCAGGCTCGTCAGTGATTTCAGGGGCACTTAACAGCACCTTGATAGCCTGTTGCAGCCGATCATCGAACTGCTGATCCGGATAACCGAGTTCCAGAAATGCCGCCTGCAACAGCGGATAAAACTGTTTATACAAAGCAGCGACCTGCTGTGGCGGTACGCTTTCCAGTAAATCCAGATATGGCTGATAACGCTGATAGTTCGCCTTATCCAGCTGATAGCCCTGCCCCTTCGGTTTGGCGGCGAAATCTTTGCTGAGCCCTTTAAACAAAGACTGCTCTGCAATCAGCCGGCCCTGCGCAATATTGTCGACCTGCACCACAAAACGACGGATCATTTCTTCATTTAAAAACAGCGCTGACAATCCAGGCTTCCAATTCAAACCGAAGAATGCCGTCCGCACCATGTCATCAGACTGGTCCAGCGGCGGCAGCGGCGCTGCTGCAGCGACTTCAGTCTCAGCACCGACATCAACTCCGGCATCATCGGCCGCTTCGGCCAGCTTGTCATCCCCGGTTGGTGGCGGAATCAGTTTGTCAGCTGGCTCTACAGTTTTAGTCTCAACAGCAACCGGGGCAGTAGGACCAGGTTCTATGGGGGTAGATGCAGGGGGCGTTGGTTTTAACAAATACCATGCTGCTGCGGCGATAATCACTAAAACGATGAGAGGTGCAATCCAGCCACTTGGGCTGGATGAAGCTTGTTTAGACATAGTGCGGGCGACTCCTTCTTGGTCGGATCTGGTTTACTTTACCGCAGACTTGCCGTTTTTAGTGCGCTGACGTATTGAAAAGTTTCAATTTTTTCAGCTGATGTTGTGTCGTGGCCCGTTCCGGGCATTGCAAGATATCAATCAATCGTTAATAGTTAGGCAATTCAGACGTATGTTGTTATCTCTATGACAGATAAAACAAAATCGACAAAAACCGCGATTTTATTAACCGGCGGCGGCGCCCGTGCCGCTTATCAGGTTGGTGTGCTGAAGGCCATTGCCCAGCAATATCCGCGCAACAGCCGGATCCCCTTTCAGATTGTTTGCGGCACTTCCGCCGGAGCCATAAACGGCACTGCCATTGCCTGCTATGCCAGTTGTTTTCAGCTCGGCGTGAAAAAACTGGAATGGGTGTGGAAAAACTTTCATACCGGCCAGGTGTATTACTCCGACTACGTCCGCGCCACCTGGCATTTGATCCGGGGTTTTTTGAGTGCCTTTCAGGCTGACTACGCCAATCATAAACCGGTGTCGATGCTCGACAGCAAACCGCTGAAGCATCTGCTGAACGAAATGCTGGATTTAAAACGGCTTGACCGCAATATCATGGGCGGCTATCTCGACAGCGTTTCAGTAACCGCTAGTTGTTACAACAGCGGTGATTCCATCACTTTTTTCCAGAGTCGCGAGGCGCAGGAATGGCAGCGTGCACGCCGCTGCGGTCAAAGGACTTTATTAGGTATCCATCATTTAATGGCATCTGCCGCCATACCACTGGTGATGCCATCAGTACGGATCAATCAGCAGTATTTTGGCGATGGCTCCGTCAATCAGCTGGCACCGCTCAGCGCCCCGATTCATTTGGGCGCTGACCGGATTTTAATCGTTGGTCTGGAACAACCGCGACGCCGTGAACATCTGCAGCAAATGCCACATCACCCCAATCTGTCGACTATCGCTGGCCATCTGCTTGATAGTATCTTTTCCGACACGCTCAATGCCGATTTAGAACGGATGCAGCGCGTCAACAAAACACTGGAGACCTTACAGCAACATCAAATCAGCTCTGAACTAAAACCGGTGCACAGCTACCTGATCAATCCATCCATCAATTTTAACGCGCTGGCCAGCGAACACTTTTTGGCGCTGCCGATGGCCATCCGTTCGCTGTTGCGCACCATTGGCATCAAACAACATTCGGATTCCAGCCTGGCCAGTTATCTGCTCTTTGAAAAAAGCTTTACCAAACGGTTGATTGAATTGGGTTATCAGGATGCGATGGCGCAAATCGATCCCTTGATGGCGTTTCTGAGCGCCAAAGAATAGTCAGAAGCGGCAGCAAGCTGCCGTATAAGCCGAGCTCACTCCCGCAACCAAAAAGCATTATTTGCAGTATTACAATAACTTACACTCTATGGCACAAAACCTGCTTTGCTGAATTATCATTCGCTTCAGGGAGTCGCTGATGGAACTTTTCAGCTTTTCCGATATGTCATTACAGCATGTACCCAGCTATGCCGGTATTACCAGTACTCCGCTCTGGTCCGGCGCGACCAGCAAGCTGGGCGCGGCGTTGCCGGAACAATTGCAGACCACACTTGAGCTCCCTCAGCAGCTGCAGATGTTTTCGATGGCTGTTGGCAAAATATTGCCGGTGACGGCACTGACGCTCCTGACAGCTGTTGGTGAATACAAGGCCGCAGGGTCTTACAACGGTGCACATGAGTACCGCAGTATGCTGGTGCTGAATGAGCAATGCCTGGCTGAACTGGTGTATCAAAGTGAACATCCGGTCACCCCGATGCAACAGCGCAAGTTGCTGGAGCTGGAACAACAATGGTTATTTCCATTACGTAACGCGCTGATCGTCACCCGCCTGCAACAGCTGGCGCTGCGCGATACCTTAACTGGTCTTGGCAACCGTCGGTTTTTTGACGACGCTATTCATAAAGCCTTACAGCTGACCGAGCGTAAACAGCAGCCATTGGTCTTGATCCTGCTGGATTTGGATAACTTTAAACAAGTCAATGACAACTTTGGCCACCATGCCGGTGACGACGTGTTATTGGCCGTCGCTGATGCCATGCGCAGCACGCTGCGAGCCAGTGATAATCTGTTCCGTTTTGGTGGTGACGAATTCGCCGTGCTGTTAACGGCTGAAGATGCACAAAGCGCCGAGCTGGTTGCGCATCGGCTGGTGAAAGCCATCGGCCAGCATCATGTTTGTGTGAAATTTGGTGTGTCAGCCAGTGCAGGTTTGGCGTCGCATCTTCACGACGAATCGGCCAAAGCGATTTTTAACCGCGCCGACGCGGCCTTGTATGAGGCCAAACAAAACGGTAAAAATGTGGTCCGCACCGCGTCAGAACAACATGCACCTGTTGCCGATGTGATGAACGGCTGAGGATAATTAGTGTTTACTGTGCAACCAGCTTAGCGCTTCGGCTGCACTGCAGTGACTGGCAACCCCCGGCACTGCGACTATCTGTTTTTGCTGTCCGGCGATGATAAACGGCATGGAGCCACGTCGCCAGGGCGGCACTTCCCATTGCTTACACCAGTCTTTTAACGCCTTGCTGTGCGCACTGCCAGCAGGTTTGAAACGCTGATTAAGCTGTCCGGTGCGCAGGTCCAGCTGCGCGGTCATCGCACATGCAAGCGGCAGACTGTGCCAATCAGCACCAGGCGCCTGTGCGCTTTCACTCCAGTAAAACTGCCAATGCTGCCACTGCTGCTGTTGCTCCGGTTGTAGCCTGATACCGGCAACAGGCGCCGCGTTTAACGCCAATTGTGCATTGGTATCCAACAGATACAACAAGCCATTAAAACGACGTAATTGCCAGTCGCCCCATTGCAGTATTGGCTGTGCATCTGGCGCAGATTCCAGGAACACCTGCACAAACTCGCGAAGTTGCTGGGCAGAGGGCGCTAAATCGTAGCGGCTGAAATAACAACGCAGTAATAAATCCCGTTGCGGATTCTGCCGCTGTGCCAGTTGCGCTAAGTCCAGTTGTTGTTGTCGCAGCACTGCGGGCAATGCAAGTGCAAGCTGTTGCTGCTGATAGTCAAGGCTTTGCTGCAAGAGCTGGCAACTGCGTGCAGTAGTCTGGCTGATCGCCGGAAACCGTTGCTGCAGCAGCGGCAATACATGTTGGCGCAGGAAATTGCGATCAAAGCTGTCGTCCTGATTACTCGGATCTGTGACATACGACAGCTGCATGTCAACAGCATACTGCTCAAGCTCAGCGCGGCTAAAAGCCAATAATGGCCGCAGTAACACAGTACCGGCAAAATGCTTTTGCGCGGCGATACTACTGAGCCCCTGCAACCCGCTGCCGCGTTTCAGTGCCAGTAAGATGGTTTCCAGCTGATCGTCGGCATGATGTGCGGTTAGCAGTGCGGTGTCGGCATCCAGCAAAGCCGCCAACGCCTGATACCGTAAAGTGCGCGCTTGTTGTTCGATATTGCGCTCTGGATCTGTGAGATTGACGTGGCAAAGCTGAAAATCGACCTGCAATGCCGCCGTCTGCGCCTGACAAAAAGCCGCCCATTCATCCGCTTGCGCCTGCAAGCCGTGATGCACATAAGCCGCTTTTAATGCAAAGCCGGCACTCTCGCGCAGTCCGGCCAGCAGATGCAACAACACCATCGAATCCAGCCCGCCACTCAAGGCCAGCAGCAACCGAGGTTTTGCAACGGCATTCAATGCAGTCAGCACGGCCTGCTGCAGCCGCTGCTGCAGTGGATATGCGGAGTGAAGTTCTGGGCTCAGTGGCATTGCGATAAAAAAGCCGCCTGACGGCGGCTTTCCTTTCAGCTTTATCAGCAATAACCGAAAGACATCAGGCGCTTATAACGCCGGTCCAGCAGTTCGGCCACTGAGAGCTTGTCCAGCTTGGCTAAGTCGCGTACCAGCGCAGCTTTCACGCCTTGGGCAATTTGCTCGTGTGAACGATGCGCGCCGCCTAAAGGTTCATTGATGATTTCATCAATCAGGCCCAGCTCTTTGATGCGTGGCGCTGTCACGCCCATTGCTTCTGCAGCCAGCGGCGCTTTTTCCGCGCTTTTCCACAGAATGGACGCACAACCTTCCGGCGAAATCACCGAATAGGTACTGTATTGCAGCATGTTAACCTGGTCGCCGACGCCAATGGCCAAAGCACCACCAGAACCGCCTTCACCAATGACGGTACAGAGCACCGGCACTTTGAGGCCCGCCATCACCTTGAGGTTGCGGGCAATAGCTTCACTCTGACCGCGCTCTTCCGCACCGATGCCTGGGTATGCGCCCGGCGTATCAATAAAGGTGATGATCGGCATGTTAAAGCGTTCCGCCATCTCGTACATGCGCAGCGCTTTGCGGTAACCCTCTGGTTTTGGCATACCGAAATTACGTTTGATTTTTTCGGCGGTGTCGCGGCCTTTCTGATGGCCAATGACCATCACCGGACGATCGCCTAAGCGGGCGGTACCACAGACAATCGCCGGGTCGTTGGCAAAAGCGCGGTCTCCGGCCAGCTCGTCAAAATCAGTAAAAATATGTTTGATATAGTCCAGCGTATAAGGACGCAACGGATGGCGGGCTAACTGGGCAACCTGCCATGGACCTAACTCAGCAAAAATCTTTTTGGTCAGCGTCAGACTTTTTTCTTTGAGCTTGTTGACCTCCTCTTCGAGGCCCAGGTCAAACTCACCGTTACGGCTGACTTTGCGCAGTTCTTCTATTTTTGCTTCAAGTTCCGCAATCGGTTGCTCAAACTCTAAATAATTCAGCATCATCGACT
>CAMLRA010000122.1 GCA_946482325.1 uncultured Chromatiaceae bacterium | reverse complement strand
CCTATTGAGACGCTGTTTGTCGTCGATGCGATGACAGGTCAGGATGCGGCTAACACAGCCAAAGCCTTTAATGAAGCGTTGCCACTGACCGGTGTGATCCTGACCAAAGCCGACGGTGATGCGCGGGGCGGTGCGGCCTTATCTATCCGCCATATCACTGGCAAACCGATTAAGTTTATCGGTATGGGTGAGAAAACCGATGCGCTGGAACCGTTCCATCCGGACCGGATCGCATCGCGCATTCTGGGCATGGGCGACGTGCTCAGCCTGATTGAAGAGCTGGAGCAAAAAGTCGATCGTGAGCAGGCGGCTAAAGTCGCTGCTAAGGTGATGAAAGGCCAGGGCTTTAGTCTGGAAGATTTCCGCGACCAGCTGGTGCAGATGCGTAGTATGGGCGGCATGATGTCGATGCTGGATAAATTGCCGGGCATGAAAAATCTGCCGGCCGGCGCCAAAGATCAAATCAACAATAAAAGCTTCAACAAAATGGAAGCCATTATTAATTCGATGACGCCAAAAGAGCGGCAATTCCCTGATTTGATTAAAGGTTCGCGTAAAAAGCGTATTGCAGCCGGCTCAGGTACTCAGGTGCAGGACGTCAATCAGCTGTTAAAGCAATTCACCCAGATGCAGAAAATGATGAAGCAGATGAGTGGCAAAGGCGGCATGATGAAGATGATGCGAGCCATGGGCGGCAAATTACCACCCGGTTTAGGTGGTGGCCGCTAAAGCCGCAGCCGCTTTAAACTTTCAAGGCCATTGCTATGCAATGGCCTTGTTGTTTGTACCTCAGCGAATGCTGATACACAGACCAAACAAATGAAAGACGACAGTTTGATCAGATCTCGATAAGGATCGACGGGATCCTTCGAGTGCCTCAGCGCTTATCCCAACAGCTTTTCAAGAGCTTATCCACAGAATCATCCACCGCTACGACTGCCCTGATAACCAGCCGCGAAGCCTGAAAATCCTTGCATTACAACGAAAAACGCGTACAATTCGGCGTCCCTGCGGCCTGACCGCGGGGATTTTGATTTACAAAAACCTGAACGATTGAAATAGAGGACGGTATGGTAACTATTCGTTTACAACGTGGTGGCGCGAAAAAGCGTCCATTTTACCAAGTTGTGGTCGCTGATAGCCGTTTTGCTCGTGATGGCCGTTTCATTGAGCGCGTGGGTTTCTTTAACCCAATCGCCAGCGGTACTGAAGAGAAAACGCGCATCGACCTGGACCGCGTTGATCACTGGGTTGCACAAGGTGCATCTCTGAGCGATCGCGTTGCGTCACTGGTAAAAGCTGCTAAGAAAGCTGCTGCTTAATTAGCAAACTGGGTAGGAATTAACCTTGATGGGTAAAGATTTAGTTGTCTTAGGTAAGTTTGGCGCTGTTTACGGCATCAACGGGTGGCTAAAAGTAATTTCCTACACAGATGTCCCGGAAGGGATTTTTGATTACACACCCTGGCAGATCCAATCTCAGGGCAAATGGCAACCAGTGCAGATCTCCAGTTGGAAACGCCATAGCAATGGCTTAATCGTCAAACTGGAAGGTGTCAGCGACCGGGACCAGGCACAAGTTTTCGTGAATGCGGAAATTGCTGTGACTCAGACCAGTCTGCCCGCGCTTGATGACGGTGAGTTTTACTGGAAAGACCTGATGGGTCTGACTGTTGTGAACGAAGCCGGTTATGACTTAGGCGTTGTGGATGACATCATGGAAACGGGCTCGAACGACGTTCTCGTCGTCAAAGCAAACCGGACCGATGCATTTGGTAAAAAAGAGCGTTTAATTCCGTTTTTGACTGATTCTGTCATCAAAAGTGTGGATAAAGCGCAAGGACGAATCATCGTCGATTGGGACCCAGATTTTTAATGTCCGGACAGTCCAATATGTGGTTTGGGGTTATTACCTTATTTCCGCAAATGTTCGAGGCAATCACAAAATATGGTGTGACCAGCCGGGCAGTCAAAAACGGCCTGATTGATTTACAGTGTTGGAATCCGCGGGATTTTACTTCGGATAAACATAACACTGTGGACGACAGACCTTTTGGTGGCGGTCCTGGTATGTTGATGATGGTGCAGCCTTTGACCGACGCAATTCGCGCCGCCAAAGCTGCCGCAGGGGAAGGGGTCCATACCATCTATTTATCGCCGCAAGGCCGTAAATTAGATCAGGCAGGGGTCGCTGAACTGGCGAAACGTCCGAAGCTGTTGCTGGTAGCAGGTCGCTACGAAGGGATTGATGAACGCGTAATAGAGTCGGAAATTGACGAAGAATGGTCAATCGGCGATTACGTGCTGAGTGGGGGCGAATTGCCTGCGATGACGCTGATTGATGCGGTATCGCGACTGGTACCAGGCGTACTGGGGCATGACATGTCAGCAGTTGAGGATTCGTTTGCCTCCGGATTGCTGGATTGTCCGCACTATACCAGACCAGAAGTGTTAGACGGCAAACAGGTTCCCGCTGTACTACTCAGCGGACACCATGAAAACATCAGACGCTGGCGTCTGAAGCAGTCTCTCGGGAGAACCTGGCTTCGGCGTCCGGAATTGTTAAATGCCCTGGCTCTGACTAAGGAGCAACGCAAACTTCTGGAAGAGTTCCAACAGGAACACCAGGCGTTGCAGCAACGATAGTTTATCCAGGTAAAGTGAGATTGTTATGAGCAAAGTTAGCCAAAACATCATCAAAGAACTTGAAAACGAACAGCTGAAATCTGACGTTCCAGCTTTCGGTCCAGGTGACACTGTGATTGTTCAAGTTAAAGTTAAAGAAGGCGATAAAACTCGTCTGCAGGCTTACGAAGGCGTTGTAATCGCTAAACGTAACCGTGGTTTACACTCATCTTTCACAGTTCGTAAAATTTCGAACGGTGAAGGCGTTGAGCGTGTATTCCAAACGCACAGCCCAATGATTGACAGCATCACGCTGAAACGTCGTGGTGCAGTACGCCGTGCCAAGCTTTACTTCTTACGCGATCGTTCAGGTAAATCAGCGCGTATCCGCGAAAAGCTTAACTAAGCACTTGAAGGCTGCCCCCGGCAGCCTTTTTTTATCTCTGTTGTAATAAAAGCTTGCCCGACCCTCTGCACTGTCTCTGACCAATCTTGCTACAACTGCACATTTCCCCGCCAATTAAATTCCCGGCATGATTTGTCCTATTGTTTTGTCACGTCGCACTGTTAGTATGAACTTAGGGGCTGTTGACGTTTGGGGTTTGTTTTTGCAGCAGTTTGGCACCACGCGGTGGCCGGCTTATGCAAGGCAGTGCGAGAGCCGTACGTGGTACCCAGTGTGTTATTCTACACAAACGAGCACTAACGCAGCAGAAAGAGCGGCCAATTCGAACAAAGCCTAATCACCAAACGTCAACAGCCCCTACTATACCGGCTGAATTATTGCTGTGTCACAAGGACTTACCAGTGCAATCCTCTGATTTTAATGAAAAAAGAAAATTCATCGTCAAGCTTGGCAAAATGCTGCATAAGTTTGGTACGCCAGCTTACCGGCTGGAAGCGCATTTGCAGGATGTCGCTAAAGATTTAAATATCGGCGCGTCGTTTGCCATTACACCAACTGTACTGACCTTTGTGATTTGGGTGCCGGGTGAAGACAACGAATACACTCATGTTGCACGGGTGATGCCTGGTGATTTGGATTTAGGCTCATTATCCCGTGCTGATGAAGTGGTAGATGCGGTGCTGAAGCACCAGATGACGCTGCAGGAAGCGACCGAACGGCTGAATACCATAGCCGCTATGCCCAATCCGTATGCGCGCTGGGCTACTTTTCTGGCCTATGGTGCCGCCGGAGGCGCTTTTGCCATGCTAATGCGGGCCAGCTGGCTGGATGTTGGGTATGCCACAGCGCTGAGCCTTGTTGTTTATCTGTTTGTATTCTGGGCGGAAAAAAGCCGGCGTGTTACTCATATGCTGGAACCGTTGGTTGCGATGAGTTCAGCTTTAGGTGCGACCGCACTTGCTGCTTATGTCGACCCGCGGATCAATATCCCAATTGTGGTGTTGTCGGCCATTATCGTGTTTATCCCCGGGCTTGCGCTGACACTGGGCTTTGCTGAAACCGCCGCCCGGCATTTGGTGTCCGGCACCGCCCGCATCATGGATGCGGTGATGATCTTGTTTAAACTGTATTTCGGTGCTTTTTTAGGGCTGGCTTTAGGCGAGCGGCTGTTTGGCAAAGTGCCTTATGTGCCCACTGGCGCTGTGGAGGCCTGGACCGCCTGGCTCGCAGTGGCGATTTTATGTGGTTCGCTGGTCATTGTGTTTCGCGCCCGGAAAAAACATATCAGCTGGGGCCTGATGTCTGGTTTTATTGCCTATGGCGCCAGTCAGCTTGGTGGCATTTATCTCGATTTAGCGCTTGGTGCTTTTGTTGGTGCTTTTGCTGTAGGGGTTTACGGCAATTTGTTTACCCGTTTGATGAACGCACCGGCCAGTATCGTGTCGCTGCAGGGGATGATAGTGCTGGTACCAGGTAGTAAAACTTATATTGGTCTGAATAGCTTAATATCTGGCGAGCAGATGGGCGCGACTGATCATCTTGGCCAGCAGACATTCTTAATTCTGATGTCGCTGGTCGCCGGTTTTATTTTCGCTAATGTAGCGTTGCCACCGAAGAAAAGTTTGTAATAAAAGCGCGCTTAAAGTAGTTTTTCCGACCAGCCGGCGACAATTTTGTCGAACCGGCCGTCGGATTTCATCATCTGCAGGCTTTGGCGCAAGCGCTGCACAGTGTCGGTTGATGTTTTCAGACTGCATGCCAGATGGAAATCGAGAGGTAAATCCGGCAGCACTAACAACTGACGAAAATCAGTCAGTGCCAGACTGGATTCTTGCGCCCGATATTTCAGAATGGTTTCGTTAATAATCACCAAATCAATATCCTGACGCCTTCCTGTCAGCACATTGAGCATACTGGAAACATTTTCCAGCAGATATAAATTTTTCCCCTCTTCAAACCCATGTTGCAACAGGTAGTGGTGTGTCACGTCGTCCCGGGTCACGGCGATGACATACTGTTTGGCCTGCTCTAAAGTCTGCAGTTGGATATCGTTGCGGCTGGCAAGGCCATAAATCGCAGTGGTGTTGTAAGAAAGCTCGCCAATCCAATGAAACAACGGCAAGCGTTCTTTACTCTTTGAAATGGAATAAATACAAGTGTTCGGGTCTCGCAGCGCCAGCTGATAAGCGCGGCTCCAGGACTGAAACTCAATCTGATAGCTGATACCGGCACCTTGAAAGGTTTGCCGCACCAGATCCGTGGCAAAACCAGCGGCTGCACCCGGCAGGTCAATCTGATACGGCGGCAGATGCTCGGTGACGACGCGGATTTCTGCAGCCATGAGCGGTGACAACAAACCCAGAATCAGGATGCTGCCGCAGATTCGTAAATTTTGCACTCGGCTGCTACACCTTTGAAGTTCTCTCGGTACTAATGTAAACAGCCTGCGCAGAGCAGGCAAGTGCCATGCAGAAAATCTGCTGGTCATGTGCTGGTTGAAAATGCGGCTCTGGATCTCCAAGTTTAAAATTCAAATGTACACCAAAGTGTACGAATTAGGGAGTGCGGGCAAGTGAGGTTGATGCATTGTCTGTATTGACATTAACTGTTGACATTGCCGGTGTGCGTTTTTAATATGTCGGCTGTTTGTAATTATTAAAATACGTGTCGTAAATTAAAATGTACAGCGAAGATGAGTGACTGGTCGCCATGCTGACACCAGCCTGCGCTGAGGAAAGGAGCAAAGCGATGAGCAAAATTGTTGATGATTTACGGATATTGGCGGAAAAACCGCTGAGTCCGCCGTTAGTATTAAAAAAAGCCTTACCGCTGTCAGAGCAAGGGGCTTTGTTTGTGCAGCAAGCGCGCCGGGAAATTGCTGATATCGTGCATGGCCGCGATAAACGCCTGTTAGTGATCACCGGGCCATGTTCAATTCACGACCCTATGGCCGCCATTGATTACGCCAAACGTTTAAAAGAGCTGCAACTGAAGTATGCCGACAGTTTGTATATTGTGATGCGGGTGTATTTTGAAAAACCACGCACGACCGTTGGCTGGAAAGGGTATATTAACGACCCGCACCTGGATGATTCTTTCGATTTGGAAACCGGTCTGACTCGTGGCCGTGAGCTGTTATTGAAACTGGTGGAGATGGAACTGCCGACAGCGACTGAAGCGCTGGATCCAATCAGCCCGCAGTATTTGTCGGATTTAGTGTCCTGGGCTGCGATCGGCGCACGCACAGTGGAAAGTCAGACCCACCGCGAAATGGCCAGCGGCCTGTCGATGCCGGTTGGTTTTAAAAATGGCACCGACGGCAATTTGAATATCGCGTTAAACGCGCTGCAATCAGCGGCCAGTCCGCACAGTTTTATTGGGATTAATCAACGCGGCGAAGTTGCGCTGGTGCAGACAGCCGGTAATCCGGACGGTCATATCATTCTGCGTGGCGGCACGAAGCCGAATTATGATGCGGAAAGCATCAACGCCGCAGTAGCTGTGCTTGATAAACATCAGTTGCCGCGGGGCATTGTGGTTGATTGTAGTCATGGCAACTCAAATAAAGACCACAACCGACAACCGCTGGTAGCGGAAGCTGTTGTGGCGCAGCGGGTGCTGGGTAATGACGCCATTATCGGCCTGATGCTGGAAAGTAATATCAATGGTGGCAAGCAGAATATCGTGAATGGTAAAGCCGAGTTATATGGCGTGTCGGTAACGGATGCCTGTATTGACTGGGCCACAACGGCCCAACTTCTGGCCGGTCTGCATCATCAGATGTTAGGCGTGTGTCAGGCTGCCTGAGGTTTTTATGAGTATTTCCACATCGGCCCAGGCCGCATCTGCCGCTGAACTTGCGCCGCTACGCAGTCAGATTGATGCAATTGACACCCAGCTGGTTGAACTGCTGGCCGCACGCGCCAAAGTGACGGCGCAGGTCGGGCAGGTGAAACAACAATATGCTTTACCACTGTATGTGCCGGAGCGGGAAAAAGCGTTGCTCGAAGCGCGCCGTACGCAGGCTGAGGCGGCTGGTGTCTCGCCAGAGCTGGTGGAAGATGTGCTGCGCCGGGTGATGCGCGAGTCGTATTCGACCCAGGAAACCGGCTTTGTCTGTTGTCGCGAAGGTGGCGGCAAAGTGGTGGTCGTCGGGGGCAATGGTGCACTCGGGCAACGCTTTGTCAGTCTGTTTCAGCGCTCAGGCTTCAGCGTGTCGGTGCTGGAACAGGCTGACTGGCCGCGGGCAGCAGAGATTTGTACCGATGCCGCGCTGGTATTACTGGCTGTACCAATTGCGGTTACTGAGCAGGTGATCCGCCGGTTGCCGCCATTACCGGCGGATTGTGTACTGGCGGATATCACCAGTATCAAAGCAGCGCCACTTGCGGCAATGATGCAACAACATAGCGGACCGGTGCTCGGGTTACATCCAATGTTTGGTCCGGACATCAGTAATATCGTCAAGCAAGTGGTGGTCGTGTGCCACGGTCGTACAGCAGAACAATACCAGTGGTTGTTGCAGCAATTGAGCGTCTGGGGCGCGGTGCTTACTGAAAAAGATGCGCACCAGCATGATGAACTGATGCAGTTGATCCAGGCGATGCGCCATTTCAGCTCACTGGTGTACGGCGTGCATCTGGCAGAAGAGCATGCGGATTTACCGCAGTTACTCGAGCTGAGCTCGCCGATTTACCGGCTGGAACTGGCGATGGTTGGCCGTTTGTTTGCGCAAAATGCTGAATTGTATGCTGATATTATGCTGAGTTCGGTTGCAGTGACCGGTTTGCTGCAACGTTATCAACACCGCTTTAATCAGCTGTCGCATTTATTAGCTGCGCGTGACAAAGCCGGCCTGATGGCCGAATTTGCCAAAGGTCAGGCGTTTTTTGGCCCGCTGGCCAGCCAGTTTTTGCAGGAAAGCCGGCGTTTGTTGCAAAAAGCGGCGGATGAGCGCAGTTAGCTGCAACTTATCCAGCTGTTCAAGGCCGGAGCACCGCGTTAGACTGGTCTCCGGTTTTCATTTAATGCTTATTCACTCTTGTTGAAATTATTCTGGTTTTTTCTGTTGCGCCGGCTGTTTTCTGTCTTGCGTTATGGCTGTCTTAGCCTGCTAACGCTGGTATTGCTGTTCGCCTATTTGCCTGTGCCTTACACCGGTGTGATGCTGGAACGCCAGCTTGAAGCCTGGTTGGAAGGTAAAACCCGTTATCAGGCTCAGCATCAATGGCAGCCATTGGCGCAAATTTCCCCGCATTTGTTGCAAGCCGTGGTGGCGGCCGAAGATCAGAAGTTTCTGCAACATAGTGGTTTTGATTTTCAGGCGATTGAAAAAGCACTGGTTTATAACAGCAAAGGCCGAAAGGTGCGCGGAGCTTCTACTCTTAGTCAGCAAACGGCAAAAAATGTGTTTTTATGGACAGGCCGCAGTTGGTTACGAAAGGGGCTGGAAACGGGCATCACCTTGTTGATTGAAGGAGCCTGGGGCAAACAGCGCATTCTGGAAGTCTATCTGAACAGTGTTGAATTTGGCCCAGGCATTTACGGTGCTGAAGCGGCGGCACAGCGTTTTTTTGGTGTGTCTGCACAGCGTTTAAGTCGACAACAAGCCGCGTTATTGGCGGCTGTGTTACCCAATCCACACCGATTTTTAGTGCAAGCGCCATCACCTTATGTGCGTAAGCGCCAGCAATGGATCTTAAAACAAATGCAGCAGTTGGGGCCTCAGCACCGCCAGCTGCACTGAAACAGCTCTTACCTCTGCTCATTTTGCCGCTTTTCCCAGCAGAACTGCCGTACATTAGCGAAATAATACTGGGCGCATCCGACTTTAGTCGTTATCTTATGACGCTGATCTGCCGTGGGCTTTGGGACATCTTACTAACCTTGCCAGACTCTTGTCAGACAACGGTGCAGCGATAGCACCGCACGATAACAATATCCGAGGAATCTACTGATGAATGAATTTGTTGCTGTGGTGAACGGCATCATCTGGAGCAAGGCGTTGATCGCCCTTTGTCTCGGGGTGGGCCTGTATTTCTCCATACGCTCGCGTTTCCTGCAATTACGCCATGTGCGTGAAATGATCCGGCTGATGTTTGATGGCAAAAGCTCAGACAGCGGTGTGTCATCCTTCCAGGCGTTGACGATGACGCTGGCCGGCCGGGTCGGCACCGGTAACATCGCCGGTGTCGCAACTGCAATCACTTTTGGTGGCCCGGGCGCTGTGTTCTGGATGTGGATGGTGGCGTTTCTGGGAGCCAGCTCAGCGTTCGTTGAATCAACTTTAGGTCAGGTTTATAAAGAGAAAATCAACGGTCAGTATCGTGGTGGTCCAGCGTTTTATATAGAAAAAGGTCTCGGCATGAAATGGTATGCCTGGATTTTTGCTATTGCGACTATCTTTGCCACCGGCTTGCTGTTACCTGGTGTACAGGCGAATTCAATTGCTTCAAGTCTGGAAACTGCGGTAGGTATTTCACCGAACGTCACTGCCGGTGTGTTGGCTGTCGTGTTAGGTTTTATCATTTTCGGTGGCGTTAAACGCATCGCGACTTTTGCGGAAATCGTAGTGCCATTTATGGCTCTGGGTTACATCATCGTTGCTTGTGTGGTCATCGCCCTGAATATTGACCAGCTGCCAGTTGTGCTGAAACTGATCGTGAAAAGTGCTTTTGGTGCTGAAGCTGCTTACGGTGCCATTTTAGGTCTTGCGATTGAATGGGGTGTCAAACGTGGCGTCTATTCTAACGAAGCAGGTCAGGGCACAGGCCCGCATGCATCGTCTGCGGCTGCTGTATCGCATCCGGCTAAACAAGGTCTGGTGCAAGGCTTTTCGGTTTATGTCGATACGCTGTTTGTTTGTTCCGCAACCGCATTTATGCTGTTAATCACCGGCCAGTACAATGTGCAGGCTGCAGACGGTCAGGCGCTTTATACTGGTGTTGCTGGTGTCGCTGCAGGCCCGGGTTATGTGCAAACTGCGCTGGAAAACGTGATGCCTGGCTTTGGTTCTATTTTCGTCGCAGTGGCGCTGCTGTTTTTCGCTTTCACCACTATCGTTGCTTATTACTACATCGCTGAAACCAACATCGCATATATCAACCGCACAGTATCGCGGCCATGGCTTGGCTTCCTGCTGAAAATCGGCATTATGGCAGCTGTGGTTTATGGCACAGTAAAAACCGCAGATCTGGCATGGGCGCTGGGCGATATTGGCGTGGGATTGATGGCCTGGCTGAATATTATTGCGATAGTGTTGCTGCATAAAATTGCTTTTAAGTGCCTGCGGGACTATGAAGCGCAAAAGGCCGAAGGCAAAGATCCGGTGTTCCATCCGGAAAAACTCGGCATCAAAAATGCGCATTACTGGGAAGGTAAAACCGATGACGAGCTGTTAAGTTCCAGCCTGACCAATCTGGCAGAACAAGACACCAAACGGGTCTGAACATCAGTGAATGAAGCCAGTCGATGACTGGCTTTGTTTTTACCAGCGCTAAGCGGAGAGAATTGGATGACAACAATCCTGACGACCGAAAGACTGCGTTTACGCCATGCCGAACTTCGCGATGCACCGGCTATGTTGTTGCTGGTCAACGAGCCGGAGTTTTTGCAGAACATCGGTGATAAACAAGTCAGGAATTTACAGCAGGCGGAGTTGTATCTGCAAAATGGTGCTATAGCCAGTTATCAGCAACACGGTTTTGGTCTGTATCTGGTTGAGCGCTTGGCTGATGGGATGACGTTGGGTTTATGCGGTTTGGTACAACGTGACTATTTACAGCATCCGGATGTTGGTTATGCCTTGTTCCGTGAGTACAGCGGGCAGGGTTATATTTCAGAAGCGGCGTTGGCAGTGGTGGCTTATGCGCGCGCTGAACTGGGTTTAAAGCAACTTTGTGGTATTGTGGCGCCGGATAATCTGGCTTCCAAGCGCATCCTGGAGAAAACCGGTATGCGGCCAGCCGGACAAAAAATAGTGCCCGGTTCGGATAAGACGGTTGATTTTTATCTGCTAGAACTGACCGGAGGGGCGTAACAAACCTTTGCCGCTTTCGGTGGCTGTTTAGCCTTCTGCGTTAGTGCGCTGGCGCTGAAAGTCTTCATATTTTTTTGAAGACACATCTTTAAGACAACTTTCAGACAGCGGTGACGGTAACAGCCGGCACTGCGCCCGCTGTTCGTCGCGCATTTTATTGAACCAATATTCTTCACTACCGCGTTGCGGATTTTGACAGGCGCAGAGCAGCGGCAGTAACAAGCTGATGATTAACAGCGTTTTGTTCGACATGGTCCAGTTCGTCCCTCTTTTCCTTTAGTTACTATGCCACAGCAGGGCTAGCGTTTGCTACACAAGACCGCTGTAGCCGGTGTACCGAGCCAAATTTCACCAAACTGCCATAAAACTATGACTGTGGTGCCTTATGCTGAGGTTTTGTCGCCCACTGCAGGAACTGCTTTGCAAGACTCACTGCCAGAGCTGCATCAGCTCGAACTGTTACTGCGCCATGCACCGGCGCCAGTCAGTGCCGAAGTTCTGGCAATGGTCAGCGCTGGTGACCAACAATTTCCGCTGTATGCCATAGCCGTAGGTAAAGCCAAGGCCGGTAAGCCGGTGCTGCTGCTAACCGGCGGTATACATGGCCTGGAGCGGATAGGCACGCAAGTGCTGTTGGCTTATCTGGAAAGCCTGTGCAGCCGTTTACGCTGGGATCTGCAGTTTGCTGAGCTGTTCGAGCGGGTCCAGCTGTACATTCTGCCTCTGCTGAATCCCGGCGGCATGCTGCGCGGTTGGCGTTCCAATGCGCGGCATGTCGATTTGATGCGCAATGCGCCACAGGATTGTACCGAAGGCGCCGCATTTCTGGTCGGTGGTCAGCGTTATAGCAAATTGTTGCCCTGGTATCGCGGGCATCCTGATCAGTTGGAAACAGAAAGCCGGGTACTGTGTGATTTTGTCCGGCAGCGTTTGTTTCAGGCGCCGTTTTCGCTGGTGCTGGATTGTCATTCCGGCTTTGGGCAAACCGACCGTTTGTGGTTTCCTTATGCCAAATCCAGCACGCAGCCCATCGCGCATCTGGCACAAATGCACCGGCTACGGGAGTTATTGTTTCAGACCTATCCGCATCAGAACTATATATTTGAACCGCAGTGCCGGCATTATTTATGTCATGGCGATTTATGGGATTACCTGTTTGACCAGTCATTGCTGGCACAACATCTGATGTTGCCGCTGACGCTGGAGATGGGCTCGTGGAATTGGGTGCGGAAAAATCCTTTTCAACTGTTGAAAAGCCACGGACTGTTTCATCCGGTAAAACCACACCGGGTGAAAAGAGTGCTACGCAGTCACCTGATTTTGTTCGAATTTCTACTGCAGGCCAGTGCAGCTCACGCGCATTGGTTGCCGACTGTCGACAGCCGCAACGCCATGGAGGCCAATGACTTATGGTACAGCCGATAGTGTTATTGCGTGGCCTGGCACGGGAGCAGGCGCATTGGGGGGAATTTCCGGGCGAGCTTGCCAGACAAACACAAAGGCCAGTGTATTGCCAGGATTTACCAGGCATGGGCCAGTACCACCGCGAGCAAAGTCCTGCTGATATGAAGGCGCTGGCCGAGCTGATATTACCCCGGTTGCAGCGCCGCCATCCCGGCCCCTGGCATCTGGTGGCGATGTCGTTGGGCGCTATGCTGGCGGTG
>CAMLRA010000121.1 GCA_946482325.1 uncultured Chromatiaceae bacterium | reverse complement strand
TTCAGCTTGGCGGTCCGACCTGGGCATGGTTGTCACAGGCCTGTTCTGTTGCAGAGCAAATGCCGCAGTTAGCCCGACAAATTAAAACGCCGGTGCTGATGTTGCAATCCGGCGCTGAGCAAGCCGTCAGTAACAGCGCGCAGCAGCAGTTCTGTCAGGAATTAGGATCGCTATGCACCGGTGGAAAAGTCGAAACATTTACTGGCGCAAAGCATGAGCTGTTATTTGAAGCGGATCATCATCGTGATCTGGCACTGCAGAAAATCATCGCGTTTTTTGCCGGAGATAAATAGTCGGGTGCGAAGCCGAGATAGGGCGTGACCACAATGCGCTAAAACCCAGATAAAAAAAGAGCCAGCAATTGCTGGCTCTTGTTATTTATCAACAGATCACTCGACTGAAGGCGGCTTCGTCATAGGCGCAACCGCTGACTGGCGGGCTGAGGCAGAACCTGCTGTGCCTTCGACAGTGGCTTTCACTTCATATTGCACGCCTTGCGGCACTACTGCAGGACTGTCGTCAACTACAGCAACGGGTTTAGTCATAGTGGCCACCACCATATTACCATAACGGTTGGCTTTTGCCGGCGCCTTGGCTGGCACCTCCACCGGCGCTGGTGCAGGGGCTTGTTCTGCAGCAACTTCGACTACCGCAGCTTCAACCACCGCAGTTTGCTCCGGTGCAACAGCAAGCTCAGGTTGAGCGGCTGCTTCGGCTACGGTTACTACGGGGGTAGCAACTTCAGTCTCAGCGACTGCTGCGGTTGCAACAACTTGCTCGGCCGGTGCTACTGGTGCTGCGGCAATGACCGCTTCAACCGCAGGTTCAGTTGCTACAACTTCTGTCGTTACAACTTCTGTCACTGCAACTTCAGCGGCTTCTACCACTTTGGGTTCGCGCTGACGTTGACGGCGTGGTTTTGTCGGTGCAGCGTCAGCAACTGGTGCATCCGCCACTACGACTTCTTCCACAGCCGACACAACAACTTCTGTATTTGCAACAGCTGTTGATTCAACAGTGATTGGCAAGTCTAATTGCTGTTCGGCATTGACTACATCTTCTTCCGGGTAACGGGCATCAACAGCATCGTCGGTTTCGCCTTGTTGCTGCTCTTTTTTGCGTTTTTGACCCGCGGCGCGTAAATGGCGTGGCGAACGGCGGCTACGGCTGCGATTCTCACCATTTGTTGCATCAGCTGCTTCCGTCTGGTTGTCCGAAGCTTCAGCGCTGATGTCAGTTGCGATTGGCTCAGCGGCGATATCAGTTGCAACTGCAACTACTGGCTGTTCAGCCGGAGCTACGACCACGGCAACAGGTTCTGCAACGACCTGCAGTTCTGTTTCTACACCTTGTTCGGCCTGTTGCTGCTTATCAAGGCGCACGGATTTGCGCATATTGCGGCGCTGCCGACGTTCAGCCACTTTGCTGGATGAAGGGATTTCATCATCAGCATCAACCACTGGCGCCGGACGCGGGGCTTTTTCTGCCTGCGGCTTTTTATCCAGACGTTCAGTGCGTTCTGGACGCTCGGCGCGCTCCGGACGTTCGGCACGTTCTGGCCGGTCAGCTTTTTGCTCTGGACGGGCGTTACGCGGTTTGTCGTTGCGATCCTGGCGTGGCTGACGGTTGTCGTTACGACTGTCATCCTGCTCAGCACGGCGTTTTTGACCGTCGCGGTTGTCCTGACGGTTATCGCTGCGGCCATCGCGGTTATCACGGCCACCACGACGATTGCGACTGTCACGGTTATTCTGCCGGCGTTGTGGTGCCTCTGCTTTCACTTCTGGCGCAGGTGCTGGTGCGCCAAACAGCGATTTAAAGAAAGCACTGACTTTCGCCAACAGGCCAGACTCGGTAGCAACCGGGGCCACAGGTGCCGCTTCCGTTTTAACTAATGGCGCGGCTGTTGGTGCTGGTGCTTCAGTCATCGAAATCGCAGCAATCGCCGGTTTTTCTTTCACGGCATCAGACACCGGGTGATACAGCGTATTGGTCACTGCCGGCGCTTTCACCAGGTTGTAGCTCGATTCTTCAATTTCTTCGTCAATACGAATACGCGTCACTTCGTAATGTGGTGTCTCGTAATGCTCATTTGGAATAATGAAGATACGAATGCCATGACGGGCTTCAATCCGGCGGATCGATTCGCGTTTTTCGTTCATCAGATAAGTGGCGACAGACACCGGTACCTGCGCATGGATCTGGCTGGTGTTGTCCTTAATCGCTTCTTCTTCGATTAAACGTAAGATAGACAATGCTGATGACTCAGTGCTGCGAATAGTACCGCGGCCATGGCAGCGTGGGCAGACATGCGTCGCCGATTCGCCTAATGACGGACGCAGGCGCTGACGTGACATTTCCAGCAGACCAAAGCGGGAGATGCGACCAATTTGCACGCGGGCGCGGTCTTGTTTCACGGCTTCTTTTAAGCGGTTTTCCACTTCACGTTGGTGGCGAACCGGCGTCATATCGATGAAATCGATAACGATCAGACCACCCAGGTCACGCAGGCGTAACTGGCGGGCGATTTCGTCGGCAGCTTCCAGGTTGGTATTAAAAGCGGTTTCTTCGATGTCGCCGCCTTTGGTCGCTTTCGATGAGTTGATATCGATGGCGGTTAATGCTTCGGTTGAATCGATCACGATAGAGCCGCCACTTGGCAGGCGTACTTCACGACGGAATGCCGATTCAATCTGTGTTTCGATTTGATAATGCATAAACAGCGGCGTTTCGCCCTGATACATTTTCACGCGATGAGCGAAGTCCGGGCGGAACTGCTGGATATAGAGTTTGGCTTCTTCAAAAATACGCGGGTTGTCGATCAAAATCTCGCCGACATCGCGGCGCAGATAATCGCGAATAGCGCGAAACACCACGTTGCTTTCCTGATGGATCAGGAATGGTGCAGGGCGGTTTTGTGCTTCTGTGGTGATAGCTGACCAATGTTTCATCAGCGCTTTTAAGTCGTAATCCAACTCTTCGTAAGATTTGCCAACACCAGCAGTGCGGACAATCAGTCCCATGCCATCTGGCATTTCGAGCTGGCCTAAAGAGTCTTTTAATTCCTGCCGTTCGTCACCTTCAATACGGCGGGAAATACCACCAGCCCGTGGGTTATTTGGCATCAGCACCAGGTAAGAACCAGCCAGACTGATAAAAGTCGTGAGCGCGGCGCCTTTTTGGCCACGTTCTTCTTTATCGATCTGAATGATGACTTCCTGGCCTTCGCGCACCACTTCTTTGATGTTCGGGCGACCGTCGAAAGAATAACCTGAAGGGAAATATTCGCGGGAAATTTCTTTTAATGGCAGAAAACCGTGCCGCTCAGCGCCGTAATCGACGAAAGCTGCTTCCAGGCTTGGCTCAACCCGGGTGATTTTGCCTTTGTAAATATTAGCTTTTTTCTGTTCGTGACCTGGGCTTTCGATATCCAGGTCGTATAATTTCTGGCCATCGACCAGCGCAACGCGGATTTCTTCTTCCTGCGTTGCATTAATGAGCATTCTTTTCATTGTGTCTGACTCTTGCATTCAGCCACAACAACAGCGCGCACAATCTATGCGTGTCAGATAACGTCAAACATATAAAAATGCAGTCTCCCGACTGGAATGCTTGAAAATCGATTTAATTATCAATTGTTTTTAAAACAGAACGCGAACAGGGTTGTCAGGCCAGGCCGGCATTCATTGAGAATCTGCACACATCGCGTCAGCGTTGCGTTATAGCTTTACTTTTTTATATGTTGCTCAGTTAACTGGCAGCTGTGTCGTGCTTCGAACAGTAATAAATTACGCACATTACTGGTTGCACAGAGCATTATTCGTTGGCGGGGAAGATAAAATCGTTGGTTTTCACCACGGATTCGGTATGATCTGCGTCCCGACCGGTGCCTCACAGCTTCTCTTACGTCTTTCTGAGCGCCCTAACGGCCATTTTGGCTCAATTAGCGGGTCGATTATCCCATTAATTAAGTTGCATTAGCAACCTAAATGTAGCAGCAAATACGCATGACTGATGAAAGAAAAACCCCGGTGCAATTTATTGATGTAGATGTAGAATTCGCCGGTCAACGCATCGACAATTTTCTGCTGGCGCGCCTCAAAGGTGTACCCAAAAGCGTGATTTACCGGGTGTTGCGCAAAGGAGAAGTCCGGGTCAATAAAGGCCGGATCAAACCTGAATATAAATTACAGGCTGGCGATCAGGTCCGGGTGCCGCCGATGGTTGTGGCTGCGGAGGCAGACCCGGTGTCAGTCAAACTGACAGCAGTCAAAACGCTTGAATCGCACATTTTGTACGAAGACAACGAGTTGATTGTATTAAACAAGCCAACCGGCATGGCGGTGCATGGTGGCAGCGGTTTACAGTTTGGTGCTATCGAAGCACTGCGCGCACTGCGGCCACAGGCGAAGTTCTTAGAGCTGGTGCACCGGTTGGACCGCGATACCTCGGGCTGTCTGTTAATCGCAAAAAAACGTTCAATCCTGACCGCGTTGCATGAGCAGTTGCGCTTAAAAGTGGTCGAGAAAAAATACTGGGCACTCGTGGCCGGCCAATGGGATGGCAAAATCAAAAAAGTTACAGAGCCACTGAAAAAGAACACCTTACAAAGTGGTGAGCGGATTGTGCGTGTCGACGAGCGCGATGGCAAACCGTCGGAAACCCGTTTTAAAGTGCTGCAACGTTATGAGGAAGGCACTTTGTTAGAAGCGTTTCCGGTGACGGGACGGACGCACCAAATCCGTGTCCATACGGCTTGTAACGGTCATCCGATTGCCTGTGATGATAAATATGGCGACAACGAATTTACCGGTCAGATGAATGGACTGGGCCTCAACCGGTTGTTCTTGCATGCAAAACTCATTAGTTTTGAACATCCGGTGTCTGGTCAACGCCTGACGTTTGAAGCGCCGTTGGATAAAGCCTTGAGTCAAATTCTGACTAAGCTGGTTAAAAAGAAGTAGGGCAGTTTCCTGTATGCAAGATGTCAAAGTAGTGATTTTCGACTGGGATGGCACTGTGATGGATTCCATTGCCAAGATTGTCAACTCAGTACGGATTGCCGCGCAGCGGTTGGCGTTGCCGGTACCAACAGAGCATGCGGCCAAACAAATTATCGGCTTGTCGCTGGACCCGGCTTTTAAAACTTTGTTTCCGCAGAGTTCGGCTGCAGAGCGCGAACTACTGTCGGAACACTATAAAGATGTCTACAGCAATGTTGACCGCACACCAACGCCACTGCTCGACGGCGCAGAACATGTATTCAGCACATTACGGCAGCGTGGCTATCAGTTAGCTGTAGCAACAGGCAAAGCGCGTCGTGGTCTGGACCGGATGTTCAGTGAAACGAAGACCGGGCATCATTTTGTTACCAGCCGCTGTTCGGATGAGGCGCAAAGCAAACCGCATCCACAAATGCTGGAACATATACTGAACCAGCTACAACTGACGCCGCAGCAGGCTGTGATGATTGGCGATTCCCGCTACGACCTGATGATGGCGCATAGTATTGGCATGCACCGGATTGGCGTGACACACGGCGTGCATGGGCATCAGGAATTTGCGCCTTTTGCGCCGCATGCTGTTATCGACAACCTGCCGGCGCTGTTAGATATTTTACGTTGAGGCTCAGCGGGGCAAATCCCGCTGTTGCTTAAACGCCGTTGAGTAACAAATCAACGCCGGCGCGCTTTAACATGGCGTGCAGTTGGATCAAAGGCAGACCAATCAGACTATTTGGGTCGTCGCCTTCCAGCCGTTCAAATAACGTAATACCCAGTCCTTCTGATTTAAAGCTGCCCGCGCAATTCAGTGGTTGCTCGCGTTTTATATAACTGTGGATTTCAGCATCAGTCAGTTCGCGGAAATGTACAATAAAACGGTCGAGGATTGTTTCGGTCTCATTTGTGATGGTGTCTGTCACTGACAGTCCGGTTAAGAACTGAACCTCGTGACCACTGAAGCTGCGTAACTGTGCATAAGCACGTTCTTCAGTGTGAGGTTTGCCAAGGATTTGGCCATTAAATACTGCGACTTGATCTGAACCAATTACTAAAGCACCTTCTGGGCCTGCGGCGATTTGTTGTGCAACTGCCCGGGCTTTTGCGGCCGACAAGCGCAATACCAGCTGTTCAGCTGTTTCACCAGCGTGTGGAGTCTCGTCGACTTCAGGTTTAGCGGTCTGAAATTGCGTGGTCAGTTTTTCTAATAATGCGCGACGATAAATGGATGTAGAAGCCAGCCATAATGATTTGGACATATTCTGCCTTTTGTTTGATTAGAGTCGTCAAATGATATGCTGCGCACTATAATATTTTTCTTTGATTTTCGCGTCAGAAAAGTTAACAAAAGTCTGATCAACCCTTTGACAGCAAGGGGATCGATCTATATGATGCGCGCCTTATGCAAAAAGTAAAAATACCAATTACCATCGATCCCGCCCGTGCCGCGCAAAAGCGCAGCAGTTTTGACGGGGTCCTGCCGCTGCAAAATCTGACGCGTTTGTCAGAGCAGCTTGTGAAGACAGATGGTGATGTGGCTGTCGTTATTCATTGCGGTAATGACGAGCAAGGTCTGGTCTATATAGAGGGTGAAGCCCACTGTACAGTTCAGGTACGCTGCGAACGTTGTGGCGATGAAATGACAATGCACATAGACAGCAGTTTTGCATATACCCCGATTAAAGGGGATGATTCGGCTCAAGAAGAGATTCCACAACGCTACGACGTGGTCGAAACTGACGAACACGGCGAAGTGAACCTGCGGCAATTGGTTGAGGACGAATTAATTCTGGCTTTGCCACTGTTTCCGATGCACGATGAAGGTCAATGTGATTCCAACAAAGTGCAGATGAGCTGGGGCGAAATAGAGCCGGAACCAGAGAAACCGAATCCATTTGCAATTCTGCAAGAATTGAAGAAAAAGTGATTTTTTAGGAGAAAGACCATGGCTGTACAACAGAACAAAAAATCTCGCGCCCGCCGCGACATGCGTCGTTCACACGACGCGCTGACAGGCCCAACGCTGTCAGTTGACGCAACTACCGGTGAAACGCATCGTCGTCACCACATTACTGCTGACGGTTTCTACAAAGGCCGCAAAGTAAAATAAGTCCCGGTGCACCAAGTGCAACCAACCAGACTTAAAATTGCGTTAGATATGATGGGGGGCGATCATGGCCCCCTATCTACTATTCCTGCAGCGATTGACGCTGTCGCTGAAAATTCCCTGCTTGACCTTATCCTCGTTGGAGACGCCGTAGCGATCCGACAATCCCTGACCGATGCCGGTTACGCTGAACATCCGCAATTACAAATCCAGCATGCCAGCCAGCAAGTGCTGATGACTGACAAACCTTCTGTTGCTCTTCGTACCAAACGTGATTCTTCCATGCGTGTTGCATTGGATTTGGTTGACCAGCAAAAAGTGCAGGCTTGTGTCAGCGCCGGCAATACCGGGGCTTTGATTGCTATGGCGCATTACGTGCTGAAAATGCTTAACGGTATCGAAAGACCGGCATTAATCAGCGCGTTGCCAACGACAGTGGGCAGCCCGGTGTTTATGCTGGACCTTGGTGCGACCGTCAACTGTGATTCCGATACGCTGTTTCAGTTTGCCGTGATGGGCGCAGTGATGGCGGAGGAAGTCGAGTCTATTCAGCAGCCAAAAGTCGCTTTGCTCAATATGGGCGAAGAGGAGATTAAGGGCTCCGACCAAATAAAACGCACTTCTTTATTGTTGTCTGAATGCGCTGATATCAATTACATCGGCTATATCGAAGGCAACGATATCTTTTCCGGCAAAGCTGATGTCATCGTCTGTGATGGTTTTGTCGGCAATGTGGCATTAAAAACCTGCGAAGGTGTCGCCAAACTCATCATTAAACGCTTTGAATTTGCGCTGAAAAACAGCATGTCTGCGCATTTATTCGGCTGGATGATCAAACCTCTGCTAAAAAGCATCGGAACCGGTGTGAACCCCGACCACTATAACGGTGCAAGTCTGATAGGATTGCGCGGAATTGTAGTGAAAAGTCATGGAAATGCGACAAAAGAAGCATTTCTCAGTGCCATCCGGCAGGCGGTGCGCGAGGTTGAACGCCAGGTGCCCGCGAAAATAAAAGACCGGTTGGAACACCTATTAATCGATAAAGCGTAGGTCTGCATGTATTCTCGCATTATAGGCACCGGGAGTTATTTCCCGGCGCAAATCCGCACCAATGCGGATCTGGAAGATATGGTGGAAACCACCGACGAATGGATTATCGAACGCACAGGGATCCGCGAACGTCGCATCATCGGTGAAGATGAAACTGTGGCCACTATGAGCACACAAGCCGCGCGTAAAGCCATCGAAGCGGCCGGCATAGATAAAAACTCCATCGATATGATTGTACTGGCTACTACCAGTGCGTCGCGCGCTTTGCCCAGTGCTGCCTGTGAAGTACAGCGCGAGCTGGATATCCCTGGTATTCCTGCTTTTGACATCGCTGCCGCCTGTGCCGGCTTTTGTTATGCGCTGAGTATTGCCGACCAGTATATAAAAGGTGGCATGGCAAAACGCGTACTGGTCATAGGTGCCGATTGTCTGTCACAACTGGTGAGCCCGGAAGACCGTTCTATGGTCATTTTGTTTGGTGATGCAGCCGGCGCAGTGGTGCTGGAAGCCTCTGAACAACCCGGCATTTTATCGACTCATATTCATGCCGATGGCAAATACTCCGAGCTGTTGTATGTCGACAATCCGCGTCGGGGTGTTGAGGCTTCAGTCCACGAAAGCTGGGGTTCGATGAAAGGCAATGACGTATTTAAAGTGGCTGTGACCAAATTATCAGAAGTCGTTGAGCAAACACTGGCTGCGAATAATCTCGATAAATCGCAAATTGACTGGTTGGTGCCGCATCAGGCAAACCTGCGGATCATCTCTGCAGTGGCCCGAAAACTTGATATGTCGATGGACCAGGTGGTGATTAATCTGGACCGTTACGGTAATACATCTGCGGCGACAGTGCCGACAGCGCTTGATGAAGCGGTACGGGATGGCCGGATTCAGCGCGGTCAGACTTTATTGCTGGAAGCCTTTGGTGGCGGATTCGCCTGGGCTTCAGCCTTAGTACGTTATTAATCTCAGACTTTGCAGAGCAAAATAATGAATCAAAAACTTGCATTGGTATTCCCTGGCCAGGGCTCACAAACGGTGGGCATGCTGGCTGATCTTTATGCGGAGTTTCCGTTGGTCCGAGACACTTTTGCCGAAGCGTCTGCGGCACTGGGTTACGATCTCTGGGCTCTAGTTGCCAACGGTCCCGAAGCTGAACTCAACGAAACTCACCGAACTCAGCCAGCGCTGTTGACTGCGTCAGTCGCCGTTTGGCGCTTGTGGCAACAACAGGGCGGAGCGACGCCGGCTTATCTGGCGGGCCATTCGTTAGGTGAGTATTCAGCGTTGGTTTGTGCCGGTGTACTGACTTTAGCTGATGCAGTCAAACTGGTAGAAAAACGCGGTCAGTATATGCAAAGCGCAGTACCAGCAGGCACTGGGGCTATGTCCGCTATTATTGGTCTTGATGACGTCCTGATTGCAAAAGCCTGTGCAGAAGCTGCGCAAGGTGAAGTAGTGTCGCCGGTGAACTACAACTCGCCCGGGCAGGTGGTCATTGCTGGCCACAAAGCTGCCGTCGAACGGGCCAATGAGCTTTGTAAAGCTGCAGGCGCAAAACGCGCATTGCCTTTACCAGTCAGTGTGCCAAGCCATTGCGCGCTGATGCGCCCGGCTGCTGAGCAGCTTGCTACAGATTTGCTGGCGTTGGCGTTTCACGCGCCTGTCATTTCGGTCGTCAATAATGTTGATGTGGCGGTCGCCGCTGATGCAGCTGCCATTCAGGACGCTTTGATCCGGCAATTATTCAGTCCGGTACGCTGGACTGAAACTATCGAATATTTGGCTGCTCAAGGCGTTACTGAAGTGATTGAACTGGGCGCCGGTAAAGTATTGAGCGGTTTAATCAAACGTATCAATAAAGAATTAGTGACAACGTCGGTCAACGATGTTGCGTCGTTACAAGCTGCGCTTGCAGCGAAAGAATAAGGATTTTTATGACTGCTTTTATCTCTCTGGAAGGCAAAGTCGCATTGGTGACCGGCGCGAGCCGGGGTATCGGCCGTGCTATCGCAGAACAGCTGGCTGCACTTGGCGCTAAAGTGATCGGCACTGCCACCAGTGAAAAAGGTGCCCAGGCTATCAGTGATTACCTTGGCGCAGGTCAGGGGCTGGTGTTGGATGTCGCCAGTGCAGAATCGATCGAACAATGCCTCGAAACCATCAAAACTAATTTTGGTGATATCGACATCCTCGTCAATAATGCCGGCATCACCCGTGATAATCTGTTAATGCGGATGAAAGATGAAGAATGGTTTGATATCATTCAGACCAATCTGACATCTGTGTTCCGCATGAGTAAAGCGGTGATGCGGACCATGATGAAAAAGCGTTTTGGCCGTATTATCACGATCGGTTCTGTGGTGGGTTCTATGGGGAATGCCGGTCAAACCAACTACGCAGCTGCCAAAGCCGGTGTGCTTGGATTTACAAAATCTCTTGCGAAAGAAGTGGCGTCTCGTGGTATAACTGTTAACGCTGTTGCCCCTGGTTTTATCGACACCGATATGACTAAGGAGCTGACAGAAGAGCAAAAACAAGCGATCTTTGGTCAGGTACCGGCGAATCGTCTGGGACAACCTGAAGAAATTGCGGCCACTGTCGCGTTCCTGGCATCGAACCAGGCCGCGTATATTACCGGTGAAACGATTCACGTTAACGGCGGCATGTACATGGTTTAAATATCAGGTTTGACCAGCAGGAAATGCCAAACGCATGGCTTGCATCGACCTGAGTGAACCACTAAACTAGCCGCCACACAAAATTGCACGAATTGTTGCGATTTATATGAGAAAAAGGAAGAAAAGATGAGCAACATCGAAGAACGCGTTAAGAAAATTATCATCGAACAGTTAGGCGTTAAAGAAGAAGACGTGAAACACGAAGCTTCTTTTGTTGACGATCTGGGCGCTGATTCATTAGACACAGTTGAACTGGTCATGGCGCTGGAAGAAGAATTCGATACCGAAATTCCTGATGAAGAAGCAGAGAAAATCACGACAGTACAATCTGCTATCGATTACATCAAAGCCCACGCTGAATAAGGCGTGAGGTCATCGCCAGGCGCGATGCAGACGGGTAGCGCAGGCTACCCGTTTTTATTTGTAGCGGTGAAAAGCCGCAGGATTGCAAACAACTTCAGGTTGTTGTGGAGGATAAAGTGACGAAACGTCGGATCGTTGTTACCGGGATGGGGATGTTAACGCCGTTAGGCAATGATGTAGCATCTACCTGGCAGGCGTTACAACAAGGCAAAAGCGGCATTGATTTTATTAGCCATTTTGATGCTGAAGCTTACACCACCAAATTCGCCGGCTTGGTCAAGAATTTTGAAGTCGAGTCTTTTTTCTCCGGCAAAGAAGCACGGAAAATGGACTTGTTTATCCAATATGGTGTTGCTGCAGGTATTCAGGCGTTCCGGGATTCCGGGATTGAAATCACTGAGCAAAACGCCGGCCGGATTGGTGCAGCTATCGGTTCTGGCATTGGTGGTTTGGGCCTGATTGAAGAAAATCATGAAAAACTGCTGGCCAGCGGTCCACGCAAGTTGTCACCATTTTTTGTGCCTTCGACCATCATTAACATGATCTCCGGTCACTTGTCGATCATGTTGGGTTTACAAGGGCCGAATATCAGTATTGTCACAGCCTGTACTACCGGCGTGCACAATATCGGCCACGCCGCGCGAATGATTGCCTATGGTGATGCCGACGCGATGTTAGCCGGTGGCGCAGAAAAAGCGTCTACTACATTAGGCATGGGCGGTTTTGGTGCGGCCCGCGCTTTATCGACCCGCAATGACGCGCCACAGCAGGCAAGCCGGCCCTGGGACAAAGATCGCGACGGTTTTGTGCTGGGTGATGGCGCCGGTGTGGTGATGCTGGAAGAATATGAACAAGCCAAAGCCCGCGGTGCAAAAATTTATGCCGAGCTGGTCGGTTTTGGTATGAGCGGTGATGCTTATCATATGACATCGCCGCCGGAAAACGGTCGTGGTGCTGCGTCAGCAATGGTCAATGCCTTACGCGATGCCGGAGTTTCGCCAGAACAGGTGCAATACATTAACGCCCACGGTACTTCAACACCAGCCGGTGATATTGCTGAAACCATGGCAATTAAGTCAGTGTTTGGTGCCAAACCGCAAGGCCTGATGGTTAGTTCCAGCAAGTCGATGTTAGGTCATTTATTAGGTGCTGCCGGTTCGGTCGAATCGATCATTACGGTATTATCGCTGCAGGACCAAATCGTCACGCCGACCATTAATTTGGATAATCCGGACGAAGGCTGTGACCTGGATTATGTACCGCATCATGCGCGTCAGGCGAAAATGGAATATGCGCTGTGCAACTCCTTTGGTTTCGGTGGCACTAACGGTTCGATTTTATTTAAGAAAATCTAGTTTGCCGCTCTGACGAAGTGAATTAAAAGGCTGCGTCGCAGCCTTTTGTTTTTTTGCAAGCTGCTGTTCTCGCTGATTTAACCCTTAGCATTTTTCAGGCATACTGCCGCTTAATTCTTTATTTGTTGCATAAAGTCGATGCAGATCCAATTTTCAGACCGTAGCTTTCAGTACGGTGA
>CAMLRA010000120.1 GCA_946482325.1 uncultured Chromatiaceae bacterium | reverse complement strand
TGAGGCAGGCTGGTGATCACACCACTTCGTTTCAGAGGCACTAGTGCCGCAACAATTTGTTCCAAAGCTTCTTCATTGGCCGCAGATAGGTAAAAAGCGACAAATTTCTCTGGTTTGGGCATTAGCCAGATTGTCATACTCAGCACTATGCCGAGGTTCGACTGCAAAAACAGTTGGTCCAGCGCAGGCCCTAAGCCCCATTTGTACATGCCAAAAGCTTTTGCCCCGGGAAAACGGCCAAATCCGGTTTGGATGATCCTGCCGTCGGCCAACAGTACTTCCATTGCGCCGATAAAATTCGCATGTTCGCCGTAGGGAGTATGACCAAAGCCACGCTCTACGGTATTACCAACAATACTGCAGTCCGGATGTGAACCGGTACAATCCATCCAGTCAGTACCGCCTTGCGCTGCCAGAAAATCGGCCAACTGGCGTTGGGTAACCCCTGCCCCGACGGTCACAATATGATGCTGAGGATCATAACCAGAGATCTCATTTAGACGTCGCAAATCCAACAACACCGCACATTTTGAACTGGGTACCCTCGATCCGTAGCCCCAGTTTTTACCTGAACTGATGGTATAGAGCGGTATCCCATGCTCATGCGCGATAGCCACTGCTGCTGCCACCTGCTGTTTATTTGGCCGCAGTATGGCGAGAACAGAGGATTTTGTCGGCAAGGTTGCCGACGCAGCAAGATGCAAACTCGGACTGTCGGTGATCACATGCTCGTCACCGAGTAATTGCTGCCAAAGACTTATTGCTGCACTGATATCGAACTGTTCTGCATTCATCCTCTGCTCCTTGATTCAATAAAAACGGCAGTCCATCTGACTGCCGTTTCAAAAACTGACCCTTTGATTAATGTTGTGCTGAGATTATTTTTGCGTTTTTTTTCACCGGCTCCAGCGGCCCATCTGACAACCCATGCTCTTTCACTGAATTAGCCAGAGACTTTTCTATTTCTCTTAATAGCCGTTTAAACCCCGGCGAGAGCCCGTCAAATAACATCGGTTTGTTGATATAAAACGGTGCTCTTCGGCCGTGATACTCGATCACCGGGCCAATCTGATGGAACTTGATGCCGACAAATGCCAGACTGCGGGCAAGACGTGGTTCCATCATGACAAAAGCATGTTCTTTGTGGGCATGAAATGCAGTTGACGCAGCGGCAAAATACAGGCAAATCGCGATATATGGGAAACAACGCAATTCATTCTCAGAATAAGCTTCGACGTTAATTGCACCTGTTGCAGCGCCTTTAAATTTATCTATTTCACGGCGCCGGAATTGTTCAAGGACAGCTAAACGCGAGATTTCACAAATTTTATTGCGTGGAAAGGCCGCCGGACTGTACTCATGATCTGTGATTGAATGCATACAGAATTTTTCGATGGGCAACAGCTCAGTATCGTTCGATGACGTAATCAGCCGCACCGTCCCGGCCATGTTGCCAGAAGACATATGTTTGACAAAACAATGAATGGAATGCGCATCGAAATCATCAACCTCAACCCGATCCGGCCGCTCTGCTTCGAACTTCAGCTCTTCGCAATAGACCTGATGCCGCACGTTGTAGACTTTTTGTTTTAACTCTTCGGTCAGCGCCAGCTGTGGCTGCAAAAACTGGGAAAAATGCTTCGAAATATTACTCGCATTGTTACTGACCATGACTCCGATGGCTTTTTTTACCAGGTTTCCGACAATTGGCAGATCTTGTAATTTCTTTAAATGCTTCATAAAAAACCTGGCAATATCCTCAATGTTCAACTGAGATTGTCACCCGCTGTAGCAGGTCGACCCTCTGTCCTTATGCCTCAGCAATCACTTGCGACTTTGTTACTGCACCTATACTGGCCATATCAGGTCTTTTTCTAGTATAGAAAATCCCGACTCTATGACAATCCAAAACATCGTTCTCTTTGATTTGCGGCAACATCTGTGCAAATCCATCCTAGTTTATGTGGAATCACCTGCATCGTTGTATCATAGCCCTGACGCAAAAGTTCCTCTTTTTTTCCCACCGAGAGCGCAAAATCAACTGAAGATACATCGCCAGTGTTTATTAACACTGTATTATGCCAATACTGCGCATGGACATACTCCCGCGACATCGCGTTCATAAATGTCTGAATTAACATGAGAATATATGAAACGAGCGGGAATAGTCTACGCCTGCTAATTGGCTTGTCTTCACCTTCACTCTTCAGCCGGAAACAGACCACCGGAATATTGCGGCCTGACCAATCTTGATGCAGTGCATCCTCGGCCAGAATCACGCCATCAGCCATCACATGATTCTCAAAGGTCTTAAACGAGAATAACAAAGGTATAGACATAGAATAACGTACGGCTTCAGACACTTTCATCTGCGGCGTCCTCGCCTTATTGAAGACCACCGGACCGCCGCCGTTAATATCTGTTGCCAACACGTGTAAGTCCAGCACCAAATCACAGAACCTGGCCCCGGCCAGCTGTTCATCCATCCAACGTTCGAAAGTGTCACCACTGGACAAACCTCCAGTCCGGATTAAGTTCATCAGGGAGAAACCACGAAACTGTTTAAAATCAGTATGCAGGGCCAGATTCTTCATCTGATCAATCGATTTACCGGCAGCAACCATTGCCGCAACAATACTTCCACCGGACACGCCAACCAGACTACGGAAATCCAGTTTAAGGTCATTCAGTGCTTTTAAGATCCCGACGTAACAGGGCAATCTGGTTCCGCCGCCGGAAAAAATAGGCACTATTTCATGTGATTGCAGTTGTGTCATACTGGCCACCAAGACATCATGCATCTGCCACTGAACTGAGAGTTTCAGTATGTACCAATTTAATAAAGATGCGAATTCGATTTTAGTCCAGCATGGATTGAGCTTGTTACGAATGGAACCTACAATACACTTCCGTTGGTTAATTTTAATTAAGTTATTGATAATAATTAGCTTTAGACCGGCGTACGCTACAAATAACTTACCTGAGCTGATCACGCAGCTAAAACCTTCCGTCGTCGCTATTGCTTTGTATAATCCAACCGCGGCTCCCCGTTTAAAACTGCTCGGTTCAGGATTTGTCATCGGTACCGGTCACTTCGTGGTGACGAATTTTCACGTGATCAGTACACCGGCAGATATTGCCAAAAACGAAGCCTATGTCGTGTTATCCGGCCACGGCCAACAACCTCGCGTCCACACAATTAAACAGACACGTACCGATGCCAGGCATGATCTGGCGGTGCTGGAAATTGATGAGAAACTACCCGCAGTCAAACTCGCTGATGCTGAATATATCGCTGAGGGCACCGACCTGGCATTTACCGGCTATCCGATCACCGGCGTGCTTGGACTTTATCCCGCGACGCACCGTGCATTGCTCAGTGCAGTGACGCCAATTGTCATCCCGGCAGATCATAGCCAGGCACTGAGTGCAGCCAGTGTGCGGCAAATGCGCGACCCTTTTCTGATTTATCAGCTCGATGGCACCGCTTATCCAGGCAATAGCGGCAGCATGTTATATCGTCAGGACAACGGCGAAGTAGTTGGTATTATCAACATGGTGCTGATAAAAAAATCCAAAGAAGCCGTTTTGAGTGACCCCAGCGGCATTTCATATGCGATCCCGGTGAAGCACCTGCACCAGCTGTTACAACAACTCCAACCTTAAGGCCTTGTTATGCTCATTGAATTATCTCCGGGTCAAACAGGATTCATGCTCGCAGCGCTTGGATATTTGCTGTTCTTTGCCCTACAACTGACAGTCCGCAATAAAACGTCGCAAAAGTCGTTGTTGTCGGCTTATACACTGTTTTCTGTATTCTGGGCCATATTTAACGGCACCACACAACAATTGACCTTTGTTTCTGACACCTCCTTTGCCATTGAAACGATCCAAAAATCTTTTCTGTTAATGTTTTTACTCTCAGCACTAAGCAAAACCGATATTCCGTTAAGCCAATGGTTTGCGGTTAAAAAAGTCCGCCTGACTTTAGCCATTCTGGTGACTTGGTTGTTGTTTGGCAGTTTTGTGATCGCTACGGCCGGCTTGCGTTTGATGGGAACCTTATTGTTAGTGATCACGATGCTGGCAATGGTCGAGACTTTGTACCGGCAATCCGGCGCGCAAAAGTGGCAGTTTAAACCACTGATCATTGCTATCGGTATTTGCCTGCTGCTTGATTTTTACCTGCTGGCAGAAGCGGCACTATTAAGCAAAATTAATCAACAAACCTGGCAGGCACGAGGTTTTATCCATTTGTTTATGCTGCCGTTTTTGGTCGTTGCAGTAAAACGGGTGAAATCCTGGGGCATCAACGTCTATGTGTCCAGAGACATAGTCCTGCAAAGTTCTTTGGTATTGGCTGCGGGTATCTATCTTTGTCTACTGGCGGTTGTTGGTTATTACCTGAGTTATATCGGTGGCAACTGGACTACGTTGTTGCAGGTCGTGTTTGTCGTTATTGGCACCGCAGTTCTTGGCACATTGTTTTTTTCAGATGGCTTGCGTCGCAAAGGCCGGGTCTTTATTGAGAAACACTTTTTTGCTAACACTTTTGATTATCGGGAAAAATGGGTTGAATTAACCCGTGAGCTAAAACAAATCGAGTTTGCCAGTGAAAATACAGCTCAGGTATGCCTGAATGCCTGGTGCCACGCAATCGGCTATAGCCACGGCGCTCTATTAAAACTACAACAAGATCAATTCCAATTGTTAGCGACAAAAGGCCAGCTTTCGGTCACAGAAACAGAGCGTAAGGCTCTGGTATTGGTCGCTGCGGAACTTAAAAATAAGCAGTGGCTGCTCGACTTTAGTGACAAAAAAGATCCCGTCATCGCCGAACTTAGCAGGTCGCTGGGCAATGATTTACCGTCATTTAGCATCATGATCCCGATCTTAAAGAACAATAAGCTGTGGGGATTCTGCCTGCTACAAAGCATGGTAAACGAAAAACTACGGCTAAATTGGGAATTGCGTGATTACCTGAATGCCGTCACTGAACAAATCGCCAGTTATCTGTTTATGGACGAAGCTAGTAAAACCTTGTCGGAAAATGCGCAGTTTGTCGCTTTCAGCAGAATGTCAGCATTTGTGGTTCATGATTTGAAGAATGTAAAGGCACAAATTGATATGTTGCTGAAGAATGCACAGAAACACAGGCATAATCCTGATTTTGTTGATGATGCTTTTGCAACTATTGAGGCCATGCAAAGCCGACTACAAAATATGTTGGCACAGCTGACAAACAAACAGAGCGGTCAGGAACATATCAAAAAGACCGCTTTAGCACCTTTGCTTGAAGCATTGATCAAAGAGCGCTGCAGTAGCACCCTACCCACGCCGGTACTAAAGATAGATTCCGACTGCCTGCTGACAGTAGATGCGGAACGTTTCGGCAATGTACTGTACCATTTGATCGATAATGCCCAGCAAGCAACTGCGGACGACGGCCTGGTTGAAGTCTTAGTACGCAGCGATCAGCACCAGCTTTGTATTAAAATAACAGACTCGGGTTGTGGCATGACTGAAGAGTTTATTCAGAACAGATTGTTTAAACCTTTTGATACCACAAAAGGCAATGCCGGAATGGGCATTGGCGCGTACGATGCGCTGACTTTTGTGCAGCAGCAACAAGGCCAGCTGCTGGTTGACAGTGCAGTTGACCAAGGGACTACCTTTACTATTTTGCTTCCTTTACACTAATCCATCTTACAGATACACGGAATGTTGTATGAAAACATTACTCGCGATTGATGACGACCTTGGTATACAGAAGCAGCTCAAATGGAGTCTGACTGATTATGAAGTAGTTTTTGCCGAGGACCGTCCGTCGGCTTTGCAGCAATTACGTCGCTTTGAGCCCGCCGTTGTAACACTGGACCTTGGGTTGCCCCCTGATCCAACCAATGCTTCTGAAGGATTGGCGTGTTTGACTGAGATCCTTCAACACAATCCGAACACCAAAGTCATAGTGATCACCGGTAGTACAGATACTGAGCACGCTTTACAAGCAATTTCCCTGGGAGCTTACGACTATTATCAAAAGCCCATAGATGTTGATGTATTAAATGTCATAGTTGCACGAGCTTTTAAACTCAGTGAAATAGAGGCAGAAAACCGTCTGCTCAAAGCCACGGCCTATAAACAACAGGACATTATTGGTAACAGCGAATCTATTCAGAAAGCGTGCCGAATGGTTGAGAAGATAGCACCGACCGAAATTACCACACTTTTGCTCGGCGAGTCCGGTACCGGTAAAGAGGTGTTCGCCCGTGCAATTCATAAGCAAAGTCCTAGAGCTGATAGACCTTTTGTTGCGATTAACTGCGCTTCTATCCCGGATAATCTGCTTGAAAGTGAGTTGTTTGGTTATGAAAAAGGCGCATTTACCGGTGCACACAAAACAACCTTAGGTAAAATCGAGACTGCTAATGGCGGCACCCTGATGCTCGATGAGATCGGTGATATGCCTTTAGCGTTACAGGCCAAAATGCTGCGCTTTTTGCAAGAACGTGTTATTGAAAGGGTCGGCGGACGTACAGAGATCGAAGTCGATGTCCGTGTCGTGTGTGCTACCCACCGTAATCTGGCAGAAATGGTTGCAGAACAAAGCTTTCGCGAAGACTTATTCTATCGGGTTAGCGAAATCACGCTGAATATTCCACCGCTGAGAAATCGCGGCCACGATATCGTCATCATCGCCAAAGCCCTGCTCCATCGCTTTAATGCTGAATTCAATACAAATATCCAGGGCTTTACCGAGGATGCTATCAACGCCATGTTGGGGCATCGTTGGCCCGGCAACATTCGTGAGCTGCAAAACAAGTTAAAATCGGCAGTGATCCTTGCTGATACGAAGTTTATCAGCGCCGAGGACCTCGGCCTTATTACCTCCAGTCAGCCTAATACCTTACCAACTCTGCGTAAGGTCCGGGAACAAGCGGAAACTCAGGCGATACGTCATGCGTTTAATGTAGCCAATGGCAATTTGTCAAAAACAGCAGATCTACTGGGTGTGACGCGCCCCACTCTGTATTCATTGATCGATAAATACAAAATGCTGGATTTACGGCCGCAGGATAACGAACACCCAGGTACGGCTGTCACCGAAGAGCAGTAACATCAGCAACGATAAAAACAGGGCTTTAACAAGCCCTTTTTTATTGTTTGTGAACAATCAACTTGGCGAATCAAATAAACAGCCCAACGCCTGCTATCCACTGAACTGTTGAAACCAGCACTATTGGTTGCGCAAAAACACAGACGAAAAAAAACCCGCCGGTTGGCGGGTTTTTTAAGGTCTGAGCTTAGAGCTTAATGCCTTTCTTCTCAGCGCGTTCTTTCACATATGGGCCCCATGAGTTAGCCATCTTCTCCTGTCCATTCTGGCGAGCCAGTTGAACATGTTGGTAGGCTTCCCGCATTTTACCCTGATAGAAATAAGCGCCGATTAAAGATACGTGCACTTTACCTTTATCTTTGGTGCCAACTTCTAAAGCTTTTTGTAACGCAGCAGCAGCCTCGGCGTTTTTATTCGCCATCGCCAGTGCATCACCTTGACGACGATACGCATCACCGTCATTTTCTTTAGCACCTAACATACCGTAGAACTTAGCTGCTTTCTCAAACTCACGAGCAGAAGAGTATGAACTTGCGATACTCATCAGAATTGAACGATCGTTCTTCAGCAGACCCGCAGTTAAGTGTTTTTCCAGTAATGCAGCGGCCTTGTATGGCACGTTGTTATTGTTATACAGGTTCGCGAGCAGTTTAATCTCGTTTTCTGTTTTCAATAAACCCTGCTTATAAGCCATATCGATGATCGCTAATGCTTTATCGTACTGCTCATCCACAGAGTAGAACTGGCCTAACATCACCCAAGACTGCTTCTCATTCGGGAACAATGGCAGCATTGTTTCCAGAACTTCGATTGCCTTCTTGGTCTGCTTCAGCTCGTAGTATGAAGCGAACTTCATTTGGTACGGCTCTTTTTTCGGCGTCTTTGAATGTTCGATAGCACGATCAGCCGGTGCAATCACTTTGGCATACTGCTTCATTTCGTAGTATGCGTTAGCGATACGCAAATCAACGTTTGCGTCCATTTCACCAGTGAAATCAGACCACTTGTTATAGTAAGTGATCGCCTGCTCGTACTTTTTCGCCATCAGGCTTAAATCGCCGATATTGCGCAGCAGAGTCGCCTGGTCAGTAAAACCGAGTACATCAGGCTGAACCGCTTTAATCATATAACTTAATGATTTTGCAGGATCTTTCTCGATGTACAGCTGACCGATAAATTTGTCTAAATAAGCTTTATCGAAGGTGTTTGACGCTTCGATTGGCTCTAATAATGCCAGTGCTTCACCGACTTTATTTTGGCCATACAGCTCATAAGCTTTACCGATTGCTTTACCAACTTTTTCGCCGACAGCCTGAGACTTCTTCGCTTTACGCTCAGCAATCTTAGCTGCGTCCGGAGCTGCGAACGCAGAGCTCACTGGCAGCGCGGCAACGCCCACTGCAGCAAACACCATTAACGCAGATGTAAGTTTGTTAAATTTCATACTTAACCTCCGGCATTATCAAGGTTGAAGTCCAACTGCACCATAATTCCGGTTTGCTTTAACGCTTGACCGTTTTCGATTTTTGGTGAGTACTTCCAACGTTTTAATGCACGAATTGCTTCGCGGTCAAATACCCGCTTCGGCTCAGCATCAACCACTTCAATTTCGTCTACAGAACCATCCGGCATAATAGAGAAACGCATTTTTACCCAGCCGTTGATACCGTCGCGAGCAGCCTGTACAGGATACTTCGGTTCGATACGAACGATTGGCGTTGCGTCACCATCACGCATCATGGCGCTTGCCGGGTCACCGATACCGCCGCTAACTCCACCTACATCAACAGTCGGTGCGTTGAAACCGATAGTACCTGCGTCGGTACTAGAAGCTTCCTGCACTACCTGCTGCTTTGGCGGCTCTGGCGGTGGTGGCGGTGGCGGTGGCGGTACCCGAGTCCGGGTCTGAGCTTTAGACTCAGGCGGCGTCGAGTTTATCTCAATAACGATAGATTCCTTCTTCGCACTGCTGAACGTATCATCTGCATCAACCAGGTACGCCATCAGCACATACAGGAAAAACGTTATTACCGCACCGACTAAGAGTGAAAGTAATAACCGGGCCATATTACTTGTTCTCCGCCGCGATTGAGATCTTCTCAATACCTGCCAGCTTAATTTGGTCCATTACAGAAACGACCACGCCGTGTTTCGCTTCTTTATCGGCCTGAACAATCACTGTATCCGTTGGTGACTCAGCTAACAATTTCTCAATTGTCGCACCGACACGCTCAACGTCAACTGCACGTTTGTCCAACCAGATCTCACCGTTTGCACGGATTGCAACGAAAATAGTTGCCGAAGGTTTAGATTGTGCTTTGGCCGCTTTTGGACGGTTTACATCAATACCAGCTTCCTTAACGAAAGAAGTGGTTACGATGAAGAAGATCAGCATGATGAATACAACGTCCAGCATTGGCGTCAAGTCAATTGCAGCTTCTTCGGCTTCACGTTTATTTCTACGTGCCATAAATTACTCTCTATCAATGATGCGGTAAGCTGTCAGCTAATTCGTGGATCGCTGACTTGATCTTACCTTCCAATTTGGACGCCACGAAAACGCCAGATAAACATGCAACCATACCGGCCATTGTCGGAATTGTTGCCATTGAAATACCTGCCGCCATCAGTCTTGGGTTACCGGTTCCTTGCAGTGCCATAATTTCGAACACTGCGATCATCCCGGTTACTGTGCCTAACAAACCAACCATCGGACAAACGGCAATCAAAGTATTGATGACGTTCATGCGCTGAGTCAGCTTGGCTGAGGCTTCAGATACCCACGCATCACGGATTTTATGTGCATACCAAGAGGTTGTGTCGGTCCGGGCATTCCACTCAGACACGATTTTGTCGCGTAAGACTGGATAATCCCGGGTCACAAACCAAAAGCGCTCTATGATCAACACCCACATCGCAAAGAGCACGAAGGCGACAATATATAAAACGCTGCCGCCGGTAGCGATAAAATCCCTGACAGATTCCCAAAGCTCTATCAGGCTATGCATTATGCTTTCTCCTTCTCCGCGTGAGCAGCAATCAGACCAGTGCTTTGCTCATCGAGGATATGCAGGATTGAGTTTGATTTAGACTGTAACAACGCGTGAACGAACAGCATTGGCAGAGCACACAACAGACCTTGAACTGTAGTAACCAGCGCCATTGCGATTTGGTCAGCCATGATTTTCGGGTCGCCAGTACCGTGCAGAGTAATCATCTGGAACGCACCGATCATACCAACTACTGTACCTAACAGACCCAGCAGAGGACCTACTGCAGCAATCAGTTTCAGCATACCGATACCAGACTCGATAGCCGGAGTTTCGCGCATGATGGCTTCGTCCAGTTTCAGTTCCAGGTTTTCCACGTCAGCTTTTTTGTTGTCATGGTAAACTTTCAGGATACGGCCCAGAGCGTTCTTCTCAGATGGAGCACCCAGGTTTTTCAGCTGAGCGTTAATACCTGATTGAGCAGCAGTCAGAGCGAAGAAACGAATCACACCGATGATCAGACCGAGGAACAGTAATGCAGTGATTACGTAACCAACTGTACCACCTTGGTGGAACTGGTCTTCTAAAGAAGCTTCCTGAGTTTTCAGACGCAGCAGGTTACCACCTGTTGGGTCGATGAATACTGGTTTCACTTCACCGGCAGCAGCGCCTTTGAATGCAGCGGCGTCTGACAGAATGTGAGACTCTGGCTGTTTGCCCAGAGGTTGCATTTCTTTGGTATCAGCGTTGTATACCAGGTAACCGTTGTCAGAAATCAGCACAAAAGAACCAACACGAACAACGTTAGCCTGAGCAGAAGTACCATCCAGGTTCACAACGTTACCGTCGAACTTAGATACTTTTGCAGACTCAGTCATTTCAGTTTGCAGAGCGATCCACAGTTCTTCCAGTTCAGTGATAGTTGGCAGTTCTTTTGCTACTGACAGTTTTTTCAGTAACTCTTCACGGCCTTTGTACTGTGCACTGATGTTTGAAGTAGCGATAGAACCGATAGTTTCAGTGGCGTTACCACGAACGATACCGAACATTTCGCCCAGTGTACCTTGTGCAGTTTGCAGCTCTTGTTCTTTCGCAGCCAGTTTGCCTTCGTTGTCAGCGAACTGTTGAGTCAGAGACTTGCCACGCGCTTCTTCAGCAGCGAAAGCAGCTTTTGCTTTGCTCAGTAAAGCTTGTTTGTCAGCGCGGTCAGACAGGAATTCCTGCTCGCGGGCAGCATCCAGTTTGGCGTCAGCAGAACGGTTTTTCTTTACTTGTTCTAACAGCTGGTCCAGTTTAGCCGTGTCAGCAGCAGCGTTTAAGCAAACGCCGGCAGACATCGTCACAGCAGCTGCAATCATTAAACCTTTGAACACTTTCTTCATTTATTCTTACTCCGCTGCTAACACTGGAAGTTTTAATAATTCTGGGGCAGCTTGTTTACCCGCAACACGAATCGCTAACTTGGTTGATTCCAGGTACTCAGGACCCAGTTCATCCCATTTTGCTGTGGTTTTGTTCCACATCCACGCGCGTTTGTCATCCAGTGTCTGAGCTAACAGAGCAACACGGCCAACATATACGTAGTTTACAGAGATATCTGTGCCATCTACGTTCAGTTTGTCAGTGTAAGTAACCATCGCAGTACCCAGATCTTTTTCGATTTGGTACGCTTCGATCACCAGACGGTACATTTCAGACGTGTTTACGTTTGAATTGCCCAGTACATCGCGCAGGCGCTGTACGCGCTCTAAACGCTTGGTGATGTCGATTGGCATGTCAGCTTTGATGAAAGCTTCCAGCGTGTCGACCATTTTGTACATCAGAGGAACGATGCCTTGTTTAGTACCTTCGATGGTACCGATTTGCTTGTCTAAAGAAGCAAGCTGAGCATTTTGGTCAGCAACCAGAGTGTTTACGTGGTCGTTGTAAACTTTCAGGTTTTCAGTCTGTTCAACCAGTGCGCGGTATTCCGCCAGCAGTTCTTGTGACTGATCATAGATGTTGTTGATTTTTTCCTGAGAAGCTGCAGATGCTTTAGCAGCCTGGACACCGGTATTGGTGACTTCTGCGAGAGTCGTCGCTTGAGCAACGCCACCGAACATGAAAGCACCAACGATTGCCGATGCGATCAGGTTTTTACGAATGTTATTGTTAGACATAGTTCCCAACCAATAATTGCTGATTAACGTAACCTGTATTTTGAAGGCCAAACTTGTAAAAAAGGATGACCTGGTTAGAGGGTAAACCGCCCGCATCATTGCAGCAAAACCAGTGGTTGTCAATATAACAAAGACAGCCAGCCAGACCTGTTTCACTGCAATATTCGCTTACAGATTTACCCGGAATGTATCGCTTAAATTTCTGTCTTGAAAATTTAATAGAACATTCATTTTTCTGCTTATTTAATGTTCGGCGTTAATTTGCCCGAATCATACAATTTCACCATTTTCTCCAGCGAAATGGCTTTGATTTTCGACCCCTGCCCTGCACAACCAAATGCCTGGTAGCGGTCTTTACAGATCTCCATCATAGCTTTGACAGATTCCTGTAAATACTTGCGTGGATCAAATTCCGCCGGGTGCTGCGCCATAAAACGACGGATCGCACCGGTAGAGGCTAAACGCAAATCCGTATCGATGTTGATTTTGCGCACACCAAATTTGATGC
>CAMLRA010000119.1 GCA_946482325.1 uncultured Chromatiaceae bacterium | reverse complement strand
CGTGCTGGCAAACAGGCTCCACAGTGTGTGCGACGGCAGCAAATAAGACGGCGTCACCGCGTCACCTAATCTTTTACTCTGATAGCGCAGCCGCAGACCCAACTGGCTGTCGTGGCCGGCAATGGCCAACTGCTGACGCAGCTGCGCGCTGAGCGTATGACGCGGAACATTGACCAAAGCACTGCCTTTGGGGATCAGCACGCCCCAATCAATGTTGATACTGTCTTTGAGCGTTTCGCTGTCAAGCCAGCTGTAAGACAACGACAGATCAGTGTTGGCCGCAAGCGGGCCCGCCAGTTCCAGTTCGACGCCACGGCTTTGCGCCGCACCGAGCGTGGCCGAGAAGCCGACGTTGACCGGATCGGACACCAGAATATTGGATTTCTCCGCATCAAACAGCGACAGCCTGGCCTGCCAGGAAGCCAGCGCCAGCTTCATGCCCACTTCCACCGATTCGCTGAGTTCAGGCTCAAACGCCTTACCTGCGTAATCAGTGCCTGACAATGGCAAAAAGCCTTCGGCGTAATTGGCGTACAGCGTCACCCGGTCATTCAGCAAATAATTCAGGCCAACACGCGGGCTGACTTGCTGGTCTTCGGTACGGGCGACGGTGTTTTTCACCAGCTCTTGTATGCGCTGCTGGTAGCTGTCGTAGCGTACCCCCAGCAACAACTGCCATTGTGGGCTCAGCTGCAGCAAATCCTGCAGGTAGACACCGACTGCTTGCTGCGATTCGACGTTTTCATACAAAGTGGTGATAGTGCCGGCTTTGGCAACCCCATACAAAGGCGCCTGAATATCAATGGCATAGCTGCCTTTTGGCCCCCGATAACGCCCCAGCAGTGTGTAGAGTTCATAATCGTAGGCGTCAGTGCCGAACAACAGCTGATGGGTGATGCCGAACAGCTGCGGGCTGCCGCTCAGTTCCGCGCGGGCGGTGCTGTCTTTGGAATCATAATCGCGGTAACGGCGCTGGCGCGTCAGCGTTTTGCCATCAGCCGTCACGCCCTGACGCGCTTTCGCCAGTTCCGCATCAGAAGAAAACCCCTGCAGACTGGAATCGCGGTAACCGGCGCCCAGGTTCAGGTGCCAGCTGTTGGCCAAGTCACGCTCGAAACTGAGCTGATGGCCAGCGGCATCAATTTCTGTTGGTTTATCATCAGGTTCGCCTAAATAGCGGCTGTGCGGCACCGTATCAAAATTGTTGTTGAGCACGACAATACCGCGGTCAAACAGCTGGTCCTGTCGCAGCACCTCGACCTCGTACAGCACCGAACTGTCAGTATCGGGCTGCCACAATACCGAAGGCGTCAGCACTTGTTTTTCACTGCTGACTTCGTCGCGAAAACTGCCATAGTCCTGCACCGCACCATTGACCCGCAGCATCAGGCTGTCGCTATGGGCGTAGTTGTAGTCACCTTCCAGCCGGTATTGCTGCTCAGTGGCTGCGCTGGCTTTGAGATAACCACCGTTGGTCTGATTTGGTTTGCGCGTGATGATATTGATAGTGCCGCCGGGTTCAGAGCGGCCATACAACGCCGAACCCGGGCCTTTTAAAATTTCGACCATTTCGATATTGGATACATCGCGGTGACCACTAAAACCGCGGCCGCCATTAAAGCCGTTAATCAGATACCCGGAAGGCATGTTTTCGTTGCCGGGAAAACCCCGCAGCGAAAAACTGTCCCACAAACCGCCGCCATTGTTCTGCCGGGCAATGCCACTGGATAAATCCAACACATCCTGAAAACGACTCATCGACCAGTCGGCAAAATCAGCTTGCCCCAGCACCGACACCGCTTGCGGCAATTTTTCCACCGGCACCTGACCGCGATAACTCTGGTGATGACGCACTTCGATATGTTCCAGATGTTGCGGATCGGCAGCACCCGCCGGTGCCGCACAGAGGAGAGCCAGCACAGACAGCGGAAACAATCGATGGGGAATTGCCTTTATAGCAGAGTGACGCGCAAGAAATGACATATCAACCTCAATAAATGTGATGTTATCACATAATAACTTAAAGCATTTAGTCACGGGAAGTCTTTGACCGGTCATTTCCGTTCAGTCGCCCTAAAATGTCGTTAGTTGCCGCCCGTTGCAGTCGTAGAAAAAAGTCGCTTTCCGGCTGGCGAATGCACAATTAATCGATTAAGTTTTGCTCATCCCGGTACAACAACACAGGTCGAAAATGGACTTCCGCCGCCTATACCAAATCAGCACTATTTGTCTCATCAGCGGACTACTCAGTGCTGTGTTGCCACAAGCACGCGCCGCCACAAAATTACACTGGGCAGTGAATCATGCCCCGCCTTTTCATATCGTCGATGGTCCTTTGCGTGGCCAGGGCATTTGTGATGTGTTGATTGAACGGCTGCATCTGCTGCTGCCCGGTGTTGAAGGCAAGTTGAATCAAATGCCGCAACTGCGGGTGACCCGGGAACTGCAGCACCAGCATCAGCTGTGTTTTGCCTGCATGCTGCAACCCAAACAACCACTCAGCGGCGTGATTTACTCGGACAGCACTCATCAATACCGGCCGCATCAGGTGATGACCCGGCCTGCGCTGGCTAGCCAATTGCGCCGGCAATTTGGTCCACAACCGGCTTTTGCCAATCTACTCAGAGTCCCAAACCTGCGTTTTGGTTATCCGGCTGGCCGTAAATACGGCATTTTGCAACCTTTGATTGAAGCACATCAGCAACAGCATCCACAGCAGGTGCTGCAGCGTACCGGAGATAACGAAACTATCGCGATGCTGAATATGGTGGCGCATAACCGCCTCGACTACACACTCGAATATCCTTTTGTTTATCAATACTATCGTGAGCTTGGCGGCGAAGAACTGACGTTATTGCCGCTGACAGAAAACCAGACCGAGCAACCGTCTGGTGTGATTGGCTGTGGTAATGCCCCGGAAAATCAGCAATTGATGCCGCAGATCAATCAGGTGATCCCACAGCTACGCCGTGACCCGGTGTTTTTACAGGCCTTACGCCGTTGGGGTGTCTGACGTGGAATTGCCGCCAGCGCCAGCAGCCCTTACACTGACGCCTGATGCTAACTTCAGGAACTGATTGTGCTCCGACTGCCCCGCCCGGCACTGCTGTTGTGTTATCTGCTGCTGTTAATGCTGACCGCCGCGGCCTGCCAGCATTGGATTTATCAGGATTTGCGCGCTCAGGCGGCCAGTCAGAGCAATAATCTGGCGGCATTTTTGCGTTATAGCATCGGCCGCCACGCCACATTGCCGGCAAAGCTCGGCCAGAGCCCGCTGCTGCAGCAATGGCTGGCACAGTCTGATATCGCAGCGCTGAATCAATATCTGGCCGAATTGCAGCAAAGTGCTGGTGTGGCTGATTTATATCTGGTCGGCAATGATGGCCTCGTGCTGGCGAGCAGCAACAGTCAAGACACAACTTCTTATGTTGGCCGCGATTTTGGCTTTCGGCCTTATGTACAAGCGGCGCTGGCCGGCAACAGCGGGTTTTATTATGCGCTGGGCCATACCAGCGGTATGCGTGGCGTCTATTACAGTGCGCCGCTCAGGCAGGATGCCACGGCTCCGGCCAGCCCGGTGCGCGCGGTGCTGGTGGCAAAGGTCGACTTAGAACCGCTGGAACTGCAGCAACAACAAATCGCCGGCCTCAAAGGCAGCCACTTTATTGTTACAGGCCAGAGCAATGAAATTTTCCTCTCCGATGTGCCAGCCTGGCGGCTGACCAAACTCGATAACGCAGCGCTAAGCGCGGCCGAACAGCCGCGTTATCTGACCAAAGCCATCACACCGCTTGGCCAGACCGAACGCCGCGCGCTGCTGACACCCTGGCAACAGCTGTGGCAGATGCCGCTTGGCACGAACCGGCAGAACTATCTGGCGCAGTCACAACAACTCAGCGAATTTGGCTGGCAACTGACAGTGCTGACACCGGCCACAGACGCCTATCAGCAGCTCAGTGCCGCCTTACTTTTGACTACGCTGCTGTTTGTAATTTTGCTGCTTGGCTGGCGTCTGCAACGCGAGCGGCAAAAACGCACAGCGCAGCTGGAATTGCATGCCCGGCAACTGGAACAACGTGTCATTGCCCGCACTGCTGACCTTGCCGCCAGCAATCAGCAACTGGTGGCGCAAATTCAGCAGCGTGAACAAACCGAAACCGCGCTGGCGCACACGGAACAGGAATTGGTACAGGCGGCGAAACTCGCCACCATCGGCAGTTTGTCGGCGTCATTGAACCACGAGCTGAATCAACCGCTGACGGCGCTGTCGAGCTACAGCCAAACCACCGCCAAAATGCTCGATAAGGCCATGTACAGCGAAGCGCAGCAAAACCTGCAGGCGATGCAGCAACTGATTGCCAGGCTGAGTAATATCGTCGCGCAGTTCAAAGATTTCAGCCGCAAAAGCGCCGGTAAAAACCAGCCGGTGGATGTCAATAAACTGGTGCTGGATGCGGTCGGGCTGGTGCATCACCAATGTCAGCGCCAGGGTGTGAAAGTGCGGCTGCAGTTACCCGAAGTAGCGCCGCAGGTGCTGGGCGACCCTATTCAGCTCGAGCAGGTGCTGGTTAATCTGCTGACCAATGCGCTACAGGCGATGCAACAACAAACCGACGCCGCAATGGCCGTGGCAGTCAAGACCACGGCCGGACAGGTGCAAATTCTGCTAAAAGATCAAGGGCCCGGCATTGAACCGCATCATCTGGAACGGATTTTTGAAGCCTTTTTCACCACCAAACAACGCGACGGCTTAGGGCTTGGCCTGTCGATTTCGCAGCGTATTATTCAGTCCTTTGCCGGCAAACTGGAAGTGCGCAATCACCCGCAAGGCGGCGCCGAGTTCTGCGTCACCCTGCCGCTGTTACCGATGGAAGCCTGCTGATGCCGCTGCCTGCTACTCACACCGCCACTGAATCTATGCCGCAAATTTTGTTTATCGATGACGAAGCCGAGATCCGTACCGTCGTCGAGCAACTGTTTCGCCTTGAGGGGCTGCAGTGCAGTACCACGGCCAACCCGGGCGCGCTGTTAAAACAATTAACGGCGGATTTTGCCGGAATCGTCATTACCGACATCCATATGCCGGCGATGCACGGACTGGATTTGCTACAGGCCATTCACGCCATCGATGCCGAAATTCCGGTGGTGGTACTGACCGGTTATGGTGCTGTGTCGCTCGCGGTCAAAGCGCTGCAGCAAGGCGCTTATGATTTCCTGGAAAAACCTTTTGATAACAGTCATTTATTGGAAGTGGCACAGCGCGCTTTGGAAAAGCGGGCGCTGGTGCTGGAAAACCGCGCCTTAAAAGCTTCGGTGGCCCGTGCGCAGCAGCCCGGTATGCGTATTCTGGGTCAAAGCCCGGCGATGCTGCAGCTGCGCAGCGTGCTTGATGCCGTGCTGGACGCACCGGCCGACGTGCTGATTTTTGGTGAAACCGGCTGCGGCAAAGAGCTGGTTGCGCGTTACCTGCACGAACAAAGCAGCCGGCGCGAACATAACTTTGTCGCCATCAACTGCGGCGCCATTCCGGAGCAACTGATTGAAAGCGAGTTATTTGGCACCGACGCCGGTGCTTATACCGGCGCCGAGAAAAAACGCGCCGGCAAGTTTGAATTCGCCAACGGCGGCACCTTGTTTCTCGATGAAATCGAAAGCACGCCGCTGTCGCTGCAGGTGAAATTATTACGGGTACTGGAAGAGCGCCGGGTCACCCGGTTGGGCTCGAATCAGCCGGTGGCACTGGATCTTCGTATCATCGCCGCCACCAAAACCGACTTAAAACAACTGGCCGCCAGCGGCGCTTTTCGTGCCGATTTGTATTACCGCTTAAGTCTGGTCGAAGTCAGCCTGCCACCATTACGCGAGCGGCGTGACGACCTGATGCTGCTGTTCAGCCATTTCGCTTTGGTCGCAGCCGCGCGGTTTCATAAAGAATATCTGCCACTGACACCGTCCCAGGTGCAGCAACTGCAACAACACGACTGGCCCGGCAACGTACGCGAACTGCGCAATATGGCGGAACGATATGTGCTGCTTGGCCCCGCCGTTTGCTTCGGCAAAACCGACACACCGAACGACGGCATCAGCAGCCTGATGTCGCTGCAACAACGGGTCGAAGCTTACGAAAAAAGTCTGATTGAAGAGGCGCTGAATCAGCACCACGGCTCTATCAAAGACGTAATGCAGGAACTCGGCCTCGCCCGCAAAACCCTGTACGACAAAATGGCTAAGTATCAGCTGACCCGCAGGGATTTTTTGGAGTGATTTATATGCAGGTCTTGCTGGCTCTTACTGAATCATTTTTATCCTTGCGGATAGACCGCCTAGCAAAGAGTTCATTCTTGCCTTTGAACTGGCGTTCGGCTGTTTCGCCCTATGGGCAGCCTGATGCAGCATCAAGATTTGTTTTTAATTCATTCGGGTCAAGAGCAGTAACATCTCAGAAAACCAATTCCCCGTTGAAGCGAGCCGATGCAAATCAGCGGTTTGAGGTTTTAAGACGGCGGGTGTCTGAGCAGGCTGACGGTAGCAGCCTGCGAGTTACGCCGGCGCCTCAAACTGTTGATTTTCAGCGGGCTTTCGAGCGTAACCGGGGGCGGTTTTTCTTTGGTTACTTTCTTTTGCTGAAACAAAAGAAAGTGACTCACCGACAGGTGAACTCTTTGCTAAGCGGTCTCACCGCATAGAAAAACCCCTCCGCCACCGGCGGAAAAAGTGACAAACGCCAAACTCCGCTGTGTGGAAATCCACACAAATCCAAACACCACAAACATCACGAACAACCTAACCATCTAATAAATAAAGACATTTAGACAAACCAACTTCTGGCCCAGCCTTTGCCTAAATCAAAACGACAGGGAGATTTCCTCCGCTAACTAAAAAGAGAACAACATGAAACAAGCAACAGGCCGGCTGTTTTCCAGCCTCTACTTTCAGGTGCTGCTCGCCATCACCATCGGTATCACGCTCGGACACTTTTATCCGGACACCGGCACGGCGATGCAGCCGCTTGGTACCGGTTTTATCAAACTGATTAAGATGATTATCGCACCCATCATCTTTTGTACTGTAGTGATTGGCATCGCCGGCATGGAAGATATGAAACGCGTTGGCAAAACCGGTGGTTATGCCTTGTTGTATTTCGAGATTGTTTCGACAATCGCGCTGGTGATTGGTCTGGTGGTGATTAATCTGGTGCAGCCCGGCAACGGTATGCATATTGACCCGGCGAGCCTGGACCAGCAATCGATCAGTAAATATACCGCGCCCGGTCAGATGCAGACGGTGACCGATTTCCTGCTGAATATCATCCCGACCAGCGTGTTTGATGCTTTTGCCCGCGGTGACATGCTGCAGGTGTTGTTTTTCTCTATCCTGTTTGGTTTTGCGCTGCAGCGTCTCGGCGGCCGGCAGAATATCCTGTTTACTTATATCGAAAAAAGCTCAGAGCTGCTGTTTGCCATCGTCCACATGCTGATGAAAGTGGCGCCTATCGGTGCTTTTGGCGCTATGGCCTTTACCATCGGTAAATATGGCATCGGGACACTGTGGTCACTCGCTGGCCTGATGGCGACTTTTTATGCCACTTGCCTGCTGTTTATCTTTCTCGTGCTGGGTGCTATCGCGCGTTATCATGGTTTTTCTATCACTAAATTTATCCGTTACATCCGCGAAGAACTGCTGATTGTGCTTGGTACTTCATCGAGTGAATCTGTGCTGCCACGGATGATGACCAAGCTGGAAAAACTCGGCGCCACTAAATCAACAGTTGGTCTGGTGATCCCAACCGGTTATTCGTTTAACTTAGACGGCACCGCGATTTACCTGACGATGGCCGCAGTATTTATTGCGCAGGCGACTGACACACCGATGGATTTAACTCAGCAACTCACTTTATTAGCGGTGTTGCTGGTCACCTCCAAAGGCGCAGCGGGCGTCACCGGCAGTGGTTTTATCGTGCTGGCTGCCACCTTGGCGTCGGTTGGCTCAGTGCCGGTGGCTGGCATTGCGTTAATTCTCGGCATCGACCGGTTTATGTCCGAAGCGCGCGCTTTGACCAATCTGATTGGCAATGGTGTGGCAACGTTAGTAGTCGCGAAATGGTGCGGCGAACTCAATAGTGACACGCTGAACCGCGAACTGGCGCAAGGCCCGGCGGCGTCAGCAACCCCTGTGATGGTCAGCAGTACAGAGGTACAAAATGCATAAAGCTTTATTCACGACTTTGGCCGGCTTGGTGACAGTGGCTGCGCCGCTGCAGGCAGACGATTTTAACTGGGATTTTTACGGCAAACTCGACGTGCAGGCGCTGTATGCCGACGCCGACCTGCTGCGCTACGCCGATAAAGGCTGGCAAATCGAAGCGCCGTTTAGCCGGCTTGGGCTTAAAGCTGATCAGGCTTTAACCGACGATTTAAAGCTGATCGCCGTGTACGAGTGGCAGGTCAATGGCCTCGATGACAGCAATAAAGGCCATCGCTTTGGCAGCCGTAATACTTATGTTGGTGTTGCCAGCAAATCCTACGGCGAGCTGATTTTCGGTAAAAACGACAGCAAGTTTAAAAAGTCTGAAGGCAAAATCGACTTATTTAACGAGACTTTAGCCGACATGGCGCAGCTAACGCCAGGGCAAGACCGGCTGGAAAATATCGTCAGTTACCAAAGCCCGAAACTGGGTTTATGGCAATGGAGCGCGACTTATCAGACCGGTGCCAGCGACGAAACCGCCGGTGGTTACGACTGGACTCTCAGCTACGGCGATGCCGCTTTTAAACAAGCGCCGTATTATTTTGCTTATGCCCGTGCCAACGAGCTGAATAACATCAGCGCCGACCGCTTACTGGCGCATGCGCTGTTGAGTGAATCCAGCCTCGGTGCTTTGTCAGCAGGCCTGATGTGGCAATATAGTGAACATCAAACCAAACCGCTGCGTGGCAACGCCTGGCTGGCTGAACTGCAGCTCAAGCGAGATACAGTGGCGTACAAGCTGCAGTATATGCAGGACCACAGCCGCACCCGGCATAGCGAAGAAGGCCATAGCTGGTCAGTCGGTGCGGACTATAACCTCAGCAAAGACCTGACGGCTTACCTGCTGGCAACACGACTCGAACTCGACACCCAACACGACAGTGCCGCCGCTCTGGGGTTGCGCTGGATGTTTTAACCACCCCAGCAGTGTTCCCCTCACAATGGGCGTGCTTTTCCGGTCACGCCCATATTTTGCCCCAAAAAAGTCGCACAGAAAAACACCGGTTGTTCAGCCGAAGTTTAAATTTCCGGTGTTTAACTGCAAGAGTCCTGTTACTATTTTGCAACTTTCACCAAAAAAGGAAATTTACATGAAAAGTACCGTCCGTTCATTTGCGCTGGCGCTGCCTCTGGTTATTCTGGCAGGCTGTTCAGCCACTGAATCGTCCCGCACTATCGAAGCCCCTAAAGTCAATGCCGCTTACCAGCCTTACCAAGGACAAAAAAGCAAACTGGTCGTCGGTAAATTTCAAAACCGTTCTAATTTCCAAAATGGCATTTTTAACGCTGAAGTCGATCAGCTGGGCTCACAAGCTAAAACTATTCTGATCACGCATTTACAACAAACCAACCGTTTTTTGGTGATGGACCGCGCCAACATGACTGAGTTATCACAAGAAGCGCAGTTTGCCGGCGCGAAACAAAATGTCATCGGCGCGAAATATGTGGTGACTGGCGATGTCACGGAATTTGGCCGCAAACAAACCGGTGACAAACAACTGTTTGGCATTTTAGGCAAAGGCAAAGAACAAATCGCTTATGCCAAAGTGGCGTTAAATATTGTCGATGTGGAAACCTCAGCCGTGGTGTTCTCGGCGATGGGCGCCGGTGAATACAGCCTGTCCAACCGTGAAGTGGTTGGTTTTGGTGGTACTGCCGGTTACGACGCCACGTTAAATGGAAAAGTACTGGATCTGGCCTTACGTGAAGCGGTCAATAATCTGGTCAACGGCATCAGCAATAACCAATGGCAACCACAGTGAGACCAATACACATGGATGTAAAACTAATGCTGGTTGCCGCGTTGTCTGTCGCGGCACTCAGCGGCTGTCAAAGCACTAAGCCGTTGTATCACTACGGTTCTTACCAGACCAATGTTTACGAACACTTCAAAAACGAAGATTCGTCCGTGACAGAGCAAATCGAAACGCTGGAAAAAACCATCAGTGAAAGCAGCCGCAACAAACTACAGGTAGGCCCAGGCCTTTATGCGCATCTGGGCTTCTTGTACCTGCAAAGTGGTCAGCGTGATACCGGTCTGAGTTATCTGCAAAAAGAAAAACAACTGTACCCAGAATCAACCCAGTTTATTGACTTTTTACTGAAAAACGCCAAGGCAGGTCAATCATGAGCACTCTGAAATTATCCGTGGCTTGTGCACTGACGCTCCTGATGGCCGGTTGTGCCACGACACAGGCTCCGATGGATTACAGCGCTTTTAAGCAAAGTAACCCGAAGTCGATTCTGGTGTTACCACCGACTAATCACACCTCAGAAGTGATAGCGCCATACGGCGTACTGGCCAACGTGACAGTGCCACTGGCCGAAGCCGGTTATTATGTATTTCCGGTGGCTCTGGTTAATGAAACTTTCAAAAATAATGGCCTGACGGTCGCGGAAGACATTCACGCCGTGGCACCGAAAAAACTCAACGAGATTTTTGGCGCTGATGCGGTGCTGTATATCGATATCGAGGAATACGGCACTTCTTATGCGGTGTTGTCGAGCGACACTGTGGTAGTAGTCAAAGCACGCTTAACCGACAGCAAAACTAACACGCTGTTATGGGAAGGCAAAGCCAGCGCTTCCAGCAGTGAACAAAACGGAGGCAACGGTGGCGGCCTGGTTGGCATGTTAGTCGAAGCAGCAGTCAAACAAATCATGGAAACAGCGATGGACACCGGCTTCCAGATCGCAGCGATCGCCTCGAACCGCCTGTTATCTCCGGAAATGCACAACGGCATTCTGTACGGCCCACGCTCCCCCAAACACGGCAAAGTGAAAGCCGCGAAATAATGCTGTCAGCCTTTTTGAAAGTTAAAAAGCCCACGTATCAACGAGGGCTTTTTTATTACAAGATGTTTAATTGATCCGCCGCTGCTGCTCCAGCGCTAACGCTTTTTGCAATGCCTGTGCCGCCGGCACTTTGACATCCGGCTGCACGCCACGCTGTTCAAAATTATCGCCACTTTGCGGGAAAACTGGCCTTGCCAGCGGAATGCGCACAAACAACCAGTCAGTCACTGCCATCGCGCCGGTATAATGGGCAAGACCGGCACTGGTTTCGCCTATCACTGTGGCACGTCCCTGCTGCTGCAGGGCATAACTGAAAAACTCAGCGGCACTGACTTGATTGGCGGATTGCAGTACATACAACGGCATTTGCAACTGTTGTTGCAGCACCACTTGCGCCCTGACATCCTCCGTTTGCGCCGGGCTTCGGCGCTCCAACTGCCACAACAAAGTGTCGGCCGGCACAAAAAAACTAAGCAGGTAACGCACCAGCTGCGGCGAGCCGCCGGCGCTTTCACGCAAATCGATAATCAGCGCGTCAGTTCGGCTTAAAAACTGCAGCGCTTGCGACGCGACGTCAAAAGCCGCATCCGCCTGCACAAACTTGTTCAGCTTCAGATAACCGATATTGCCGGGCAGGATTTCAAGCTTTTCAAAAGCAAAGTTATTACGGCGTTTTTCCTCGCTTTCATGGCGGATATAAGTGACTTCGCCATAGCTTTGCGTCAGCTCCAGCCCCAGATGGCCGTCTTTGCCCACACTGCGCAGCCAGTGCCCCACTTCATCGACCAGCTGTTGTTTACTTTGCAGATGATGAAACCGGCCAGCGGTTTCGGCTTGTAACAACGCAGTGGAAAGCCGCGCTGCTGTCTCTGGCAGCACATAATGTGCTGCTAACACTTTAGCCAGCTGCGTCAGCGCGGTGTTGCGCTCAGCGGCCGTGAGGCTTTGCTGAGCCTCAATGGCTTTAACAGGAGCAGCAGTGTGCGCGGCGACTGGCACACCGATGGACTGAGCGAAAACAATAAACAAGACGACAAGCAGCACCAGCAAACGCCAGCGGCTTTTCACCGGCGATTTTTTTGAATTTGACATAAATACCTCTATTGATTGGAAAAAGTTAACTTTTCAAATGCAATAGAGGCCTTCAGTGATACAGCTGCCTTTTGCAGCAGAGGTTGGCATCCCGCCATAGCGCGAGACGAAAACTGCGCCTGGGCCCGGCACGGATAAACCAGGCCGCGACCAACACCACCGGCAATAACAACGCCAGCAAACGCAGCAACAGCAACACAGGCTCCGCCACCAGCACATACACCGCTTGTTGTTTGGCATGCAGGAATAATTGCGGGCTGCTGCGCTCACTTTGCGTCTGCAGCAACATCGGCTCCGGCTGATCCGGCAGGCTTTGCCACAATGTGATCTGTGCCGGTTGCGTGGTAACTTCAGGCCCCAACGGCGCAGCCAGCGTCAAAGCCAGTAGCCAGACCAGCCACAATACACTCAGCAACACAGCCAATTGCCGGGTTGCACCGGGTGGTATTGTTGTCTTAGCAGTTGGTGGGCGTATTGAAACTGGCATCAGCTGATGATCTGGTAAAGGGTGAGGTTTGGATCTGGGGGCCCGCTTTTTGTTTACAAGTGGGACTACTCAAGGATGTTTGATCTGCAACTGTGGCCATAACTCTAACCAGCGTTTTGTCGCCACACGCTCGGCAAACACCTCCGGCCGCGGGAAATCAGGGTTCATCGCCACTTGCAG
>CAMLRA010000118.1 GCA_946482325.1 uncultured Chromatiaceae bacterium | reverse complement strand
GCGATCCATAGTGATCCCCCTTCTCTATCTAAGCAGGTAAAGCAAGGATGGTGCCAATAAACTACACGCAGCAATGATACGGTCACGGCGCCAAGCAGTTGCCGCAGTTTAGGCATAAAAAAAACCACCCGAAGGTGGTTTTTTCGTCAAGCAGAACCTTAGCGGATTTGCAGTACCGTCTGCTGCAGCGAACTGTTGACTTCGAGCGCCCGCGAGTTGGCCTGGAAGTTTCTTTGTGCCGCAATCAGATCCACTAATTCGTTGGTCAGGTTAACGTTCGAGTTTTCCAGTGCCGAAGAGTTAATAGCACCCAGAGTCCCTGTGTTTGCTTCGCCTGCCAAAGCTTCGCCGGAGCGCAGGCTTTGTTTCCAGGCAGTATTACCGGCCTGAGTCAGGCCTTGTGGGTTGGCAAATTTCACCATAGTAACTTGCGACAAAAAGGTTTGATCGCCGTTGCTGTAACTTGCCATAACTTTGCCAGCAGCGTCGATATCAATACTGGTCAGACGACCTACAGTTGTACCATCCTGATTTAACGAGCCCACTTCGAACTTACTGGCATATTGCGTTGGGAAATTTGTCCCGGCCTGGTTGCTGAAGTTGACTGTCAGATTACTGGTAAACTGCGCACCATTAGTCAGGAATGCTGTTGTGTTCAAAGTCGCTGACGGGATCACCAAGTCAGGCATTGACGTTGATGTCGGTGCCACAGGGAGACCATTCGCGTCGAAGTCTAATACAGTCGGGCCAAAGTACTGGCCATTTGTAGCGGTTGCAGTTGCAGCTGTTGCTGTGTTGTCATCAAATACAGCATAGACTTCCCAGTTGTTGTCCGTAGCAGTTGTTGTGCGTCTGAAATAAAACGACAGCACATGCGGTTCACCTAAGCTGTCATAGACAGTTGTCGAAGTCGTGGAGCCGGTATTGTACGTCGACTTATCCAATGGATTAAAGGTCGCCCAGCCGCCAGCCGGAGCAACCAGCGTTGAGTTTAAATTCATCGTCATATAAACGTTGCTGGTCGACCGCGGTGCTCCCGCCGTACTTGGGATCTGAATTGGCTTGGTCGTACTGAGACTGACCGAACTGGCAGAGCCTGTTGCCGGGTCAACCGGGTAGCCCTGCAGGAAGTTGCCGTTGTTATCAACGATAAAGTTATCTTTGCTGAGTTTAAAAGCACCGGAGCGGGTAAAAGTCATGTCCCGCGAGGCTAAATCCGAGGTCAGGGCAAAAAAGCCGTCGCCAGTGATTGCCATATCCAGCGAGTTTTGCGTAAATTTCAACGCGCCCTGACTGAACTGTTGCGCCACTTGTGACGTCGTCACACCATCACCCACTTTGGTCCGGCCTGGTGAGAAAATAGAGCCGGCGTAGACGTCGGCAAATTCAGCACGTGACTCTTTAAAACCCGTGGTGTTGACGTTGGCAATGTTGTTCGCCGTAGTGTCCAAATCTTTCTGGGCTGCAGCCAGACCACTCAATGCAATATTAAAACTCATAGTTCACCTCGAAAGTCAGGCATCAGCCTGCGGCAATTTCTAAAATGTCTGACATTTTTTTGGCGCCAAGGCCAAGCAAATTCAGTTTCATATCTGCGGTTGATGTCCCCAGAGTCACACTGGCAACAGGTACATAACTGGACGTGACGAGGCTCTGCGCCTTCCCGTCAACTGTGGCGTCTATCTTCATGGTGTACAAACCGGTAGTCTGCTTAGTGCCCGCCTCATTTGTTCCGTCCCAGGCCAGTTCAAACTTGCCTTCGTTAGGGTTCGCCACCGTATCGCTTTTCACGAGAGCACCACTGGCATCGTAGATACTGACTTTCATCGATGTGGTTTTTGCAGGCACTTCAATAGCACCATAAGTCGAATTCGTACCGTCAAAAATCAACGTATCAGAATTCACCCGCACGGTCCGTCCAACCAGACTGGACGCCTGTAAAGCCTGATTTGAGTTCATGCTGGCAGCGAAATCTTTAAAGTTGGTATTCAGCGAACTGATACCATCGGCCATGGTAAAACTCGTCATCTGAGCGATCATCTGATCGTTCTCGACCGGTTTGGTGGGGTCTTGAAATGCCAGTTGTTGGGTTAACAAGGCAAAAAAGTCCGATTGGGTCAACGCACCGCTATCTTCTTTTTTTGTGGTGTCCGTGCCTTTCAGACTGTCCAGATAGCTATTGCCGCTGGTATTGGAAATCGTGGTCATCAGCTACTCCTTATCAACGCTGGCCAAGGGTTAAAGTCCGGCTCAGCATTTGTTTCGCAGCATCAGCCACCTGCACATTGGCATCATAAGAGCGCGACGCGGAAATCATATTGGCCATTTCTTCCATCACGTTGACATTCGGTTTGTAAATAAATCCGTTTTCGTCTGCCAAAGGATGGGACGGGTTGTATTCCTTATTCAGAGGTGCATCGCTTTCGACTACGCCAAGTACCTTGACGCCGGCACCTTGCTCAGTCATCGCGTTATCAAACTCCGCCGCAAACACCGGATGTCTGCCCCGATAGGTCGTTTCCAGATTGCTACTGACACTTTCAGCGTTGGCTATATTACTGGCCGTTGTATTGAGCCGCAGAGCCTGCGCTGTCAGGCCTGTGCCGGCGATATCAAAGACTCGATAAAGGCTCATCACTGCCCTCCTAGTGCTTTTTTCAACCCGCTGATTTTGCTATTTAAGAACTGCAACGAAGTCTGGTATTCCATAGCGTTTTGGCTGAATGCATTTCGCTCACGGTGGATGTCCACACTGTTTCCGTCACCCGTATCTGTTTGCTCAGCATTACGAAACAACACTTCGTGTCTTGTTGATGGGGAGATATCAAAATGCTTGTTATCCGTTTGCTGCAAAGCCCCCGTTTGGCGAGCCTGCGCATTCGACAGTGCGGTATGGAAATCCAAGTCTCGGGCTTTGTAACCCGGCGTATCGGCATTCGCAATGTTATTTGCCAGTAACTCAGTGCGGCGTTCCCGCAACAACGTTCCCTGCTCATGCAACCCGAAAGCATTGTTAAAACTTATCGCCATGATATGACTCCCCACCAAACCTTATAAGTTTTCTAGCAAAAGTCGGGCCAATAAAGTTGTCAGAATTACAGCAGATAGGTATCTAAAGGTTATTTCGAACTGGCTAATTAATTTTTGCGTCGGTAAATAATGCCAGGATTACAGCGAATCATGTCAAAGTCGTTATTAGTACTTGAAAGGGATTCTGAAGCACCAAGCACCAAAAATCCTTTTGGATTCAACGCTTGCGCAAATTGTCGGATAATCTTTGCTTTTACTTCGGGTGAAAAATAAATCAGCACATTACGGCAGAAAATAATGTCAAACTTACCAAGCAGGGTATAACTATCCAACAAATTCAAATGGCGAAAGCTGACGTTACGCCGGGCTATATCTTTTACCCGCATCATGCCATTGCCACTGTCTTCAAAGAATTTGCTGCGACGCTCCGGTGATAAACCACGTGACAGCGCCAAGCCGTCATACTCGGCGCGTTGACAATGCTCCAGCATGGTGTTGGAAATATCCGTACCCAAAATATGAACACCTAATCCGAAGGCCGCTGGTCGCATTTGTTGATACTCCAAACCGGTCATCGCAATAGAGTATGGCTCTTGACCGCTTGAGCTGGCAGCAGACCAAATTTTTACATTGCGGTGGTCTTTCTCAAGTTCGGGAAATATCTGTTTTTTCAACAATTCATATGGGTAAGTGTCACGAAACCACAAGGTTTCGTTAGTCGTCATCGCGTCTATAACTGCAGACCTCAGCTGACGCTCAAAAGGACTGAGTGTTTTATTTACCAGCTCCGACAGACTGCCGAGATTAAACCTTTGCATCAGCGGCGCTAGGCGACTCTTGACCAGGTACTGTTTGTTCTCACCAAGTACAATGCCGCACTGCTGTTCCAGAAAATCACGGAATGTCTTGTACTCGCTGTCATGCAGCTCTTTATTCACTCGTATGATTCCGTTAGTTATTCTGTATGCAGCCATTTGCGGACGGACTCAGCCAATTCGTCCGGATTAAACTTGGCGATAAAGTCATCAGCACCAACTTTTTGTACCATTTGCTGGTTAAAGACGCCGCTGAGCGACGTATGCAAAATGACGTGAAGAGGTTTTAGCTTCGGGTCCAACCGGACTTCTGCCGTCAGGGTGTAACCATCCATATCGGGCATTTCAATATCAGAGATCATTAAACCTATCTTTTCAGTGACCGATTGCTCACACTGAGCGGCAACTTCCTGCAGGTACGTCAGCGCCTCTCTGCCGTTTTTGACCAAGTGCATAGCAATGCCCAAGCCTTCGAGCGCACGTTTCACCTGATTGCGTGCCACTGCAGAATCATCCGCGATCAATATAATCCGATTTCCCAGATCCTGTTGGATAGTCGCTGTCTCAAATGAGGTACTCACTGCTGTTGGCGACGGTGAAATCTCTTCGAGAATTTTTTCAACATCAATGATTTCGACCAGCTCTTTATCGATTTCAGTGACGGCAGTTAAATAGCTTTGCCTTCCGCCTGTGCCCTTTGGCGGCGGCATGATAGATTCCCAGTTTATATTAATGATGCGCTCAACTGAATTCACCAAAAAGCCCTGAACCGAACGGTTATACTCAGCGATGATAATAAAACAGTCTTTTATGTTTTCGATAGGGCGTCCGCCCGTTGCCAAGCTCAGGTCGATGACAGAGATAGTCTGTCCCCTGATGTGCGCGATACCGCGCACAAATTTATTCCGTTTTGGAATGGCAGTTAGTGGCGGACACTGTAGTACTTCGCGAACTTTAAATACGTTGATGCCAAATCTTTGACGGCCGGCAAGCCTAAACAACAGTAACTCTAAACGGTTTTGCCCAACCAATTGCGTGCGCTGATTGACAGAATCAAGAATACTCGCCATTTAACACTCCAAGCAAAACAGTTCGGTTCGATTCTTGCAGACACATAGTTTAGTCAGAATATCTGCAGCAAATTACTGAAAATACAAAGAGCTGTATGTTATTCCCCTTTGTCGATAAAGCATAGCCGAAACCATATGAAAATGTACGACAATTTTAATTTTAAAGCGCTGAGATACTTGGTGCTCCTGCTACCGGCTCTTTCTGTTGGAACCCGTGCGGAAACCTATAGCGCAGCCGATTTAACCAATGCAGCACAACAATGGCTACAACAGCAAACAACGCCGGGTCAAACCCAAATCCGGGTTCATCCGCTTGATGACAGAACTAAATCGCGGGAATGCGACATCGCTTTGCAATTTAGTTTGGTGAATCCAAAAATCCAGAGTCAAAATAGTATAAAAGTACTTTGCAACGGAACCAGAGGCTGGCAGCTCTATTTAAGTGCAAGGGCAAGCCAGTTGGTCGACGTTGTCGTTGCGACACGCCAACTATCGCCGGGCTCCGTATTAAGCATGGAAATGGTTCAGCTCGAAAGCCGCGATCAATTTTTCAGTCGGGGAGCCACTATATCCAATCCGGACTTAGTGGAAGGGGCAAGAACAAAACGGGCCCTGAATCCGGGGCAAATTCTGACGTTACGAGATCTTTGTCTTGTATGTAAAGGCGATATGGTTACAATTGAAGGGATCTCTGGTACTCTGATAGTTGCGACCAGCGGTAAAGCGCTAGCTGACGGCAGTTTAGGCGATAACATCGAAGTACAAAATCTGAACTCAGGACGCAAAGTTCAGGCGAATGTCACAGCGGTAAAAAAAGTCGCGATAAATCTATAAATTTCTCTAAAGTTCCAGTAAGAGCTGCCGTTAAAATGGTCAAGGAAGAGGCCAACAGGTCTGTGGGGTGTCAAAATGGCAATTAATGTAAATCAAACAGTACCAACAACCACAACGGTTAAAACCGACAAGGTTGATCAAAATATTCAGAAGCAACAGCAGGTTGCGCAGCAACAAGCTGTAATTACCCAGCCAGCAATGCGGCAGGATTCTGTGTCACTGACAAGTCAGGCACAGCAATTTACCAAAGCTCAGGAAAAAGCTTCTAGCAGCTCTGGCATTGACCAGAAAAAGGTCGACGAAATTAAGCAGGCTATTTCTGAGGGTAAATACAAAGTGAATGTAGAGCAGTTAGCACGACGTATCGTGCAGTTCGAAGGCGAGTTGTTTGGTAAAAAATGACCAGTCACCCCCCTGTCCTCTCCCTGCTGACACAACAACAAGAGCACCTCGACGTGCTTTTGTTGCTTTTAAAACAAGAACTGAATGCGATCAGTAATCGCAACATTGCAGCTCTTGAAACCAATTCTTCTGACAAACTAAAACAGCTGGAAAAAATCCAGCAGTTGGATCAGCAAATCGCCAGTCATCCACAATTACCGCAGTTCAAAGCTGAGCCTGACTTTCGCAAGCTCGTTGCCTGCATTGATGAAGTTCTGCAGCACTGCAAACAACAAAATGAAATCAACAGAGTCACGCTGGAACAAAGCCAGTTGGTTATCGAGAGATTTAAGCATGAATTGTTGCAACAACGGGGTAAATCCGGCTTGACCTATAATGCCAAAGGCAAACCAGCGCTGGACTCCGTTGGCAAAGGGATCAAGGCCTGATCCCTTTGTTGTTACACACTATCGACAAACTGTCCCTATTCCGGCACTACTCTGTGTATCCATTACTTAAAATCGTCACATCAGTAGTATTTAACAGATTTGATACGGCGTACTGGCGCTGAATTCTGATAAATTTCATAAACCTGCTTGAAATCCAGTTCCATTTCAGTCGCGTAGAATTCCCCGACCGGATAGGTTTTAACGACCCTGGCGCCCTTAATCACTCCCTGAATGGACCCTTTTAATTTATCGTTGCCAACAACAGCCTGCTGCATCGTGACTTTGTAGTCTACTTTTTGGCCGTAGACCTGCTCTGCCAATTCTTTATAGGCTTCAAGTTTTGATGCTTTCATCGCCATTAACATGCGTTGCTCAGGACTATCGGCTTTTTGCTCAGCTAAAGGCGCGTAACCGACTGCTTTTAACACCGGAAATGTCTTCGGCGGTATAGTTTCCCACTGAACTTCACGATCATAAAACATACTACAACCTGAGACCAAAGCGACCGACAAAATAACGAGGGCTGAGCGCATGAGAATTCTCCAGTAACTATTACACCGGCAAATCGAACCGGCTATCTGGTTGTTACTCTGCAGAATTCGCGCCAACACCACATGTACCAGCAGAATTTTGCCAGCAAGGCACAGTCTTTGCTTACTCATAAGGAACAACACATTCCGGAGCCCGATGATGTCAACCCCTGTCAAACTATTGCTACCCGCTTTGCTCGGCTTGTATCAGCTGCCTGCACAAGCGCAGTGGTATGAAACTACAGGCCGGGCGCCCATCCGTCAGGGTGACGAAGCGACGGCAAGGGCACAGGCGACTGAAGATGCCGTGAAACGCGCCCTGCTGTTTGCCGGGGTCAGTGTCCGAAGTGTGCAACAAGTCACCGACGGATTATTGACACAAGAAAGTTTACAAGTTGAAAGCAGCGGCGAAGTGCAAAACGTCCAGCTGGTCACAGAAGCCACCCGGGATGGCTACTTTGAAGTCACCATTCGTGCCGACATTGAACCGGCCGAAGCAGTTTGCCCTACCTTAGCCTATCGGAAAAAACTGCTTATCACGCCATTCCGGCTAGCCAATCCGGAGCAGGCCATTGTCGGCGACCTGTTTAATATCGGTAAAGTCAGCGGCAAAGTGTTCAGCAGCAAACTGGAAGAAGTTGGCCACAGCAGCTGGCCGGCGCCTTACAACAATCCTGTTGATGTTACTGCCTTGAGTTATCTTGAGCGTAAGGCGTTGCAGCAGCAGCTCGGCGCCCGTTACATTTTGACGGCCAGTATCGACGACGTGTCCTTAGGTGGCAGCACTGGAACTAACTGGACCTTTTGGACCGACGCAGACCGGGACCGCTATTATCATTTGCAAGTGCAGGTATTTGATTTAGCAGAGGAAAGAACAGTATTTAGTCAGAAATATCAAACTACATCCGTTTGGACTTTCCGCAAATCAACTGATCTGGACCCCGGTTATCACCGATTTTGGGAAACCACTTATGGCCAAGCTGCAGAGCGGATCTTAAATGCCGCAGCAATGGATGTCGAAGAAGCAATCCGCTGTGAACCATTGCAGGCTGAAGTGACGCAAGTAAAAGAGAATCAGGTATTGCTCAGCATCGGCAAAGCTCACGGCGCCCAAATTGGCGATACCTTTAAACTGGTGCATCGCCGTGAAGTCCCGGATAGTTTCGGTCGGATCCAGCCGTTATTGGCGGTCACGGAACTGACGGTCCGAATCACTCAGCTGAGCAGCGAAGCAGCCTGGGCCGAAAGTGTTGATTCCCAGTTGTTAGCGAACATTCAGGCTGGTGATTTAGCGATGCCGACACGGCAACCGGTCGATGAATTTGGTGATGCTGTGGATGCTACAGACGACTAGCAGAGAGCTGGCTGCCCCGGCGAGACTCGAACTCACGACTGGCGCTTAGGAGGCACCCGTTATATCCAGTTTAACTACAGGGCAATACGGGTTGAGTCTATCAGATGGCTGGCGGCCTGTGAATCATCAGAAAATCAACAGATTAAATAATGGCCGCCGACACTGACGGCCATCATTTACGGCTGAATTTGTTGCAGTACCAAATGCGGTAATAAGGTACTTGCAGCCGCAACAACCTGTTGCCCTTTCACAGAGACAATCCGGCTGTTGATTTGTACACCACGCCGTGTTGTCACCAGCGTACCGACCAGAATGTAATCCATACCAGATTTTTCTGACAACTGCCGCACATCGCGTGACAAAGCAAAATCGCCTTCGCGACTGACGGTTATTTTACGGGTCAGTTTAAAATCAATCACTTCAACGCCGTGCTGCGGTAAAGTGGTGGCCATCGCCTCAGCGAACTGATTGCCCAGTGCATTGCTGCGCTGCAGACTTTCATCAAATTCGACAAAGCTGGTCACCCCGACCTTTGCACCTTTCAGCGCTTCAAATGCCGCCAGTTTAAAGCCGAGCTGACTGGCATAATCGGACAGCTGCTTTTTACTGTGCGATAAGTTGGGATACATCGAAGCGGGTTGCGGCTGCCCTTCAACAGCCACTGGAAACTCGGACGGCAGCATCTTCCGGCTCAGACGGGCCGGCGCAGGCGTTGCTGCCAGAAATGGCCGGGCATTTGGATCTTGTGCCACTAAATCCAGTTGCGACTGGCGCTGGACAGTGCCAGCCGGCTCTGCTTCTGCCATAGGACGGTCTTGCAGCACATAACCATCGCTGCCAACAGCAGGTTCTGCAGGAGCCGACGCGACAGCCTCCGGCGCAGACGATTCGGGTTTGTTCTGTGCTGCAGTGGTTTTCTGGCAGTCACATAACTGCGCACAACCACTTAATCCGAGCACCAACAAACTCAACAAGGTTTTGTTCATATCATTCACCTTGCTTCAGCAATAGCTTTTCTGAACCGCCAGACTGATACAACGCATCCACGACATTCTGCGGAATAAATCCCTGTGCGGTGGCTGCCACTTTTTTGCTGGCTACTGAGACTAAACGGGCATTAATCAGCGTGCCGCCCTGATGACGTACCAAGGTGCCGCCTAATACAAACTCAATGGGCTGCTCTTCTTTTAATTCCATAAAATCGCGGCTGAAGACAAAGTCACCCTGTGGTGTAACCCGGATGTAGTCCGTGGTTTTAAAATCGACAACGCCTAGGCCAAATTGATGCACTTCGTGCATAAAACTCTCTGAGAGTTGATTGCCGAGTAAATCCGTTTGGTCATAAGGACCATCCAGATAAACGAAACTGGTCATGCCGATCACCATCTGCGGATTCACCATATCCAGATTGGCGACCAAATCGTGCATCATGCTTTGCACATAATGATTCACATTAACTGCAGCCTGTGGTTGATATTGCGGCTGCAGTTTATGCGCCGCTTGCTGAGTAGCCTGATAAGCAGCACCATCGTATAGCGCCGGGCTTACAAAATACTGTGGCCGGGCTTTTTGTTGTTCAGGTGCGGCCAGTTCCACTTCCGCCGGTTCCGGCTCGGAGCCAGTCAACAATGAGTAACGCTCCCAGGTTGCACAACCAGACAAGCTCAGACATAGCAGCAAAAGACCGTTAATTTTTTTCATAGCGGGTTCCAACTTATTCTGGCGCGATTAATAGTCGCTCTGACGATACAATTTCTGCTGACGCAACTGCACCTGCTCGGTTGCGCCTAATACCTCGGCCGGGATCAAATCAGACGCTGCAGCAACAACAGTATTGGTTTGTATATCGACCATCCGGGCATTCACTGTAGTGTATTGTTCGGCCTGATTCAGCGTGCCGACGATGACATAACGCACCGCCTGCTGCGCAGCCAACTCAGTTAAATCCCGGGTCAGCAAACGTTCGTGATCCGCAAAAACTTCCACCGCCTGACCGGTACGTAGTTCTTTCACCTGATAACCGCGCTGGCTGGCCACCGCAATCATACTTTCCTGCAACTGCAAACCGAGCAAGTTTTGTGACAGGTTGTACGGGTCTGGAGTCAAACTGCGTAATTCAGTAAAACTGACCACAGCAACCGCACCTTTGGGTAATGGCTGAACACCGGCAAACAGACGGCCGGCTAAGCGTTCGGTATACATCAGGATTGGACCTACGGCCACTTCCTGCACCGCAGCGGCAGTTTGCTGCCGCTCTGGTTGTTGCTGGCATGCTGCTATAAACAAGCTGCAGACCAGCAGAATCAAGCTGGAATGTCGCATTGGACCTCCGGACAATTCGTATCAAGTGCTCTGTTACATGGTCTTCAGCAAAAAACCTGCCAGATTGCGCAAATCAGCCAAGTCACAGCGAAAATCCGACACATCTGCTGGTATACTGCGACGTTTTTCCGCTTCGGACCATGCTGTGATGCCTGCAAATTATCTTGGAATTGATTTTGGAACTTCAAACTGTACTGCCGGGCGGTTAGACCCAGCCGGTCAGCCTGAGTTGTTGCAGTTAAGCGAAGCTTCGCCGTACCTGAGTTCGGCCTTATACCTGCCCTGGCCCGATGATTATGACGCAGAAGATGAAGAGCAGAAAAAGCCCTCTCTAGCGCAATTACTGCGCCAGCCTGACCGCGCATTGCTCGGTCAGGCCGCCCACGACCGTTATAGTGCCGCGCCCTTAGGCGGTGTGTTTATCCGCTCGCCGAAATCGATGCTGGGATCAAGGCTGACCCCGCTGCAAACTCAGCTGTATCAGCAAGTCTGCGGTCTGATGCTGACGCACATTCACCAACGCGCTGATCAGAGTGCCGGTCATAATAATCAGCAATCGGCTGAATTTGCCGTGATTGGCAGGCCTATTCATTTTCAGGGCATCGATGGCAGCGATGGTGACGCCCGCGCCGAGGCGTTGCTACGCCATGCTGCTGCCCAGGCCGGCTTTCGGGAAGTACAGTTTGCTTATGAACCTGTGGCCGCAGCAGTTGAATACGAACGTACTTTAACTGCTGAACAGCTGGTGCTGGTGGTCGACATTGGCGGCGGTACTTCAGATATCAGCCTCATCCGGCTCGGTCCGGGCCATGCCCGGGTGGCCGATCGCAGCAAAGACCTGTTAAGCCACGCGGGTCGGCGTTTAGGCGGTGTTGATATGGATATCAAATTAGCGATTTATGGTCTGATGCCATTATTGGGCCGCGGCAGTCTGGCGTTAAACGGTAAACCACTGCCATCAGCGTTATTCAGCGACGCCGTGAACATTATCGATATTTATGCGCAGGAGCAGTTTTATCAACCGGCGAGCGCTAAACAAATAGCGCAATTACTGGAGATTGCCGCAGAGCCGGCACTGGTGGCGCGGCTGCAACACCTGCATCAGCAACATTTAAGTTATTACCTGGTGCAGCAGGCCGAGCAGGCCAAAATCGAACTGGCCGAAGCCGTATCCACGCAAGTACAACTGGATCGGCTGCAATCGGGGTTGGCCACCAGACTGGATCAGGCCATGCTGGACCATGCACTTTATGTCGAAATGAACGGGCTACGCGGACTCATTAACGAGTGTGTGACTGCAGCAGGCGTCAAGCCTGACCAAATCTTTTTAACCGGTGGTGCTTCGGCCGCGCCCGGCGTGAAACGGCAGTTGCAACACTTATTACCGGATGTGCCGCTGATCGCCGGCGATCGCTTCGGTTCGGTCGGTAAAGGCTTGTGCACGCTGGCAGCGTTGCATTTTGGTTAGTTCTTTCTGCAGCAGGATCTGAGAAATCCGGACTCAAAGATAGCCAGCGCCCGGCTTCCAAGGTAGAATGCGCGACTTTTTCGTACAGCCCCACCCCGGCGCGCTGTGCTACCTGGGGTTGATATGTCGTTTTCTGCGTTAAATTTAGATCCGAAGCTGTTACAGGCCGTCACTGAAGCTGGCTATTCTACGCCAACACCAATCCAGCAGCAGGCGATTCCTGCCGTGCTGAGTGGCCGTGACCTGATGGCGGCGGCTCAGACCGGCACCGGCAAAACTGCCAGTTTTGTACTGCCAATCCTGCAGCAGCTGATGAACCAGCCGGTCAGTCAGCCGCGTCCGGTCCGCGCACTTATTTTAACTCCGACCCGTGAACTGGCTGCTCAGGTCAGTGAGCAAGTGGCAAAATACAGCCAGTACTTACAGCCAAAATTAAAACATCTGGTGGTGTTTGGCGGCGTATCGATCAACCCACAGATGATGGCGCTGCGCGGCGGCGTTGACATTCTGACCGCAACGCCTGGGCGTTTATTGGATTTAATCGGCCAGAATGCGCTGAAAATCAATCAGGTTCAAACGCTGGTGCTGGACGAAGCCGACCGTATGCTCGACATGGGTTTTATCCACGACATCAAAAAAATTCTGGCA
>CAMLRA010000117.1 GCA_946482325.1 uncultured Chromatiaceae bacterium | reverse complement strand
CCCTGACGACCATCCGGCCCAGAGCCGGGCCGCGCTCGATACGCCACGCGAGGTCTACGCGGTATTGCTCAATCGTGATTTCCCGAACCCGGCTTTTTGCTGCATCTACCATGGCGAGGAAACCGGCATTGTGTTGTTTACTCATCTAGCACTCCCGTACCTTCAGTATTCATGCTCCATCTCTGGAATCAGCGAAAAACTCTGGGTACCACGTACCTGCATTTTCCCATTCGCAGAGCTCATGGCGTTCACCCGGCGAAATGCCAACAGTTTGGCATCTCGCAATCCCGAGTTCACTGTACCATCGAACCCTGGATATAAAAAAAGCCAGTCACTGGACTGGCTTGGTTTGGTTTAAATCGATGGCGTATCCGCGCCTTCTTTTTCAATCACTGTAGGCATCAGATCTTCGCGGCTCGCACCTAAAATCACTGACAATGCAGAAGCGATAAAGATCGATGAATAAGTACCTATCGCGATACCAAACAGCAACGCAAAAGCAAAGCCGTTGATCATGGCTCCACCAATGGCGTACAGCACTATCAGAGTTAAAGCCGTGGTAAATGACGTCATCGTCGTCCGGCTCAAGGTGGTGGTGATGGCTTCATTGACGGCTTCATCCGTCGTCAGATCCCGTACCTTACGGAAGGTTTCCCGGATGCGGTCAAACACTACGATGGTATCGTTAATGGAATAACCAATTAACGCCAGCACTGCCGCCAATACCGTTAAATCAAACTCTTTACCGGTAACAGAAAACACCCCCATCGTAATGATGACGTCGTGTAACAATGCCGCTACAGCACCGACCGAGAAACGCCATTCAAAACGCGCAGCAACGTAGATCAGAATACCGACCATCGCAGCGAGCACCGCAAGAAAGCCGTCTTCTTTCAGTTCATCACCAACTGCCGAGCCAACAACATCAACCTTTTTCACCGTAACTGGTGTTTCGGCGGCTTTATTCACGGCTTCCAGAATTTGCTGACCGATGACTTTTTGCTCAACCCCAACCCGCGGTGCAATCCGAATCATGACATCCTGGCTGCTACCGAAGTATTGCACTTGCGCATCATGGAAACCGTTTTCAGCCAACGCGTCCCGGACTTTGTCCAAATTCGCCTGTTGGTCAAATTCGACCTCAATCACAGTACCGCCGGTGAAATCCAGCCCCAGATTCAGGCCTTTGGTGAACAGACTGAACAACGAACCCAGCACCAGAATGGTGGAGAAAATCAACGCATGCCACTTAAACTTCATAAAGTTCAGTGCATGTTTATAAGTAAAAATCCGTAGCATCTTTAACTCCTTAGATTGGCAGCTCAGCACCGCGGCGCTGGCCCCAAACGGCGTTGACGATCAGACGGGTGATCACAACCGCCGTGAAAATTGAGGTCAGGATGCCAAGCGCCAGTGTCACCGCAAAGCCTTTCACCGGACCAGTACCAACGCCAAACAGAATTAATGCAACCAACAACGTGGTGATATTGGAGTCAGCAATAGTAGCAAAAGCACGGTCGTAACCTTCATGAATGGCTTGCATTGCCGAACGGCCATTGGACAGCTCTTCACGGATCCGCTCGTTAATCAGTACGTTGGCGTCAACCGCCATACCGACCGTCAGCAGAATCCCCGCCATGCCCGGTAATGTCAGGGTTGCACCCGGGATCATTGCAATCATACCGACCAGCAACACCACGTTACAGGCCAACGCAATGTTCGCCACCAGACCAAACCATTTGTAGTAGAACACCATAAAACCGACCACAGCCAGCATGCCCCACATGATAGCGTTCATACCGAGGTCGATATTCTCCTGACCCAGGCTTGGACCAATGGTGCGTTCTTCCACGATTTGAATAGGTGCAATCAAAGCACCGGCGCGCAGTAACACCGCCAGATTCTGTGCTTCACCCGGCGCATCAAGGCCAGTGATGCGGAAACTGCGACCTAAACGGGCCTGAATAGTGGCCACAGACACCACTTCTTCTTTTTTCTCCAGAATGGTTTTGCCATCAGCATCTTTACGCGTGGTTGGTTTGTATTCGATAAAGACGGTGGCCATCGCCTTGCCAATCGCATCTTTCGTCGCGGCAGAGAAACTATTACCACCTTTAGCATCCAGGTCGATGTTGACCTGCGGCCGGCTATATTCGTCAAAACCAGCATTGGCACCGACGATATGGTTACCCGTCAGCATGATGCGTTTTTGCAGCACCACCGGGTTGCCGGCCCGGTCATAAAACAGCTGTGACGAAGGCGGCACACGGCCTGCAACGGCGCTGGCTGCATCTGCTGTTTCATCCACTAAACGGAATTCAAGGGTCGCGGTTGCGCCAAGAATTTCTTTGGCACGTGCGGTGTCCTGCACGCCAGGCAGCTGCACGACAATACGCTCAGCGCCCTGGCGCTGCACCAGTGGTTCTGCCACACCAATCGCGTTGACGCGGTTACGGATAATGGTAATGTTTTGCGCCACTGCGTCTTCACGCAATGCTTTGACTTTAGCTTCTGAGAAGCTGACGATCAGTGTGTTATCCGGCGCTTCGGTGTACACCATATCACGGTCTTTTTCTGACAGAACTTTTTGCGCCGCTTTTACATCTTCCGGTGTACGGAAAGTCAGGACAATGGCCTGCTTCGGCAGATCTGCAGTCACGGAGCGGTAACGCACTTTGGCTTCACGTAAATCGGAGCGATAACTCTGGACTAAATCGTTGACGTTTTTGTCCATTGCAGTTTTCATGTCGATTTCCATCAGGAAATGCACGCCACCGCGTAAGTCCAGACCCAGTTTCATGGGTGCCGCACCAATGCTGTCCATCCAGGCCGGTGTGGCCGGAGCCAGATTCAGCGCCGTCACGTATTTGTCACCAAGCAGCTGCTCAATGACTTCACGGGCTTTTAACTGGTCTTCAGTGGTCAGAAAACGCGCCAGTACCTGACCGTCTTCCAATACAACACTTTTGCTGCTGATTTGCTTGGCTGTCAGCTCGGTATTGATTTTATTGACGACTTCAGCGCTGACTTCGGCACCACGGGTCGCGTTAATTTGCAGCGATGGATCGCTGGGGTAAATATTGGGTAAGGCGTAGATAAAACTAACGACCATCACCACTACCACCAGCAGATAACGCCAGATAGAGTTTTGATTTAACACGCTAAATTCCTTTCACTCAGCCGCTGTTACAATGATTTCATCGTGCCTTTCGGCAAAACGGCACTGATTGAACCTTTTTGCACAGTCACTTCTGTGGTGTCGTTCAGCGCAATCACGACAAAGTCCTTGTCTTCTGCGATTTTGGCAATACGGCCAACCAGGCCCCCCTGCGTCAACACTTCATCACCTTTGGCCAGCGTGGCCATCAGGTTTTTGTGCTCTTTCATCCGTTTGCTTTGTGGACGGAAAATCATGAAATAAAAGATCAGACCAAAAGCGGCCAGCATAATCACCAGGTCTAAACCACCACCAGGCTGGCCCGCTGCTGCCGTTTGCGCTTGTGCATCAGAAATAAAAAAACTCATTGTTATCCCCTTAGTTTTGAAAGCTTAATTTTAAATATTATTCACTGACCGCCGCAGTGGCTTCCGTGACAGGCACCGGAGCGTCTAACGCGGGTACCGTCAGACCACGACGGGCATAAAAATCGGTCACAAAGGCATCCAGTGTGCCTTGTTCTATCGCATTGCGTAACCCTTGCATTAACTTCTGATAATGGTGCAGGTTGTGAATAGTGTTCAGCCGCGCACCCAATATCTCATTGCAACGGTCGAGATGATGGAGATATGCCCGCGAATAGTTTTTACAAGTGTAACAGTCGCAATTTTCGTCCAATGGCGCGATATCGTCTTTGTATTTAGCGTTGCGGATCTTAATCACACCGTTACTGACAAATAAATGACCGTTACGGGCATTGCGGGTTGGCATCACGCAGTCAAACATATCAATGCCCCGACGCACGCCTTCAACCAGATCTTCTGGTTTACCGACACCCATCAGATAACGCGGTTTATGTGCCGGCATTTTATCAGTGGTGTGGTTGAGGATTTTGATCATTTCATGTTTGGGCTCGCCCACCGACAAACCGCCGATGGCGTAACCATCAAAACCGATGTCTTCGAGGCCATTTAACGACACATCTCGCAGATTCGGGTACATGCCCCCCTGAATGATGCCAAACAAAGCAGATGGATTGTCGCCGTGGGCGTCTTTACTGCGTTTGGCCCAGCGCAACGACATCTCCATCGATTTCTTTGCTTGCTGTTCAGTCGCCGGATATGGCGTACATTCGTCAAAAATCATCACGATGTCTGAGCCTAAATCCCGCTGTACCTGCATCGAGCGCTCTGGCGTCAGCTGAATTTTTTCGCCATTCAGCGGCGAGCGGAAAGTCACGCCTTCTTCTTTGATTTTGCGCAGTTCACCGAGGCTAAACACCTGAAAACCGCCGGAGTCGGTCAGGATTGGTTTGTCCCAGTGCATAAAGTCATGCAGGTCGCCATGTTTGCGGATAATTTCGGTGCCGGGGCGCAGCATCAGGTGAAAGGTATTACCGAGGCAAATCTGCGCACCGGTGGCGGCCAGTTCTTCCGGCGTCATGCCTTTGACTGTGCCGTAAGTACCAACCGGCATAAAGGCTGGCGTGTCGACGACGCCACGGGCAAATGTCATACGACCGCGCCGGGCTTTGCCGTCGGTTTTCATTAATTCAAATTTCATTGTGACCTCATTGGCCGGAAAAACAGTCCAGCCTTTTAAAAAACGTCCGATTGTAACAGAAAGCCGGCCTGATGTTGACAGCCCGGCCCTGCCGCAATCAGAGGATTAACATCGCATCGCCGTAAGAATAAAACCGGTATTGCTCGGCGATGGCTTCCTGATACGCCCGCATGATGATGTCGCGGCTGCACAGCGCCGATACCAGCATGATCAGCGTCGATTCAGGTAGATGGAAATTGGTGATAAGCCCATCGACCACGGCAAACTGATACCCCGGATAAATAAAAATCTGTGTATCGCCGTAATAAGGCTGCAACGGCTGCCCCGCCTTTTTGGCAAATTGGGCCGCCGACTCCAAAGAGCGCACCGAAGTGGTACCGACAGCAATGACCCGCTTGCCGCGTGCTTTGCAGGCCTCGACCGCCGCCACCACTTCCGGTGGCACTTCGATATATTCGGCGTGCATCTGATGCTCGAGAATATTGTCAACCCGCACCGGCTGGAAAGTGCCAGCCCCGACATGCAAGGTCACAAAAGCAAACTCGACCCCTTTGGCTTTGAGCGCGGCCAACAATGGCTCATCAAAGTGTAAACCGGCGGTTGGGGCTGCGACAGCGCCGGGTTTGGCGTTATAAACCGTCTGATACCGCTCACGGTCGCTCTCCGCATCAGGTCTGTCGATATAAGGCGGCAGTGGCATATGACCCAGCCGCTCCAGCATCGCCAGCACCGGCTCGTCGGACAACAGCGTCAGTTCAAATAACTCTCCGTGGCGGCAGGTCATTTCGACTTCAGCATCCTGCTCCAGGATTAAACGGTTACCGGGTTTTGGCGCTTTACTGGCCCGGATATGCGCCAGAAAACGTTTGTCATCAAGCAGCCGCTCGACCAACACTTCCACTTTGCCGCCGGAAGCTTTCTGGCCAAACAGCCGCGCCGGGATCACCCGGGTATTGTTGAACACTAAAAGATCACCCGGATTGGTGGCATCCAGCACCGCTTTAAATTGGGTGTGCTCAATTGCACCAGTCTGGCGCTGCAATTTTAACAGCCGGCTGGCAGAACGTTCTGGTTGAGGGAAACGGGCGATTAGCTGCTCGGGCAGCTCAAAAGAAAAATCTGATTTTTGCATAGCAGGTCCGCTTTACTGACAAACTCTGGAATTGAAGGGCTCGCGCCCGGCCGCACAGTCTACTGTTCCGGCCACAGTTTCTCAATCACCAAAGTGCAGCGATCAGGCGTTTGTCTTACAGAAATTAAGGCAAATATCACGGCGCGCCAAGCCAGCGCTGCTCTATAATCGAACTCAGCGCAGGACGCGCTATTACAGCCAACTGAGATCGCAGGGAGTCACAATGGATATCTGGTTTAGTCTGATTTTATTCACCGCCAGTCAACTCATCCTTAGTTGGTACAGTTACCAGCTGGCCCGCGAAAAAGGTTATTCACCCCGCCTGTTTGCGTCGACCGGCTTGTTGCCGGTCTTTAATCTGTTTGCTCTGATGTTGCTGTTATTATTGCCAGACCGGCGACTGGCAGAACATCCTTTGTATTTCAGCAAGTTTCGTCAGCGGCCTTAAAATTCAGGCTGCCGGGTTGTCAGCACATTTTTGCTGCAAAACTTCGGCAATTAAAGTCGCCATCAAGCGGTAGTTGCGGGACTTACTGGATGTTGGCCGCCACGCGACGCCGATATCGCGGGCTGCGCCGTTATTCGAGGGTGCCTGCGTGATCAGCTCAGTACCCTGCAACAAACCGCTGTTGATCGCCATCTGCGGCATAAAAGTCACACCCAACTTGTTATTGACCATCTGCGTTAAGGTATGCAGGCTGGTGGCGAAAAACGGATTCACCTTGCGCGAATCTTCCAGCTCACAGGCTTTCACCGCATGCCCGGTCAGGCAATGCTCACGCTCCAGCAGAAATATACTCTCGTCGGGCCACTGCGAAATGTCCTGACTAAAACCTCTATCCTGCCAGTCTTTATGCAGTACGAGTTTAAAGGCGTCCTGCGCCAGTACTTCTGTATGCAGCGCGCCAGTCTCATAAGGCAACGCCAGCAGCACCATATCCAGCCGGCCTTCAGTTAAGGCCCTGAGTGAATTCTCTGAAGTATCTTCGCGCAATAACAGCTGAAGATCCGGAAAACGCAGGCGGCTCAGTGCCATCACTTCGCTGAGCACAAAAGGCGCAATGGTTGGAATACAACCGAGGCGGAACTGCCCGGTCATCGGTTTCCCCTGATTGCGGGCAAAATCAGCTAATTCTTCACATTGTTCGATGATATAACGAGCCTGACGCACCACATCCTCACCTAATGAAGTGAAGATAAAAGTCTTGTGATCGCGTTCCAACAGCTGCGCATCGATGGTCTCTTCCAGATTCGCGATGGCGGCACTCAGTGTAGACTGGCCAATGTAACAGGCGTCCGCCGCCCGGCCAAAATGTTGATGTTCATGCAGAGCTAACAGGTATTGCAGTTGTTTCACACTGGGCAGTCGTTTCATCATAAATTCCGTTGTATCGATTGAATTATCTGCGAAGATAGCGATGACGATGCTAGTCCAGCGCTTAGTCTGCTGCAACCTAAATGCGCCGGATGCCGCTGATACTTTGATTCGGATCAGCGAAGACAGCAAAACCAATCAAATCTGAGCACGCCTGAGCAGTCACTCTTCTGGATTTGAACCAAGCGCAGGTAAAAAAAAACCGCCCGGAGGCGGTTTTTTTTGCAGAACAATATTATTCCGCGCCAACAATCAGCTTGATGATGTAGAAGAACACAATCGACAGGAAAGCACCGATTGGCAGTGTCACCACCCAAGATACAAAGATGTTGCGGATCACACTTAAATTCAGTGCAGCAATACCACGCGCCATCCCAACACCTAACACTGCACCCACCAGCGTTTGTGTAGTAGAAATAGGCAGACCTAAACCCGATGAAATCACAACTGTACTGGCTGCAGCGATTTCAGCAGCAAAACCGCGGCTAGGCGTCAGATGCGTGATGTTTGAACCAATGGTTTCAATAACACGGGCACCGAAAGTCATCAGACCAATCACGATACCAACAGCACCCAATGGCAGGATCCACCAGGCCAGCGACACCTTGTCCAGAATTTGACCACCGGATTCAATGACACCCACCACAGCCGCCAAAGGACCAATGGCGTTAGCAACGTCGTTCGAGCCATGGGCAAATGCCATACAACAGGCGGTGAAAATCATCAGAATACCGAAGATTTTCTCCACGTTGTTAAAGTGCATTTCTTTGTCTGCTTCCGGGTCGATTTTGACCCGGCTGATGGCTATTTTACCAATCAGACCGGCAACCACCGCGATAGCGATACACAGCAGGAAACCTTCAGTATCAGTCAGGTGCAGACCAACATGTTTCAGGCCTTTGGTCACAGTAACAAATGCCATGATAAAGGCAGCAAATACCATGTAATAAGGCACAAACTTTTTCGCCGCAGCCAACGGATTGTCAGTATCAAAAATCAGGCGCTGGGCACTCATAAACAGCAGGTAGGCTAATACACCTGCCAGCATTGGGGTGACCACCCAGCTACCAACGATCCCGCCGACTTCATCCCACTTCACCGATTCAATACCAACACCGACCGCAGAGAAGCCGATAATGGCGCCAACAATTGAGTGCGTGGTAGACACCGGCCAACCGTAATAAGTAGCCACCAGCAACCAGGTACCCGCCGCCAACAATGACGCGATCATGCCGTAGGCCAACAGCTCAGGCACAGGCGCGAACACTGCAGATTCAACAATGCCGCTGCGAATAGTTGACGTCACTTCACCACCGGCAAAAAACGCGCCAGTGAATTCAAAGATTGCAGCAATAACAATTGCTTGCTTAATAGTTAATGCTTTAGAACCAACAGAGGTTCCCATTGCGTTGGCGACGTCATTAGCGCCTACGCCATAAGCCATGATAAAGCCAAACAGTGCGGCGACAAACACCAGCACCTGGCCATATTGAGCCAGAATTTCCATGATTAGTTACCCTTACGCTTAACGAGCCAGCATGATTTCAAGACGTGAACCTACCCGCAGGGCGGTGTCGGCCAGATCGCCAACCCATTCCAGAGTGCGGTACAGGAACATCACATCGACCGGATTCAGCGTATCTTCCGCTTTACGGACATACTTGCGCAGGCTGATTTGCATCTGGTCGGTGTCGTGCTCAATCTCGTCGATTTTTTCGACCATCTTGACCACAAGGTCTACTTCACGACCGCGGAAACCAGTTTCCAGCAGCTCGTCCAGCTCGTTGATGGCTTCACATGCCAAAGCGACTGCATCGATGCAACGTTGCAGATAGGCATTGAATTCTTGTTGGATAGGAGCCGGAATTTCCAGCTCGCGGCCTAACACACGGCCGGTGATATCTTTTGCTTTGTTCGCAATTTTGTCTTGCTGTGACACCAGTTCCAGGATGTCAGTGCGATCAACCGGCAGGAACAAACCTCTTGGCAGATGCACGCGAATGTCGCGTTTTAAATTGTCAGCTTCTTTTTCCAGACTGACGATACCTTTTCTTACTTCCGCTGCAGTAGTCCAATCCTTGATGTATACCGCCGCAAAAAACGGCAGTAACTGCTCGCTGGCCGCCAGGACCTTACGAATATGTTCTTCAATTGGTTTAATTGGAGATTTTGCGAAAACAGCCAAAAATGCACTTGGCATAGCTTTGCCTCTTGGTTTTGTAGTGGACGAAAGTCGGCGCATATTTTACTGCAACACAACGGTAATAAAAACGCGATCAAGCAGATAAAACGCCAAAGCCGGCAGTTATTTTGCACACTGCCGGCTTGACTTCTGCGAATATCAACGCTTATTCAGCGAAAATTCAGCTTCGGGCATTTTGCTCCAGACTGTCTTCATCACTGTGACGCACATCCCGGCCTTTCACAAACGAAATCACATATTCAGAGATATTTTTACAGCGATCACCAATGCGCTCCAGCGCTCGGGCTGACCACAACACGTTCATGATTTTTGGGATTGAACGCGGGTCTTCCATCATATAAGTCATCAACTGACGGGTGATAGCTTCGTATTCACGGTCGACCTTTTTGTCTTCTTTGTAAACCGCCAGAGCCGTTTCAACATCCATCCGGGCAAAAGCATCCAACACATCGTGCAACATCTGTGCGACATGGCGCCCCATATTTTCCAGATTAACCAGCAAATCCTGCTGTGCGCTGCTGAAAGATTCCAGTGCCACTTTGGCGATCCGCTCCGCTTCATCACCAATGCGTTCCAGATCTGAAATCGCTTTGATGATGGTCAGGATCAAACGCAAATCACTGGCCGCCGGTTGCCGCTTCGCGATAATGCGCGTGCACTCAACATCAATTTTGATTTCCCAGTCGTTGACCAGTAAATCATTGGCGATAACTTGCTGTGCCAGTTCAGCATTGCTGCCGGCGATGGCGTTTAACGCATCAGACAGCTGCTGCTCAATCAGGCCACCCATCGCCATAATGTGGTTACGGATCTGTTCAATTTCGTCATTGAACTGGCTGGAAATATGTTTGGTTAAATTCAGTTTATCCATAAAAACCTCTGCTTAAGTCGGGTGATTAACCAAAACGGCCAGTGATGTAGTCTTCGGTCTGCTGTTGCGACGGATTGGTAAACATCTTGTTGGTCGCGTCATATTCCACCAGATTGCCCATATACATAAAGGCAGTATAGTCGGATACCCGCGCGGCCTGCTGCATGTTGTGGGTAACGATGACAATGGTGAAACGCTCTTTCAGCTCGTTGATTAACTCTTCAATTTTTAACGTCGAAATCGGGTCCAGTGCTGAAGCCGGTTCATCCAGCAACAATACTTCCGGCTCAATCGCGATAGCGCGGGCGATCACCAGACGTTGTTGCTGACCACCGGACAAACCAAAGGCATTGTCATGCAGACGGTCTTTCACTTCGTTCCACAGCGCAGCGCCTTTTAACGAAGTTTCGACCACCTCATCTAATACCCGGCGATCATTCACGCCTTGCAGGCGCAGGCCATAAGCAACGTTTTCATAAATGGTTTTCGGGAAAGGGTTTGGTTTCTGGAATACCATGCCCACCTGACGACGCAGCTCGGCGACATCGACGGCTTTGTCATAAATATTCTGGCCATCCAGTAAAATTTTGCCTTCGATACGGCAGATGTCGACCAGATCATTCATCCGGTTGAAACAACGCAGCAGCGTCGATTTACCACAACCCGATGGACCGATGAACGCAGTCACGCGTTTTTCCGGGATCTGCATATTGATGGTTTTCAGCGCTTGGGATTCACCGTAATACAGACGCAAGTCATTGACTTCCAGCTTGATTTTTTCATCTGCCAGATTCAGCTCACTGTAGCCGTTCAGAATTTGTTGTGTGGTCATACGTCAGTTCACTCTTAATATTCGTTTCAGGTTCTGAGCGGGACGCTTTGCGCCCCGCCGGCTGGTGCCTGCCGGCACCCCTCTGCTCTTTGGATGCTAGTCAGATTCGCTGCGATATTTTTCCCGCAGTTTGTTACGTAAATGGATAGCGGCCATGTTCAGCACCACAATCAACAGCACCAGCACTAAAGCTGTTGCATAGAGCAGCGGACGCGACGCTTCAACGTTCGGGCTCTGGAAACCAACGTCGTAAACATGGAAACCTAAGTGCATGATTTTCTGGTCGAGATGTACGAAAGGGAAAGTACCATCAACAGGTAATGTCGGCGCCAGTTTCACCACGCCCACCAGCATCAGCGGTGCCACTTCACCGGCAGCGCGGGCAATCGACAATATCAGCCCCGTCATCATCGCCGGCGTCGCCAGCGGCACGACCACTTTCCATAAAGTCTCAGATTTGGTGGCGCCAAGCGCCAGACTGCCCATCCGGATAGTGCTTGGAATACGCGACAAACCTTCTTCGGTCGATACAATCACCACCGGCAGCGTCAGTAACGCCAGCGTCAACGATGCCCAGAACAAGCCTGGCGTACCGAAAGTTGGCGCCGGCAGTTTTTCCGGGTAAAACAACGCATCAATATTGCCGCCCATAATGTAGACAAAGAAGCCCAGACCAAATACGCCGTAAACAATTGACGGCACCCCCGCCAGGTTATACACCGAGATGCGGATAATTTTCAGCAGCGTGCCTTGTTTGGCATACTCGCGCAGGTAAATCGCCGCCAGTACACCAAACGGCGTGACGATAATCGACATCAGGATCACCATAGTGATAGTGCCGAAAATCGCCGGGAAAATGCCGCCTTCAGTGTTGGCTTCGCGCGGGTCGTCACTGAGGAAATTCCAAATCGACACCACGTAATGCACCGATTTGTCCAGCAACGACATCTGATTCGGCATGTGCGCATGGACGATGTTCGACAGGCTAATCGTCAGTTCTTTGCCTTCAGCTGTGACAACTTTCAGGCTGTCGCGTTTAGCCTGCGTATATAAATCTTCCAGCTTTTGCTGCAGCTGCGCGTATTGCGCATCCAAAGCGGCCTGCTCTTCAGCTGCCTGTTGCGCATACTGGCTGATTTCGGCTGCGCTGGCGCCTTGCAATTCCATAGTGCGTTTGCCAAGACGCAGGGCTTCCAACGCTTTGTTGATTTTGCCGATATCACCTTTTTCGATGTCGGTGATCTCATCATGTAAATCATTGGCACGTGCCATCGCCGCCTGCAACGCCGGCCATAAGGCTTCGCCTTCAGCTATCACTTTATCTTGCTGTAACAGTTGCAACGGAAGGCCGTAGAAATTCCCCCACTCGCGCCGCTCAATGACGATAGCGTTGGCTGGTTTTTCCCAGCCGCTCAGGTCGTGGTCCAAAAACCAGGCGAAATCACGACCATAAACGTCACGGTTACCCAATTTCAGCAAGTGCCGGGCATAACTTTCGGCATTGTCCGGCAGCGCTACACCTGAATCTTTCAGGGTAACTGCACTAACCAGTTCAGTGCGGACATGCTCTGCCAACAACGTTTTTTTGCTGCCGTCGGCCTGTACCGCTTCAACCCGTTGCAAGTCGGCCGGCCAGAAATGGCTGCCACCTTGCACTGCAATCAGCCCCAACACGCCAATCACCATCACCAGACACAAAGCGATTGCACCGGCGTTTAACCAAATCCACGGAGTTCCCGTTTTAAACCAAGCTCTCATGCCGTTCACTCCGAATTACAGATTACTGAAGCGTTGACGTAACCGCTGACGAATCACTTC
>CAMLRA010000116.1 GCA_946482325.1 uncultured Chromatiaceae bacterium | reverse complement strand
AAAGTTGCAGCATATCGACCTGGCTCAGTTGCCAGTGCTGATGCTGGCGGTCCAGGCTGGCATACTCTAAAAAGGCGTTCACCATCGCTTCCATCCGATCCAAATCTTGTTCCAGCCGCTGTAAATACTGATTTTTTTGTGCCGGGTCCGTCTCCTCAAGCGCAGCGTCCAGCCCGAAGCGAAAACAGGCAATCGGCGTACGCAAATCGTGCGACAGGCTGGAGGCGAGCAGGCGGTTGTCGGCCATCAGCTGTTCAATTTGCCGCGCCATCTGATTGAAACTCTGTTCCAGTTCACTGATATAAGACCAGCGGCTATAAGGCAGCCTGGCCTGTAACTGACCGGCGCCAAATTGCCGGGCTGTGTGACTGAACAACCAGAGCCGGCGGGTCAGCGGCGCCAGCCACAGCAACATAATCAGGCAAAGTCCGCCGTAGAGGGCGAGAGTCAGCCACAAATCTTCCGGCTGATGGCCGGCTTCGGGCGGAATATGCAGTTGCAGCAGCCAGTCCGGGTGGCTGGCTAAGGCTTTGAGGTAAGACGTGCCCTCGCTACCTGCTAACGGTAAAATCTGGCTGGCTGCCAGCTGTTGTTGCAGTTCTGGTGGGAGTGCCAGGCTGTTACGGCTGACTAAGCTCAGCGCCAACTGCCAGTGCTGTTGTTGCTGAGCGATAAATTCGCTGAGATGAGTAGCGGTTTGTTGGTCGGCTTGTGCGGCAATGGTGTTAAGAACTGTACGCTGTAACTGCAGCTGTGGTGGTGTTGGTGAATTGTCGACGGACGCCAGCTGGTCCAGCACCGCACCTAATAAAAACAGCGCGCAGATGGCCGAACATAACAAACTCAGTGCCAACTTCAGCATGCATTGGCCCAGTGTTCAGTGCTGAATAAATATCCCTGACCCCAGACAGTTTTAATCCGCTTTGGCTCTTTTGCGTCATCGCCGAGTTTTTTCCGCAGCACGGAAATCATGACATCAAAACGCCGATCCAGACCATCGTGCTCACGACCTTTGAGCGCCTGGAACACCTGGTCTCTACTACAAACCTGGCCGGCCCGGCTGGCCAGATACCATAATAAGGAAAATTCGGCGCTGGTCAGGCTGATGTTCTGTGGCCCGAGTAGTACACGGCGCGAACTGGCGCAAATACTCAGACTGCCGAAGCTCAGTTGCTCCTTAGGTTTGACGTCAGCGCCCTGACGCAGGGCCGCCTGAATGCGCGCCAACAAGATCCGCGGGCGGATCGGTTTCACCAGATAATCATTGGCGCCGACACCAAGGCCAATCACTTCATCCACTTCTTCGCCCTGCGCCGTCAGCATCAGCACCGGCAGCTGATAATCGCGCCGGATCTGCCGGCACACATCCAGACCATTCATGCCTGGCAACATCAAATCCAATAAAATTAAATCAACATGCTGGCGGCGCAAGAGCGGCAGCACAGTGTCACCACGATGTTCCAGCAGTACCTGATAGCCTTTTTGCTGCAGAAATTCCTGCACCCAGCCAGCCAATGACAGGTCATCTTCGACCAATAAAATGGTGTCATAGACGCTGTGTTCCATCTCAGAATAATCTCCAATGCCGTTTTACTTTGGTGTTTTTTTGCACCCAGTTCACTTTGACCACGGCCTCAGCCAGCACGCCATCGGCCCCAATTAACTGGATCTGTTCGTTGTCGGCAGCGACAAATTCATAACGCTGCCGGCCACTGCGGCTGGCCTGCCAACACTGCAGTTTACGGGCTCCGGCATGCAGACAGAGGTCTTGTGCAGTTTGGCTGTGCCAGTCAATCTGGATAGTGGCATAACACTGCCGGCCTTGCTGCAGCGCCACACAGGTATCCGGCGTCAATTTCAGCCTGACAGGTTCCGCGGCAGTCACTTCCGTGGCAGCAAATAAGCCCAGCCAGCCGACGATCAGCACAAAGCGCTCAGAACACATAACGGAATTTCACCAGACTGAGGTATTCGCTGTCACGGCTGCTGAGCGGGCTATCAATATAAGCCTTGCTGAATAAATTGGCGGCCAGGCCTAATTCAAGCACCCAGTTTGGACTGAGTGGATACAAAGCGCTGACGCCAAAATGCAATTGCTGGCCGGCGCCGGCTTGATATGAGGGCCGGCCCACAACGCTCTCTGCCGGCCGCACGCCGTAATAATAATCCACTACTTTTGCCGTCGAAAAAGACACCCCGGCGTTGTAGTACAGGTCCCAGTTTCGCCACGGCAAACGATAGCTGTAGAGTAATCGTAGCTGTTGACCATAATGGGATTCGATGTCCTGACCGGCTTCTATGGCCCAGTAGTGCTGGCCCCAAAACCGCTGATAGCGCAATCCAACTAATAAATCTGAATCGCGCAGCTGCAAGCCTTCCAGTTCGGCAATATGTTGTTTGCCAAAGGCTGTGGTCAAATCTGGCCCTATTGCCTGATGATAGCCGGTGCCGATCAACGCCAGGCTGGCGTCGTCCTGTTGCCACAAGTGATAGCCGATAATGCCGCTGCCATAGCGCAGCACGTTGCGACGCTCATCGGACTCAATAAAAAAATTGTGATAAGTCACATCTGCTGACAGGTTTAGCAAGATCCTGCCATTCACCGCCTGATCGAGAGAACCGATAATTGCCCGTTGATAACCGGCGCCGACAGAAACATAGCCAGTGAATTCGACTTCGTCCCAGCTGGCGTGACAGCCACTGCTGATAACAAACAGGATAAACAGAGCAAAAAAACGTCGCATGCCGGGCTCCCAAAAACACAGGCCCCATCATAACTGGCGGGGCCTGCGTTCGAATGTTTAAAAAGTGTAAGCAGATATCACAAACTTGCTGCGGGCTGCTTCAGAACTGCACTTTGATACCGAATGACGGAAAGATTCCGAGGTCTTCTTCCGACTCTATGCTGTAGGCCGGGGTTTCACCAGCTTTGCCTTTTTGCAGAAAATAGCCCGACACATTTTTGCGGTTCAGCACGTTCAGAATGGCGTAGGTGTAAGTGACCGGCAGACCAAACAAACTACTCTGTTGCTCGGCCTGAATATCGAGCCGGTGATAAACCGGTAAAGTGGCTGAATTCAGCTCGCCATACACAGCAACGCGATAATCCGGGTAATACGGATTGGGTTTGTCACCAATAATCGGTGTGTATTTGGCGCCGCTGCGCACGGTCAGTCTGGCGCTGAGATCCCAACGATCATTGTAGGGATAAGCAACGACGACGTTGGCGACCAGCGGCGTGTCGAGATAATACTCTGAGGTCAGGTTGCGGCGCAGGTCGGTGCGTTCGGCCTTGGACCAGCTCAACGACGCCCAGCCATACCAGTCGCCGGCGCTGCGTTGTTTTTTCAGAAGTAATTCAGCGCCATAAGCCTCACCTGCGCTGTCATTGCTGTAATGCAGCGCTTGATCCGGGTCTTTGTCAGTCAGGCCCAGTGGTAATTTCTGCAGTTTTTTCAAATAAAGCTCAGTCGTGAAATTCCAGGCGTCGGCAAACTGCCAGTCTTGCCCCAGCACATAATGGGTGGCCGTCGGTTGCTTCAGTTGCCGGTTGCCGAGCAGCGGCAGACTTTTATCCAAATCGGCCAGCCGGCTGTAACGCCCGGCGCGGAAAAACCAACGCTGCTGCTGTGTCAGTTGCAGGCTCAGCTCCGCACGTGGTTGCAAGAAACTTTCATCGGTATAGTCCTGCTGGTCGTATCTCAGCCCAACGGACGAGCTCAAATATTGATTCCAACGCCACTGATGCTGCAGGAAAGCACTGTCGGTGCTGTAACTGAGCTGGTCATTCGCTTTGATACGATCACCGCGTTGGGCAAAACAATCGGCCTGATGGTCGGTACAATAATAGGGGATCAGGTCAAAGCGGTAGCCCGCTTCGCGCTGACTGCGTTCAACCCCGCCTTCGAGGCGCTGCGTCGCGTTGAGTTGCCAGCGTGATTGCAATTGCAAAAACTGCTGTTCATCTTTGTAACTGACAAACTGGTCGCTGCCATATTGATTGTCTTCGCGGTTACTACTGTGTTGGTATCGCAACTGCAACTGATGACCGGCCGGATGCTGGTATTGATAACTCAGTTGCTGATTGGCAAAAGCGCTGTCAACGCGAAGGTCACCGATTGATTCCGGATCAGTGCGGCCTTGTTCAGATGCTTTGCTGATATTGGCACGGGCACTGTCGCTGGCGCCGGTTAGTGTCAGGGTTAGTTTTTGCTCCGGCGATAATTGCCACAGATAGCGCGCCTGATAGTCATCGCTTTTCGGTGGCTGATACACTTTGATGCCATCATCCAGTTCGTCTCCGGCTTTGATCAACCACTGCACAGTGCTTTTCCGGGCGGCCAGATAAAATGCCTGGTCGTCGGTTACGGCGCCTTCAACCAGCGCACTCATCTGCAGCAGGCTCAGTTCGGCTTCACCACCAATGTCCTGCATTTTCGGGTCGCGTAATGTCGCAGCAAATACACCGCCGGTGGCATTGCCATATTGCGCGCCAAAGCCGCCGCTCTCGAGGTGGAAATCATGCAGCAGCGCTTCGTTAAACACGCTGTTGCCGAATATGTGGAATAAATACCCGGCAGGCAGGCCGTCAATTAAAAATGCATTGTCGGCAGGACTGGAGCCGCGCACCGCCGGCATACCACCATAATCACCGCCGGCATAGACCACACCGGGCAAGCTGAATACAGCAGCCAGCGGGTCATTCATAATACCGGCCACTTTGAGCAATTGTTCTGTTTCTTCGTTGGTCTGGCTGGCTGCGGGGAAGGCGCTGCCATTGACCTGAATGCGTTCGATGGGCTGCTCGATGCTGGGTTTTGTTGCCTTGGGCTGGTCTGGTGCGGCGGCCAACAGACCTGGACTGGTCAGGGTCAGACACAAGGTCAGATAAGAAAAACTAAATCGCATGGTACACTCGCTTCCTGCTGTTTTTAATGCCGTGCAGTGTGCCTGCGCCAAGCGGAATTAACTGTCGGTCAATTGCTGTGCTTATGTAAGGAAGTGTCAGAAAATGGTGGAAAGGAGCAACAGATTGAAGCAGGCTCTGGCGCTACTACAACCATTGGCAGCGCTGCCAGAGTGGGGCATCGGTGGCAGTTTGTTGTTGGTGGAACAGCAACTGCAACACGATTTTCGTGATATCGATTTGGTCTGCACAACCGAAGCGGTACCGGCGCTTGACGCAGTGCTTGCCCGGCTGGCAACGCCGCTGCAAACCACACCGCATCCGCAGTATTGCAGCCAGTTTTTCCGCCGTTATCAACACAGCTCCGGCCTGGAGATTGAATTGATGGCGGGTATTGCGGTGCGAAACTCAACCGGGGCTTTGCAGCATTGGCAGTTTGACGCGCCGACGTTACAGCGGCGTCATGGCTTGCCTTGGATGACGCTCTGCGACTGGCTGATGTTGTATCAGCTGTTTGAACGGCCAGAGAAAGTGGTGCTCATTCAGGGCGCTTTGTCACGTTCGGTGGATCAGGACTGAATCTGCTTCACTTCGGTCAGCGCACTGCCGTCTGCAAAACGCACCGTCAGCAATTCACCAGCTTTCAGCTGCTGTACCGACTTCACCAGGTTGTGTTCGGCGTTAAAACTTATGCTATAGCCGCGATTGAGGGTGGCAAGCGGGCTGACCTGATGCAACAACGCGCTGTGTTGCTGCCATTGCTGAGCGCGCAGCTGCAGTTGTTGTTGCATCGCGCGGTGTAGTCGTTCGTTCAAGGCCTGGCTGTGCTGAGACCATTCGCTGGTGCGCGGAGCCCGCTGCAATAAAGCTTGTTGATGTTGACGCAGCTGTTGTTGTTTACGCTCAACCTGGTACTGAACTGCGCGTTGCAGCCTCAGTTGCAGCTCATCGAGGCGCTGCTGCTGTTGCTCTAAAGCACGTTTGGGGTGCAATAATTGCAACTTGCCATATTGTTGTAAAAACCACTGTGCCTGTTGGCCCAGTTGCTGGCGGATGCCCCGCTGCAGCCGTTGTTGTAACTGCATTAGCTGAGTCAGCTGATGTTGCTGATCAGGGGATACCAGCTCAGCGGCGGCCGAAGGCGTGGCGGCACGGACATCGGCGACAAAATCGGCGATAGTAAAATCAATTTCATGGCCAACGGCGCTGACAATCGGCAGTGGACAATGGGCGATTTGCCGCGCCAACTGCTCATCGTTAAAACAATACAGATCTTCCAGCGAACCGCCGCCGCGGCCAATGATCAGCACGTCGACTTCATTGCGCCTGATGGCGTGGCCCAGCGCTGCCTGTAAATCCTGCGCTGCCTGTGCGCCTTGCACTAAAGCCGGATAAATAATGACTTCGAGCGCCGGTGCGCGCCGGGCTAACACGGTCAGAATATCGCGTACCGCTGCGCCGGTCGGCGAAGTAATGACACCAATTCGCCGGACCTGAGCTGGCAGCGGTTTTTTCCGCTCCGGCGCCAATAACCCTTCGCCGCTCAGCCTGGCTTTGAGCATTTCATATTGCTGGCGTAACAAACCATCACCGGCCGGTTCGATAAAATCGACCAGCAGCTGATATTCACCACGGGGTTCGTACACACTGATGCGGGCACGGATCAGCACCTGCTGGCCGTTGCGCGGCATAAAAGCAGCGTTGCGGTTGGCCTGCTTAAACATCGCCACTTTGACCTGCGCCGCCGCGTCTTTTAACGAGAAATACCAATGACCGGAACTGGCCGCGACAAAATTGGAGATCTCGCCACAAAGCCAGAGCTGGCGGAATTGCAGCTCCAGAGTTAAGCGAACTTCGGCGTTTAGCCGTGAAACTGTATAGATCTCCGGGTTTGTTGCCGGGTTTTGTTGTTGATTCATCACAGGCAGGTACCAGCTGAGGATCCGCACAATCTACCACAAAAACAAAAAATGCGTTGTTTGAAACGCGCTTTGCGGATAAAATAGCGCCGCAACATTCCCCGATTTTTAACCACCACAGCGAGATTGTTGCAATGCTCAGGATAGTCAAAGAAGCCCTTACATTTGACGACGTGTTACTTGTACCGGCGCACTCCACCGTACTACCTCATACCGCAGATCTGCGGACTCAACTGACCAGCAAAATCAGCCTGAATATTCCGATGGTTTCCGCGTCAATGGACACCGTCACCGAAGCACGCCTCGCTATCGCGCTGGCGCAGGAAGGTGGTTTAGGTTTTATCCATAAAAACATGACCATCGAAGACCAGGCCGCTAACGTTCGTAAAGTGAAAAAATACGAAAGTGGCGTGGTGTCTGATCCGGTCACTGTACGGCCGGAACAAACTATCCGCGACGTGCAGCAATTATCGCAACAACATGGCTTCTCCGGTTTCCCGGTGGTTGACGCTGACCATAATCTGGTTGGTATCGTTACAGGCCGTGACTTAAACGTTGAAACCAACCCACAGGCACCTATTTCGTCAGTGATGACGCCGCGTGAGCGTCTGGTCACAGTCCACGAAGATTCACCGCGTCAGGATGCCTTAGCACTGATGCACAAACACCGCATTGAAAAAGTGCTGGTGGTCGACAATGCCTTTAAACTCAAAGGCCTCATCACAGTGCGTGACTACTACAAAGCCGCGAGTAAACCAAACGCCTGTAAAGATGAATTCGGCCGTTTACGTGTTGGCGCTGCTGTTGGTGTCGGTCCTGGAACTGACGAGCGCATTGCTGCCCTGGTTGAAGCCGGCGTCGACATTCTGCTGATTGATACTTCACACGGCCACTCGCAGGGCGTAATCGACCGCGTGAAACAAACCCGCGCTATGTACCCGGATTTACAAATTGTCGCCGGTAACGTCGCGACTGCCGAAGGTGCGAAAGCGCTGGCAGAGGCCGGTGCCAATGCCGTCAAAGTTGGTATCGGCCCGGGTTCTATCTGTACCACCCGTATCGTCACAGGTTGTGGTGTGCCACAAATCACTGCGATTGCGGATGCAGTGGAAGGCGTCAAAGGCCTGGATGTTTGTATCATCGCCGACGGTGGTATCCGCTTCTCCGGTGACGTGTCCAAGGCTTTAGTAGCTGGTGCACATTGTGTGATGGTAGGTTCTATGTTCGCCGGTACTGAAGAAGCACCGGGTGATGTGGAACTGTATCAGGGCCGTTACTACAAATCTTACCGCGGCATGGGTTCATTAGGCGCCATGGCGCAGCGTAACGGTTCGTCTGACCGTTACTTCCAGGGCAGCAACAGCGCGGAAAAACTGGTGCCGGAAGGTATCGAAGGCCGCGTGGCGTACAAAGGCCCGATTGAAAACATCATCCACCAGCAAATGGGCGGTCTGCGCTCATCAATGGGTCTGACCGGCTGTGCCAATATTGGCGAGCTGCGTACCAAGCCTGTGTTTGTCAAAGTGACGGCGGCCGGTATGGGTGAATCGCACGTGCATGACGTGCAAATCACTAAAGAAGCGCCAAACTACCGCGTCAGTTAAAAATTGCAGCGCCGGACTCAGCCCCTGACTCCGGCGCGGTTTTTTCCGGGCTTGTTGAGCCCCGCACCTCACAAAGGTTGATATGAGCAAAAATATTCATTTTCATAAAATTCTGATCCTCGACTTCGGTTCACAGTACACCCAGCTCATCGCGCGTCGCGTCCGCGAAATTGGCGTTTATTGTGAACTCTGGGCCTGGGATGTCACGGCCGAGCAAATCGCCGAATTTAACCCAACCGGTATTATCCTGTCCGGTGGTCCGGAAAGTGTGACTGAAGCCGGTTCACCACGCGCACCGCAGTATGTATTTGAAGCCAACGTGCCGGTGCTCGGCGTTTGTTACGGCATGCAAACGATGGCCGAACAGCTCGGCGGTAAAGTGGCCAGCTCCGATCAGCGTGAATTTGGTTATGCCCAGGTTGATGTGGTGTCTTCATCAGCGCTTTTAAAAGGCATCGAAGACCATGTGACTGAACAAGGCGTGGCGCAGCTCGATGTCTGGATGAGCCATGGCGATAAAGTGATTGAAATTCCAGCAGGTTTTGTTACTACAGCCCGTACACCAACTTGTCCGCACGCGGCGATGGCTGATGAAGCCCGCCAGTTCTACGGCGTACAATTCCACCCGGAAGTGACCCACACCCGTCAGGGTATGCGCTTGCTGGAACAGTTTGTTGTCGACATCTGTGGTTGCGAAAAACTTTGGACGCCGGCGTCGATCATCGATGACGCTATTGTCAGCCTGAAAAAACAAATCGGCGATGATCAGGTGATTTTAGGCCTGTCTGGCGGTGTGGATTCATCGGTCGTGGCGATGCTGTTGCACCGTGCTATCGGCAAAAACCTGACTTGTGTGTTTGTTGATAACGGCCTGCTGCGCTTAAACGAAGGCGCACAAGTGATGGAAATGTTCGGCGACCATTTTGGCCTGAATATCATTCACGTGCAGGCAGAACAACGCTTCCTCGAAGCGCTGCACGGCGTGGATGAGCCTGAAGCGAAACGCAAAATTATCGGCCGTGTCTTTGTCGAAGTTTTTGACGAAGAAGCGAAAAAACTGCAAAACGCCAAGTGGCTGGCGCAAGGCACGATTTATCCGGACGTGATTGAATCGGCGGCGTCAAAAACCGGCAAAGCCCACGTGATCAAATCACACCATAACGTCGGCGGTCTGCCGGAAAATATGAAAATGGGTCTGGTTGAGCCGCTGCGTGAACTGTTTAAAGACGAAGTGCGCAAAGTCGGTCTGGCGCTCGGTCTGCCATACGACATGCTGTACCGTCACCCGTTCCCGGGACCAGGTCTTGGTGTACGGGTGCTTGGCGAAGTGAAAAAAGAATACTGCGACATTCTGCGCCGTGCCGATGCGATTTTTATCGAAGAGCTGCGCAACAGCGGCTGGTACGACAAAGTCAGCCAGGCTTTTGTGGTGTTTCTGCCGGTGAAATCGGTTGGTGTAATGGGCGATGGTCGTAAATACGACTGGGTGGTGTCATTACGCGCTGTCCAAACCATCGATTTTATGACCGCGCACTGGGCCCACCTGCCTTACGAACTGCTGGGTCATGTGTCGAACCGGATCATCAATGAAATCAACGGCATCAGCCGCGTGGTCTATGACGTGTCAGGAAAACCACCGGCGACTATTGAATGGGAATAGTGCCTGCGGCATAAAACAAAACAGCAGCTTCGGCTGCTGTTTTTGTCTGTGAAACCGGTTTGTTAAAGCCGGTTGATTTCATCTTTCAGGGTGTAGGACTTGTCAGTCACTATGGCTTCCAAAGTCGCTATCCGTTGTTTTAACTGCTCGAGCTGAGCCCGCAGATCGTCGGTATTTTGATTGGCGTTTGCCAGTTTTACTTTGGTTTTGGTGTGCTGTTCATAAAAGGCATAAGCGAAAGCACCTACGACTGCGACAAAACCGATATCAAATACACCCATTGCTGTTCCCCTTTGATTTTTGACCTGATTTTTTGACCTGACATTTTGGGTAGGCAACAGTTATGCCACAAATAAATTCCATATAAAACAACGAAGTTGTTTCAAAGTAAAAATGCACTATGCGCAAAATCACTAACATCTGGTCAATTTCGCTGACGCTTTGTGGCCTTATGCTAAAATGGCGCCGTTGCACAGCACGAGGTTGAAGTTGAATCACACCGAACAAGACATCTATTGGATGCAATATGCCATCGAACTTGCGGCCAGAGCTGAAGCTGCCGGCGAAGTCCCGGTTGGTGCAGTGCTGGTCAAAGACGGACAGGTGCTCGGCGAAGGCTGGAATTTATCCATTAGTTGCCACGACCCGACGGCACATGCCGAAATGCAGGCGATTCGACAAGGCGGCCAGGCGCTGCAGAATTACCGGATGCTGGATTGTACTTTGTATGTCACGCTGGAACCTTGCGCCATGTGCGCCGGGGCTTTAGTACACAGCCGGGTGAAACGGTTGGTGTATGGCGCCACCGATTTAAAGGCCGGAGCCTGTGGTTCAGTGTTTGATATTGTGCGGCATCCGCAGCTGAATCATCAGTTGGAAGTTTGCGGTGGGGTCCTTTCAGCGGATTGTGCGACGCAATTGTCGGCATTTTTCCAAAAACGCCGGGCCGAACAAAAAGCGTTGAAACGCATGAATAAAAATGCGGATGAGGTTGTTCAGATACAAACCTCTGCAGCGACAGAGAGTGATGAGCTCAATAACTGATTATATTCCCGTTGCCGGCGAAATAACTTTAATACCGCCATATTGCGTTTAATCCGGCGCCGGCTGGAGCCTACATCCATTAAACGGCGTTTGCGTAACATTTTCGGTTTCTTACGTCTTAACATGTCTGGTTCCTTTACCTGAGTGCCGCCACTATAGGGAAATCAGTCCGCATCAGCAAGACTGCTTGTCCATGCTGCGGAGTTGGAATATCTCATGGCTGTTTTGGTTCAGATTTTTTGCTGGCCGAGCCGGTCTTTGGCGTAGCTTTGTTCGCAGGCACGGCTTTTTTGCTGCTCGCCGGAGCTGGTGTTATTGGGGCTGTTTTTTGTTTCTGCTCAGCCTGTTTACGCTCATCGACCCACAGCAGCGTGTCGTAATAACGGCGAATATTTTCCACGTAATACACAGCCATATCACCGCGGGCATAACCGGTGCGGGTTTGTCGGTAATATTTGCGCTGGCGTAGCAGTGGCAGCCGTTGCTTGACTTCAGCCCAGTTGTCGGCGTTAGCGCCATCTTTTTCCGTTAATAAGCGCGCACTTTCGACATGGCTTAATCCCAGGTTATAAGCCGCTAAGGCAAACCAGAGCTTGTCCGGCATCGGAATGCGCTCCGGCAAACGGTCCAGCATGCGCTGTAAATACCGGCTGCCGCCTCTGATACTTTGCGCCGCATCAACACGACTTGAGACTTTCATCAGATTGGCGGTATCGACGGTTAGCATCATCATCCCAACCACGCCCTGCGGGCTGCGTGCTTTGGGGTCCCAGCGTGATTCCTGATAAGCCAGTGCAGCAAGCAGGCGCCAGTCCAGTGCTCCGGCATGTTGTTCAAACAGGTTTTTATAACGCGGTAGGGTTTTGTCGATGGCTTCGATATAGTCCAATGTGTCGGCATAGTTAAAGCGCCGCACATGGCCAAAATATTTATCTTCCAGCGTCAGTAAATCGGCGCCCTCATAACTGCGGCCAAAGAATTCAATCAGCACGGTGTACAGCGAATCGTCGTTATTTTTTGGTAATAGCCAGGCCACAGGTTGCTGACGTTTTAAGGTTAATGCGACGCCGAGGTTTGGATAAAAACGCTGATTAATCGCGAGCATGTGCGAGTCGGCCAGCGTGTAGGCGATTTTGCCCTCTGCGACTTTTTGCAGCAGTTCGGTCGGGTCGTCGGTATCGTTGAGTTCAATTTGCAACTGTGGCTCGGTAGTTTTCAGTGCCAGCAACGTTTCGGCCTGGCTGGAGCCTTTGAGCACAACGATTGGGCCAGACAAATCCTGCAGAGATTTAGGCCGGCGTTTTTGCTGACCAAATACCAACACTTCGTCGGCGAGCTGATAAGCCGGCGCCAGCCGGTACTTTTGCTGCAGCGCTTCGGAGATAGTCGAACCGCTGGCGATTAAATCAATATCGCCATTACTGAGTTTCACTAACAGCTCATCGATAAAAAAGGCCGGGACCAGTTCCAGTTTCACGCCGAGTTTGTCAGCTAACGCCTGCGCCAGCTCATATTCATAACCGGTGGCGCCATCCGGGCCGACAAAATAACTGGTCGGGCCGTTTAAAATTCCAACGCGGATGCTATCTCTTTGATAAATCTGATGTAAATGCATAGGTGCCGGCGCCGGTGTGCAACCGGTCAACAGCAAAATCCACAGCATAACAGTCAGAAAAAATCGCATCCGCAAACAACCTCTGGTCGGAGAAGCCGGTATTTATATCAAATTTTGTGCAAAACGTCAGGCTTTGCCGAGAAAGCCAGCAGTTCTGGCTGCAATTAGACCGCTGTGGTTTGGCCGGTAACCGGCTTTATTGATACCCAAAGACGGCTTTTTTCTTT
>CAMLRA010000115.1 GCA_946482325.1 uncultured Chromatiaceae bacterium | reverse complement strand
ATTTCGCTCAAAAGGTCGCCGATGTTAACATCATGGCCCTTTTGTTTCAACTCTAAATAACGCCGTCTGGCACGCTCTTCAGCCGCAGCTGTTAAGAAGATTTTCACTTCAGCACCGGGGAACACCACAGTGCCCATATCGCGGCCATCAGCGACTAAACCGGGCGCTTCGCGAAAGGCGCGTTGACGGCGTAATAAGGCTTCGCGGACCCGGGGTAATGACGCGATTTTTGAAGCAACGGAGCCGACTTCTTCAGTACGGATGGTGTGAGTAACGTTTTCACCTTCGAGCGTAATACGGACATGGCCGGCATCGTCGGAGTTAAACTGTACATCGAGATGTGCAGCCAGAGGTTGCAGGGCTTCTTCGTCGTCGGCAGCGATGTCATGATGGATCGCTGCGAGCGCCAGAACCCGGTAGATTGCACCGCTGTCAAGCAGGTGCCAGCCCAGTTGTTGGGCGACCAGACGGCAAATTGTGCCTTTACCGGAACCGCCGGGGCCGTCAATCGTGATGACCGGAATACTCTGCATGCTGCCTCCAGATAACTGGTAAAACCACTAAAGGCCGGCATTATACAGACAAATGTTAAAAAAAGCGCGGTTTCTCTAAGAAAAACCGCGCCTTAGCGTCACTTGATATTGGTTACGCGTTTTAGGTTGCTAAGCCGTTAAACACTTCAAAATATTGCGGAAATGTCTTACGGGTACAATCCGGATCTTCAATAGTTACACCGCAATCAGCAAAAGCCAGCATGGAGAAACACATCGCCATCCGATGATCATTGTAGGTGGCGATACTGGCGTGTTGGATCTGTGCCGGTGGCGTCACTTTCAGGTAGTCTTCACCTTCTTCCACTTCGGCACCGACTTTACGCAGTTCTGTCGCCATCGCATGCAAGCGGTCGGTTTCTTTGACCCGCCAGTTATAGACGTTTCGGATCAGCGTCGGTCCTTTAGCGAATAACGCTGTCGTAGCAATGGTCATAGCCGCATCAGGAATGGCGTTGTAATCACGATCGATGCCATTTAATTGGTTTCGCGTAACCGAAATATAGTCATCGCCCCATTCAACAGTCGCGCCCATCGCTTCCAGCGCATCAGCAAAGCGAATGTCACCTTGTACCGCGTGTTTGCCGATGCCTGTTACTTTGACACTGCCGCCAATGGCCGCTGCGGCAAGGAAATAACTGGCAGAAGATGCGTCGCCTTCAACCAGCCAGTTGCCCGGAGAGACATATTGTTGACGACCGGCAATGACAAACTTCTGATAATTCTGGTTATCGACAGTCACACCGAAGCGGCTCATCAGTGCCAGTGTGATATCGATGTACGGTTTAGAGACCAACTCACCGACTATCTCGATTTCACTGTCAGTAGCTAATAAAGGTGCCACCATCAGCACCGCAGTTAAAAACTGGCTGGAAATACTGCCGTCAATTTTGACAGTGCCGCCGCTTAACGCTTTGCCGCGGATCTGCAGCGGCGGGAAACCGTCCAGTTGCAGATAGTCAATCTCGGCACCCAGCTGGCGCAGCGCGTCGACTAAATGGCCAATAGGCCGCTCGTACATCCGCGGCTCGCCGGTCAGTGTCACATCCACATTCGATGCCGCCAGTGCAGCCGTTAATGGCCGCATTGCCGTACCAGCATTGCCGAGGAAAAGTTCCAGCGGCGCCGGATGATTAAATAGACCACCGAGGCCCTGCACCACGCACTTGCTTTTACAGTCAGACAGTTGGTACGACACACCGAGGGCTGTTAAGGCGTTGAGCATATGTTCGATGTCGTCGCTGTGCAGCAGATTGCTGATGTGCGTTTCGCCTTGCGCCAGCGCTGCGAGCAATAACACCCGGTTGGAGATACTCTTTGAACCCGGTAAATGCACTGTGCCTTGTACACCGTTGATTTTTTGCAGAGTTAACGTCTTCATCAGCCATTCACCCGCTCAAATTCACGCATAAAAGTGACCAGCGTTTGTACACCTTCCAGCGGCATCGCGTTGTAAATGCTTGCGCGCATGCCACCGACCATCCGATGACCTTTCAGTGCCAATAAACCGTTGGTTTCAGCCTCTGCAACAAACTTGTCATTGAGGCGCTCATCGGCCAGCAAAAACGGCACATTCATCCAGGAGCGGTAACGCGTATCGACGTCGTTGCGATAAAAATCACTTTGATCGACATAGTCATACAGCGTCTGGGCCTTCAGTTGATTCAGCTTGCCCATCGCCTCGACGCCACCCTGACGTTTGAGCCACTGAAACACTAACCCTGCCAGATACCAGGCATAAGTCGGTGGTGTGTTAAACATCGAGTCGTTTTCCGCGGCCAGTCGGTAGTCGAGCACGGCAGGAATGGCGGCTCCGGCTGGTGGTAACAGATCTTCTCTGACCAGCGCCAGCGTCAGACCTGAAGGGCCAATATTCTTTTGTGCGCCGGCATAAATGACGCCATAACGGCTGACTTCAATAGGCCGCGACAAAATGGTTGAAGATAAATCTGCGACCAGTGGCACTTTTGTTTGCGGCAAATCAGTAAATTCGAGGCCGTCGACAGTTTCATTCGGGCAAAAATGCACAAATGCAGATTTTGCATCCAGATGCCAGTCTGCCGGCGCTTTCAGGCTACGCAGACCATCTTCGGTTTTCTGCGCGATACCCTGCACCGCAATAGTGCCGAACTTGTGCGCCTCTTCTGCTGCTGCTTTGGACCAGGCACCGGAGACGATATAGTCGGCGCTTTGGCCGGCTTTGAGTAAATTCAGCGGCACCGCAGAAAACTGGCCGCGACCGCCACCGTGCATAAACAGCACTTTGTAGTTGGCCGGCACCTGCAATAAATCACGTAAATCCTGCTCAGCCTGTGCCGCCACTTTGATAAAGTCTTTGCCACGATGGCTCATTTCCATAATGGAACAACCCCGGCCATGCCAGTTGATCAGCTCTTCCTGCGCTTGCTGCATCACTTCCACCGGCAACATTGCCGGACCGGCACAAAAGTTATAGGTCGTCATTTTTACCTCATTGCGTCAAACATAATAATCGCGGATTAAAGCGGACTTGGGACCTGGCGGCAGACTTTGGCGGTTTTGTTATTATCGAAGTACCGGCACTGCAGCAATTTTCGCCATCTGGATGGCTCTTTTTATGAGGCTCACTGTATCGCATTTTTCAACTGGCAGAAACCCGCAGGCAGAAAAAAGGCACCCGCAGGTGCCTCTTCGTTTTACTCTTCAGAGTCGTCCGTGGCATCCGCCTCAACGTCAACATCGACCCGGTTCTGGGCGTCCAGTTGTTGCACTTCCGCTTCCGCGGCGGCCAGCTCCTCAGCGTCCTGAATTTCGTCGATGCGTTGTACGCCTACGACTTTTTCATTTTCCTGAGTACGGATCAGAATGACACCCGCGGTATTACGACCGACTTGTGACACTTCTTTCACCCGGGTACGCACCAGTGTGCCTTTGTTCGAGATCAGCATGATTTCATCGAGCGCGTTCACCTGCACGGAGCCTACCACCAGACCATTACGCTCTGACACTTTGATTGACACCACACCCTGCGTCGCACGGCTCTTCTCTGGATACTGATCTAACGGCGTGCGTTTACCATAGCCGTTTTCAGTCACAGTCAGAATAGCGCCATCTGACTTCGGTACAATTAATGACACCACAGAGCCGTTCTCACGCAGTTTGATACCACGTACGCCGGTCGCGGTGCGGCCCATGCCACGCACTTGTTCTTCGTGGAAACGCACCACTTTACCGTCGTCAGAGAACAGCATGATTTGGCTGTTGCCGTCCGTGATATCCACGCCAATCAACTGGTCACCTTCGTTCAGATTCACGGCGATAATGCCGTTTGAACGTGGCCGTGAATATTCGGTCAGCGCTGTTTTCTTCACGGTGCCGTTGGCAGTCGCCATGAAGACAAACTTGCCTTCTTCGTACTCGCGTACCGGCAGAATGGCGGTGATGCGCTCGTTTTCTTCCAGTGGCAACAGGTTGACGATAGGTTTACCGCGCGCCTGACGTGATGCCAGCGGCAGTTGATATACCTTGAGCCAGTAGAGGCGGCCACGGTCAGAGAAGCACAAAATTGTGTCGTGCGTGGACGCAATCAATAACTGGTCGACGAAGTCTTCGTCTTTAACCGTCGTTGCCGCTTTACCACGACCACCACGACGCTGCGCTTCATAGTCGCTCAGCGCCTGATACTTGGCGTAGCCTAAGTGCGACAAGGTTACGACCACATCTTCTTCTGCAATCAAGTCTTCCATATTGATATCCAGCGCATTGTCCTGGATCTCAGTACGGCGGGCATCGCCATATTGCAGTTTCGCGGCTTCTAATTCTTCACAAATCACTTCCATCAACCGGACTGAACTGGCGAGGATATGCAGTAATTCCGCAATCAAATCCAACAGCTCTTTGTATTCGCCGAGGATTTTTTCATGCTCAAGGCCGGTCAATTTATGCAGACGTAAATCCAGGATCGCCTGAGCTTGTTGTTCAGTCAGGTAGTAATAGCCATCGCGGATACCGAAATGTGCTTCCAGCCATTCCGGCCGCGCTGCACTTTCACCGGCCCGCTCCAGCATTTCCTGCACGTTACCAAGCTTCCAGCCGCGTGAAACTAAACCGGTTTTGGCATCAGACGGGCTGTTCGACGTTTTAATCAGTTCGATGATTTCATCGATATTGGTCAGCGCAATCGCCAGACCTTCTAAGATATGGGCGCGGTCACGGGCTTTTTTCAGGTCGTATACAGTGCGGCGCGTCACCACTTCGCGGCGGTGCAGCACAAAACACTCCAGAATTTCTTTCAGACCCAATAACTTCGGTTGGCCCTGATCCAATGCCACCATGTTGATACCAAACACAGTTTGCATCTGGGTATTGGCATATAAGTGGTTCAGCAGCACATCGCTCGATTCGCCGCGCTTGACTTCAATCACGATGCGCATACCGTCTTTGTCAGACTCGTCACGCAGCGCACTGATGCCTTCAATGCGTTTTTCTTTCACCAGCTCGGCGATCTTTTCAATCAGGCGCGCTTTGTTGACCTGATACGGAATTTCAGTGACAACAATCGACTCCCGGCCGGATTTGTCGTCGGTTTCGATATGGGTTTTAGCGCGGATATAGACTTTGCCGCGGCCAGTGCGGTACGCCTCTTCGATACCACGGCGGCCGTTGATAATAGCGGCAGTCGGGAAATCAGGGCCCGGAATGTGTTCCATCAGTTCCGGAATAGTGATGTCCGGATTGGCGATAATTGCCAGGCAGGCATTAATCACTTCAGTGATGTTGTGTGGCGGAATGTTAGTCGCCATACCAACCGCGATTCCGCTGGAACCGTTGATCAATAAATTTGGAATTTTGGTCGGCAATACGGCCGGGATTTGCTCAGTGCCGTCGTAGTTCGGCACAAAATCCACTGTCTCTTTGTCTAAATCAGCCAGCAGTTCCTGGGTGATTTTAGCCATCCGCACTTCGGTATAACGCATAGCTGCAGCTGAGTCGCCATCGACTGAACCGAAGTTACCCTGACCATCGACCAGCATATAACGCAGGGAAAACGGCTGGGCCATCCGGACTATGGTGTCATACACAGCGCTGTCACCGTGCGGGTGGTATTTACCAATGACGTCACCGACCACACGGGCAGATTTTTTGTAGGCTTTATTCCAGTCGTTGCCGAGTTCTTTCATTGCGAATAAAACACGGCGGTGTACTGGCTTCAAACCGTCGCGCACATCCGGCAGCGCCCGGCCGACGATCACGCTCATCGCGTAATCCAGATAAGAGTTCTTTAATTCTTCTTCAATATTGATGGGAACAATTTCTTTGGCCAGATTTGTCATAAAAAGCGTTATATCCCTTAAAATCAGTGGGTTGGCTTGCGTGTAGTTGTTATCTCGGCAAACCACGAACCGGGGATTCTAACACAATAGCGCCATGTTGCCATGATCAAGTTTGGCAACTTTTTAGCACCGGTTTGGCGTGTGCATTGCGTGTTCAGACTAAGCCTTTATAATGGCCGCAAATTTCTCCCGGACTGCCTTATGACTGAGTTCACTTCCTCCGCGCCTGCCAATGTCGATCAGGCTGAAATTAATAAGTTTAACGAACTGGCGTCGCGCTGGTGGGACCCTGCCGGTGAATTTAAACCGCTGCATCAGTTAAATCCGACCCGGCTCAGTTACATTAGCGACCAACTGCAGGGATTGTTTGGTAAACAGGTCATTGATGTTGGCTGTGGTGGCGGTATTCTGGCCGAAAGTATGGCCAAAGCCGGTGCTGTGGTGACCGGCATCGATATGGCACCAGAATCTCTGGCCGTGGCTAAGTTACACGCGCTAGAAGCCGGCGTCAGCGTCAGTTATCAGCAAAGCACCGCTGAGCAGTTTGCGGCTGCTCACCCGGCGCAGTTTGAACTGGTCACTTGCATGGAAATGCTCGAGCATGTGCCGGCACCCGCTTCTGTGGTGCAGGCCTGTGCTGATTTAGCCGCGCCGGGCGCCACGCTGGTGTTTTCCACATTAAATAAAACCGCCAAAAGTTATCTGTTTGCCATCCTCGGCGCCGAGCATCTGTTAAAGCTGGTACCCAAAGGCACCCACGATTTTCAGAAGTTTATCCGCCCGTCTGAGCTGATGCGTTTTATTGAAACGGCTGGTCTGGAGCTGGTTGATTGCACTGGCCTGCACTACAACCCGCTGAATCAAAGCTTCCGCATTGGTGATGGTGTTGATGTGAATTATTTCGTGGTGGCACGTAAGCCATGCTGATCTCAGTAAAAACAGGTCAGGTGCTGCGGCCAGCCAAGGCGGTATTGTTTGATTTAGACGGTACTTTGGTCGACACCGCCGATGATTTAGGCGCTGCGCTCAATCATGTGTTGGTCAAGTACGGCTTTGAGCCTGTGACCGCAGAGCAATACCGGCCTGTGGCGTCACACGGCGCCAAAGGTCTGTTGGAGCTTGGTTTTGCCGACGCGCTGCATGGTTTACCGTTTACCCAGCTGCGCAGCGAGCTGCTGGATTTTTATCAACAGCATTTAACGGTGCACAGCAAGCTGTTTGGTGGCGCAGACCAATTTTTGCCGTTGCTGAACGCGCGCAAAATCCCCTGGGGCATAGTCACTAACAAACCATATAAACTGGCGGCGGCCATGCTCAGACAAATGCGCGGCATGGAGCAATGCCAAATCTTGCTCGGTGGCGACAGTCTGCACCAACGCAAACCCAGTCCGGTACCATTGTGGGTCGCAGCACATAAATTGGGCGTAGCGGCGGCAGACTGCTGGTACATCGGTGATGCCGAACGGGATATCGAAGCAGCCAACCGGGCGGGCATGACGTCCATCATTGCTGACTATGGTTTTATTGCCGCGACAGATACACCCGAGCTGTGGGGTGCCGATTACCGGGTCGACCACTTATTGGCACTAAAGCCCGCTTTGTAATTTGTCAGACTTGAGATAATGAACCGCCGCTCTGGCGGTTTTTTTCTGTGTGGTAAAACGCTTTTTTGCTTACCGGGAATTTACCCTTTATTTGCAGCAACGCTCAGCTTTTCAGCAGACGTCTGGCCGCATGCTGTTTGCTTTTCAGTCAGTGCTTTTTACTTTTTAACCGATCAATTTAATTCTGTTTTTTTTGTGCGGATCGCTTGCTTCCTGCGATCCGTTCAACCGCTCGAAGCTGACAAGTTAGTGACTACTGACATAGCAAAAATCAAGCCCATTTTAGAGAAATTTTTAGGGTTGCATTCGAATTTGATCCACCTTATCTTGTGATTCGTTATGCTTTTAGCCCTATATCTAGTGCTTCCGGTTTTTTCGCCCCCCAAGGCGCCGGACAGCTCTTCTCTTGCGGGCAGGCAGCCTGACAGCAGTCAGCGACAACCCTAAAAATTACAACTAAGACGGAACTCTTTCGCAATGAATCAGCCATTATACGTAACCAAAAGAGACGGTACCCGCGAGCCTCTGGACCTGGATAAAATTCACCGCGTCATCGACTGGGCGGCCGAAGGTCTGCAAAATGTATCTGTCTCTCAGGTTGAACTGAAATCTCACATTCAGTTTTACGATGGCATCAAAACTGCGGATATCCACGAAACTATTATCAAAGCTGCCGCCGACCTGATCTCTAAAGAAACGCCGGACTATCAGTATATGGCCGCCCGCCTCGCAGTGTTTCACCTGCGCAAAAAAGCTTATGGCCAGTTTGAACCACCAAAGCTGTACGACCATGTTGTGCAGATGGTCGAAACCAAACGCTATGACGCCCACATTCTGGCTGATTACAGCAAAGAAGAAATTGACCAGATTGACAGTTTTATCGACCACAACCGTGATATGAACTTCAGCTACGCCGCCGTCAAGCAGCTCGAAGGCAAGTATCTGGTACAAAACCGCGTCACCGGTCAGATTTATGAAAGCGCCCAGTTCCTGTATATCCTGGTCGCAGCCTGCTTGTTCGCTAATTATCCAAAGGCCACCCGTTTGGATTACCTGCGCCGTTTCTACGATGCAGTGTCACTGTTTAAGATTTCTCTGCCGACACCCATTATGTCCGGTGTACGTACCCCAACCCGCCAGTTCAGCTCATGTGTATTGATTGAATGCGGTGACAGCCTGGATTCGATTAACGCTACCTCAAGCGCTATCGTCAAATACGTCAGTCAGCGCGCAGGCATTGGCATCAATGCCGGCCGGATCCGTGCACTGGGCAGCCCAATCCGTAATGGCGAAGCCTTCCATACCGGTTGTATTCCGTTTTACAAACACTTCCAGACAGCGGTAAAAAGCTGCTCTCAAGGCGGCGTACGTGGTGGGGCCGCCACCCTGTTTTATCCGCTGTGGCATTTGGAAGTAGAAAGTTTATTGGTGCTGAAAAATAACCGCGGTGTTGAAGAGAACCGCGTGCGCCACCTCGACTACGGTGTGCAGTTCAACCGCCTGATGTATCAGCGTCTGATTAAAGATGAAATGATCACGTTGTTCAGCCCATCAGACGTACCAGGCCTGTACGATGCGTTTTTCGAAGATCAGGACCTGTTTGAACAGTTATACGTGAAATACGAAAACGACAGTTCAATCCGCAAAAAACGCATGAAAGCACTGGAACTGTTCACATTGTTTATGCAGGAACGCGCGTCAACAGGCCGTATATATCTGCAGAACGTTGATCACTGCAACACACACAGCCCGTTTAATCCGAAGTTCGCACCGGTGCGCCAGAGTAACCTCTGTCTGGAAATCGCCCTGCCGACCAAGCCATTAAACGACGTTAACGATCCAAACGGTGAAATTGCGCTTTGTACGCTGTCTGCATTTAACCTCGGTGCGATTGAGCATTTAGGTGAGCTGGAAGAGCTGGCAGAACTGGCGGTTCGTGCGCTGGACAGCCTGCTGGACTATCAGGATTACCCAATCCCTGCAGCATTCCAGGCATCGATGAACCGCCGCACGCTGGGTGTTGGTGTGATCAACTACGCCTATTATCTGGCGAAAAATGGCGTGAAATACTCAGATGGCTCTGCCAATGCACTGACGCACCGCACTTTTGAAGCCATTCAGTATTATCTGATGAAAGCCTCAAACAAACTGGCGCAGGAATTTGGCCCTTGCCCGCTGTTTAATGAAACCACTTATGCTGAAGGTATCATGCCGATTGATACCTACAAAAAAGACCTGGATAAAGTCTGTAACGAACCGCTGCAGCTGGACTGGGAGCAATTGCGTAAAGACGTTGTGAAACATGGCCTGCGTAACTCGACATTGTCTGCGCTGATGCCGTCAGAAACCTCGTCGCAAATCAGTAATGCGACCAACGGTATTGAACCACCACGCGGCCATATCAGTATTAAAGCCAGTAAAGATGGCATTCTGAAACAAGTGGTACCGGAGTACGAACGACTGAAAAACCAGTATGAATTGCTGTGGGATATGCCAAGCAATGACGGTTATATCAGCCTGGTCGCCATCATGCAGAAATTCGTTGACCAGACGATTTCTGCTAACACTAACTACGATCCGGCCAAGTTCGACGGTGGTAAAGTTCCGATGAAGGTATTGCTGAAAGACTTGCTGACCGCCTACAAACTTGGTGTCAAAACGATGTACTACCACAACACCCGTGACGGTGCATCAGATGTGCAGGAAGATATCAAACCTGCGGCCGCAGAAGATGACGGCTGCGCAGGTGGCGCCTGTAAGATCTGATCACAAACCGATTGCAGGAGCGGAGCCAGGTGCTCCGCTTTGTTGTGTCAGCATACTGACCTTGTATTTTTGAACGCATAATAACGAGAGAATCCATGACCTATACCACTTTTAACCGGACCAACAATGATCAGCTGAAAGAGCCGATGTTTTTTGGCAACTCGGTAAACGTGTCGCGTTACGACCAACAGAAATACGGCATTTTCGAAAAATTAATCGAAAAACAGCTGAGTTTCTTCTGGCGGCCGGAGGAAGTGGATGTCAGTAAAGACCGGATTGATTTCCAGCATTTACCTGATCATGAAAAGCATATTTTCATCAGCAACCTGAAATATCAGACGCTGCTGGACTCGGTACAGGGCCGTTCGCCAAACGTGGCGCTCCTGCCGATTGTGTCGCTGCCAGAGCTGGAAACCTGGATTGAAACCTGGGCGTTCAGTGAAACCATTCACAGCCGCAGCTACACCCACATTGTGCGTAATATCACCACTGAGCCGCATAAAATTTTCGACGATATTCTACTGAACGAGAAAATCATCGAACGTGCAGATGAAGTGACCCGTTATTATGATGAGCTGATTGAATCGATTAATCTGTATCACCTGTGCGGTGAAGGCACGCATCAAATTAACGGCGCGAGCCGCTCCGTGTCGCTGCGAGAGCTGAAACGCCAGCTGTATCTGTGCATCATGTCAGTCAACGTGTTAGAAGCCATCCGTTTTTATGTCAGTTTTGCCTGCAGTTTTGCATTCGCCGAGCGCGAGCTGATGGAAGGCAATGCCAAAATCATCAAATTAATTGCCCGCGACGAAGCGCTGCACCTGACCGGTACGCAGCACATGCTGAACATTATGGCCGCCGGCGAGGATGACCCGGAAATGGGTGAAATCGCGAAGGAATGTGAAGAACAGGCTTATGCGATTTTCCGCCGCGCCGCAGAGCAGGAAAAAGAATGGGCTGAATTTTTATTTAAAGACGGCTCGATGATTGGCCTCAATAAAGACATTCTGTGCCAATACGTTGAATATATTACTAATATCCGCATGGCCGCCATTGGTCTGAAACCAATATTTAGCACCACTCAGAACCCTATCCCTTGGATTAATGCCTGGTTGGTGTCTGACAACGTCCAAGTGGCGCCACAGGAATCTGAAATCAGCTCCTATCTGGTGGGCCAGATTGATAACGAAGTCGACGGCGCTGACTTCGGCGACTTTGATCTCTGATGCATCGCATTCGGCTTCAGGATGGCAGCAGTTTTGATTTTGATCCGCAAAGTCCAAACCTGCTGACCAGCCTGGAGCAACAAAAATATCAGGTCAATTTCCACTGCCGTGCCGGCTTTTGCGGTGCCTGCCGCTGCAAGCTAATCTCCGGTCAAATCAGCTATCTGGAAGAACCATTGGCTTTTGTGCGTAAAGGCGAGTTTTTACCTTGCTGTAGTGTACCGGTCAGTGATTTGGACATTGAAATCCCTGGCTAGTCTCAGGCGCCATCCTCGGCGCTGTAGCGGTCTTTTTTAAACCATAAAGCTCAGCACATCCAACTTGGGTGGTCATGCGTTGTCAAAAATACGCTGATATTCTCATGACATCGCCGATGCGTGTTTACGTAAAACTTACACAAGACCCGACTATCGTAAAGGTTGAGTAAAAGCGCGCCAAAAATCCCGCTCAGCAGTTAAATTTAGTTTTTACTTATTTAAGGAGAGCGTGATGAAATTAAACCGGCTGCAATTGCTATTTTTAGGTGTCTGTGGTGCTTCATTGACCCTCTTCACGTCAGATCTACATGCTGACGGCAACATTTTACCGAGACAAGATCAATCTTCGACCGCTACCGCCTTCACTGAAGTTGAGCCGACACCACAACTTCCTGTGATTAAGCTCAGCTGGCTGTTACCGCAAAGCGCCAATGATAGTGTTAATGTCCTCACCCTGACTCTGTTGACCTCAGTCGGAACTCCTTGGACCGGACAAATGCCAATCACAAGCTTCAGATCTAGTTGTGTCGATCAAAATCTGTCTGCTTGGTTAGAGGGATCTTATGTCGACGGTCACCAGATCTCTCAAGCTTACCTTGCTACTGGCTGTCAGGTACAAGATACAATACATGTCTCGCTACGATGGGAAAATCAAACCTCAGAGCACCAGATACAACTACCACTGACAGGTCCGGCCCTTTCGGCGAAAGCCAAATTAGGGCAACAACTGTTTTTTGAAAAACGATTATCGGGCAGTGGCGTGCAGTCCTGTGCCAGTTGTCATCAACCTGCTAACAGATATTCTTCAGTCGCTGCTGCTGCAACGGAAGCCGGTGGTAACTTCATGCAGCATAGTGGCTTTCGTAACACCCCCTCAGCAGCTTATGCCGCGCTCATTCCCCGCTTTGGTTTTTTGGGAGTAACCAATCAACAAGGATCTGTCGACAATGTAGCTAACGGCAAACTCGGGACACCAAGACGTGGTCAACTATGGGATGGACGTGCGGCACTCATCACGACACAACCGGTTGGACCATTATTGTCACCATTTGAAATGGCGCATAAAGACGCTGAGTCCGTGTTAAGAGCCTTATTGGCGTTACCGCAGTCAGCACTGTACCGTCAAGTTTATGGCAAACTCTCGTCGCGGAGTGACCCTCAGGTCGTACTTGACAATATTGCGAATGCTATCGGCAGCTTTGAAACCGAAGATCGGTCTTTTGCACCGTTTAATAGCAAATTCGACGCGGTCGTGGCCGGCAAAGCTGTCTTCAGCGAGCAAGAAGCCAATGGCCTGGCACTGTTTAACAATCCGGCCAAAGGCGCGTGCCTG
>CAMLRA010000114.1 GCA_946482325.1 uncultured Chromatiaceae bacterium | reverse complement strand
AGCACATTAACGACCGGACTCTGACATTGATCGCGGCGTTATCTGCTGCGACGTTAAAAACCGCGTTGGAACTGGCCAAACTGTCTTTACATGCCAATCAGGCACGCCAGCTGGTGGAAGAGCTGACGCAGGAAGCCTTACTCAAAGATGGCGGGGAATTGATTGGTCACAGCGTTGTGATGCAGGCGCTGCAACAGGACATCAAGCTGGTAGCAGGTTCCGACTATACAGTGTTGATTTTGGGGGAAAGTGGTGTCGGCAAAGAACTGGTCGCACGGACGGTGCACAAAATGTCGGGCCGCCGCCGTGGGCCACTGGTACATCTGAACTGTGCGGCTTTGCCGGAAACTTTGGCCGATGCTGAATTATTTGGTCATGCCCGTGGTGCTTTTACCGGGGCTGAGCGCGAACGGCCCGGTAAATTTTTACTGGCTGATGGCGGTACCATTTTTCTCGATGAGATTGGCGAGCTACCACTCAGTATTCAGAGTAAATTATTGCGGGTGCTGCAAAGTGGCGAGATCCAGCCCGTTGGTAAAGATGAGGTGCAGCAGGTTAATGTACGGGTCATCGCGGCGACCAACCGCGATTTACAGCAGGAAGTGGCACAAGGCCGGTTTCGGGCCGATCTGTATCACCGGCTGTCGGTGTATCCGTTGACAGTCCCGCCGCTGCGCCAGCGTCCGGAAGATATCCAGTTATTGGCTGGCTATTTTATCGAGCAAACCCGGCGCAAACTAGGTGTCCGTCAGTTGAAACTGAGCGCGGCGGCCGCGCAGGCGCTGCAAACCGCGACCTGGCCTGGCAATGTGCGTGAGCTGGAACATGTGGTGAGTCGTGCGGCGCTCAAAGCCTCGGGGCGGGAAGGGCGGCATGGTATTTTAACCATGCAGGTGGCAGATTTGGCACTGACAAGCGCTGCTGTGGTCGACGAAGCGCCGGTGGAAAAAAACACAGGGTTCGCATCTGTTGATTTAAAGACTGCGACCGACGCATTCCAGCGCCAGTTAATCCAGCAGACGCTGACGCAAACCCAATGCAACTGGGCTGAGGCGGCGCGCCGCCTGCAACTGGATCGGGCCAATCTGCAGCGGCTGGCGAAACGGCTGGGGATGAAGGTCGGGCGGGTGGTTCAGACCGTCGAGGACAGCCCGGCATCAGAGTAATTTCCTTGTCCGAAGTCAGTTTCTCCAACCGAAAACTTTGCTATGTTTAGCAATAGGTTATATATCATTAGTCTGGTCAGTGCAGAATCAGCACCATAGCCGCGTGGAGGCCTCATGAGCAGTTTATTATCCAGTGTCGATCAAAGAACCAATATGGTCGGGAAGAACCGGCTTGAATTGCTGTTATTCCGGCTGAATTCCGCGCAGTTGTTTGGCATCAATGTGTTTAAGGTGCGTGAAGTGTTGATCTGCCCGGAACTGTCAGCTTTACCGGGGGCGCATTCCCATGTACGCGGCATTGCGCATTTGCGTGGCGAGCCGGTAACGGTGATTGATTTGAGTCAGGCCACCGGCGGCAAACCAATCACCGATTTATCCACTGCTTATATTCTGGTGACGGAATACAATCGTAATACGCAGGGCTTTTTAGTCGCCGGCGTAGACCGTATTGTCAGCAGCAGTTGGGAGCAAATTCATCCGGCGCCGCAAGGCGCGGGCAAAGCGCATTATGTAACCGCCGTGACTGAAGTCGACAAAAAGCTGGTACAAATCCTCGATGTGGAAAAAGTCTTTAACGAGATTTCACCTGCGGACGAGACTGTCAGTGAATCGGTGAAAGAAAAATCCAAAGACGTTGATTTTAAAAACCTGGTCGTGCTGGTGGCCGACGATTCGGCGGTGGCGCGTAATCAGGTAAAACGGGCGTTATCGGCGATTGGCGTTGAGATCCAGACTGTCAACGACGGCCGCTCGGCACTGAACTGGCTGAAAAATCTGGCCGACGAGATTGGCGGTGATATCTCACACAAGATGCCGTTGCTGATTTCCGATATTGAAATGCCAGAAATGGACGGCTACACCCTGACCGCAGAAGTGAAAGCGGACGAGCGGCTGCGTAATATCCATATCGTGTTACATTCCAGTTTAAGTGGCGTGTTTAACCAGGCGATGATTGAGAAAGTCGGCGCGGACCAGTTTATTGCCAAGTTCCACCCCGATGAGCTGGTGTCTGCAGTGCAAAAGTGGATGTCGAACCGCGGACCACAGGCCTGAGCCGGCCAACTGTTGTGCACAAAGCAAAAAAAACAGCGCCGCCGGCGCTGTCTTTTTGCCGTGCATTCGGTTTTAGATAAACAACGAGTCGCGTTGGATTTGCAGCGGCAGGCTGCCGTCGCTATATCGCCAGATGCCTTTACACATCACAGCGCGGACCGCTAAAGTTTCTTTATCCAGCAGTACTAAATCAGCGTCTTTGCCAATGGCTAGCTCACCCTTTTGCGTCAGTTTCAACACCCGGGCCGGGTTTGAAGTGGCAACGCTGAGCGCAACCGGCAAGGGCACACCAAGTTGGATGGCGGCGACCACTTCCTCTAACAAACTGGCGATGCGGCCAATACCCAGACCGATAAATTGCTGCTGATCGTTAAACAATGGCAAAGATGCATTGGCATCGGACGAAAACGTAATGCGGCTGCAATCCAGTCCTAATTGCCAGGCCTGCTGCAGCGCTTTGGCGCACTGCACCTCGCCAGCTGCAAGTTCCTGTGCTGTGGTGCTGGTGGTGAAATCAATCCAGCCGCCGGCCTGCAGAAAAGCAAAACCTTGCTCCACTAATTGTTGATTACGGTTCATATGAGTCGGATAAAACTGCGTCAGCGGGATATCACTGCTTTTTGCAACGTCCAGCAACATCGACACACCTGCTGGTGCTGGCCCTACATGCACACTGACGATGCCGGCTTTGCCAGACAACATGCCACCAACCCGGGCTTCGGCCGCCAGCTTTTTTAGTTCATCCGGCGTTGGCTGAGAACTTCTGTGATCGGCAATCGCCACTTCACCGACGCCGATAAACTTGTCAATCAGCAGCAAATCTTCGCTGATGGTTGGAAATAAAGTCCGTACCGGGATTTGATATGACCCGGTGTGGCAATAACAGCTCAGACCTTCTTCCGTCAACGCATGGGCTTTGGCCAGTAAGTTGGTCAGGGTGCGGGTGATGCTGTCGGTGCCAAGTACGCCGACCAGAGTCGTGACGCCAGTTTTGAACGCATCATCAGCGTTCAGTTCGGGCGTACGGGTACGAAAACCGCCTTCGCCGCCACCACCAATAATGTGGGCCAGCGAATCGACCAGTCCGGGTATCAGATAACAGCCGCGGGCATCGAGTTGCTGCACTGCTGCGCCGTGAATATCAATAGTGGTAGCGATATTCGCGATACGCCCGCCACTAACCAGCACTGCGGGTGTGCCTAAGGCTTGCGGGCTAAAAACTTCTGCATGTTGGATCAGGGTGATCATAGGATCCCTCAGTTAAAAACCAATCCAGACGGCAATTGCCATCGCGCTGATACTCATCAGCGTCAGCAACAGCCACAACGACCACATGGCCTTGAGCCAACGGCTGAATTCGACACCGGCGATCGCCAGCGTGCCCATCAGCGCAGGAGAGGTCGGATAAAACAAATGTGCCAAGCCATCACCGAGCTGAAATGCCAGCACGGCAGTCTGGCGCGACACACCGACTAAATCAGATAAAGGCGCCATCAGCGGCATCGTCAGCGCTGCCTGGCCGGAGCCTGAGGTGACCAGAAAATTAAACGCACTCTGAAACACCAGCATGCCTTGCGCTGCGACCATTGAACTGTGGCCATCAATAGTGCTGGCGGCGTGCTGCAAAATGGTGTTGATGACGGAGGGTTTGGCCGGATCTGTGCCGCCGAGCAGTAGCAAAATCCCCTGTGCAATGCCGACCACCATCGCAGCGGGTAACAACTGCGCTGCGCCGGTTTTAAAGGCGTCGACATAGTCATTGCTGCGGCCTTGCTGCGGCAAAAACAGCCGGGCTAACAACGCTGACACACAACCTATCACCAGAAACTGACTGGCAATTTCGCGCAGATAATAACCTTGGGTAACCACGCCCCAGACCAGCCAGACCATGCCGGCAGCGAAACACAACACAATCAGCAAATGTGGCCAGGCGAATTTCTGCTCGAGCGCAAAAGGTTGTCCCGGTGCGCTACCATGTTGATGTTTCCGCAACCGTTCGGCGCGGCTCATCATCCAAATGATATAAATCAACGTGAACACCAGCCACATCACCATACGAAAGCCAGCGCCGGACAGTGGTGGCAAACCGGCAATACTTTGGGCTATCGCCACCGAAAACGGATTCATCCAGGAAGTGGCAAACCCCACCTGCGTAGCACCGTAGGTTAAAAGCACACCGGTGATGGCGTCATAACCAAGCAAGCGAACCAGCGGCACCAGAAACACCGCAAAGGCCATCGCTTCTTCACCCATGCCAAACACGGCACCGCCTAACGAGAAAAACAGCGCCATCACCGGCAATAACAAACGGGCTTTGTGCTGCAACCGATTGATGAGCCATTTCAGCATTTCGTCGATGGCGCCGGTGCGAAGTACGATGCCAAAACTGCCGCCGACCAGCAGGATAAACACCACCACGCCAATGGCGGAGCCGGAACGGCTGCCGGAGGTCATGCCGTCAAAAAAGGCGCTGAAAAAGCCAGTTTGCTCGCCGGCGGTAAAAATCGGCGCTAATGAAGCTTCGCCGACCGCCTGATAGCTGCCGGCTTGCAGCAAATAACGGCCGGTTTGTGTATCCAGCCGGGTTTCAAATTGGCCCGGCGCGAGCAGGGCGGTCAGCAATAAAGCGAGTAATAACACGCCGCCGACAATCAGCAGAGTATCGGGCATTTGCCAGCCGTGGCTGGCCTTGGTGGCAGGAGAAGGTGTTTGCATCTGGCTATCCTTGAGTGCGGTTTAGCTGCAGACTAAGCGGCTGCGCCAGATAATGCCAGCGGCCATCGCTACGCTGACAGGCTTCTACCTTGCCGGCCTGGCCCAACTGCCAGCGAACCCTCAGGCCTGGTTGGCTCAGCGGCGCATAAGCTTCGCTGTCCACTTTGGCCGCATCGGTTGCAGCTGGCACGCCGCAGGACAGCTGACCCTGATACTTCACAGCCGCGCCGGCGTCAGTACCCGATAGCTGCTGCCAGTGCAAAACGTCACCGGGCAGCAGGCGGCTGACCTTCAGCTGCGTGAGCTCAGCGTCCGGTGCCTTGAGGCTGCCTTGGGCGGCCGTGCGGTCTATCACCCAGACGCCGCCACTGCCCAGCACTTCCAGCGCGGCGTCCTGGCCATTGCCGTCTTTGTCTGGGGCGAAGCGGGCGCGCAGTACTGTGGCTTCATCAACGCCAAAACCAGCCGGCGCTTTGGCGTCTTGTACCAGCGTCAATAACCGGCCTTCGCGGTTACGTTCGCGAAAATGCGTGTCAGCAATACCAAGGCTGAATAATTGCAACCCGCCTTGTGGCCGGTAGGTCAGTTGTTCGTCGGCAAGTACCTTGCCGCAGCTTTGGCTTAAGCGGCACAGCGGCGCGTCAATATCATGCGCCAGCGCGCCAAATTGCAGTGCGTGGGCACTTCGGCCACCACTGATCATGGCGATATCGCCAAGCGGCCGGCCCGATTGCACGGCATTGCCGGCACTGGAACCACCCAGTGGCACCGCTTCAAAACGCACGCGCTGCAGCAGCCGTTCGGTCAGCGCCAGCCACTTGCCGTCTGGACCGGTCAGCGCTCGTAATGTCAGCGATTGGTCGCCACCGTTGAGAAACACTGCATCGGCGCGTTCAATCAGTTCGGCCATGGCTTTGGGATCCGCACAGAGTTGTTGCTGCTGTGCGGCCAGTTCCGGATAACGTTCAGCGCGGCGCAGCTGGCCAGAATATTTCAGCCGGCCTGCTTCTATCTCGTTGCATTTCCAGGGTTGTGGCTGCTGGCTCAGAGCCGGCTCCAGTGGCAGCCAGTCGACGTCGGCACCGGCGGCACTGAACAGCTGTTGGTAATAATCGACCCATTCATAAGGGTTGTATGATGAGGCGGTGATCAGCAGCAGCCGCGGTTTTTGCGTCGCCGGGATTTGTGGATTGCGCAGCTGACGGCGCTGTTGTGCTGATGTGATAAAAGACTGAAACAGCTGTTGCGTCACGGCATAAGTACCGGGCCAATATACCGCCATTCGCGCTGTGCTGCCGTCAGGGCGCTGTGGCCGGACTTCGCAGCTGTCTTCAATCACACTGTATTCGTCACCGCTCAGCCGATGCTGTGCACTGAATGTTTCCAAAGCCGCGCTGGTCAGGATTTGGTCTTGTTGGCCGCGTAGCGCCCGCAAAATGCTGGCGCGGCGGGTTTGGCTGTCGCCGGCCACAGGCCAGTGCGGCAGTTGCTGCAGCAGTTGCAGGCTGGTTTTATCACAACGATAGCTTTTGCCGGTTTGCGCCTGGCGGTCGGCGAAATAAGCCTGCGCCGCCTGTAGTTGGGACACTTCACAATATTCAGGTTCAACGCTGGAACAAATCCGTTCACCACCACCAAATAACCACAGCTCTTTACCGGGCAAAGTCTGTGTGGCGAACGCCTGGGGGCCGACTACCTGTGATGCGGCCAACAGCAAAAGTGTCAGCGCCGGCCACGCAATCGCGTGCCGTTTTAAAAAAACTAACATGATAACTCCGGAAAAAGACCGCTCCCCACCAAGGCAACAATATGTGGGGAGCGGCGCTTGTTAAAACGAGTACCGCGCAGTCAGACGGACAGATCTAGGCGTCTGATAGTTCAGGTCATGCCGGAAGTTCGGGTTTTGCCCGGTGTCTTCCAGTGACAGATCGCCTTGCTCGTCGTACTCAGTGACTTGTTGACTGTTGAGCAGATTAAACACCTGCATTTGCAGTTTCAGGCCCGGCACTTTGACTGGCTGGTAGGTCAGGCCGGCGTCTAAGGTGTAGGTCCATGGTGTGCGGCCAAACTGTCCGCGCTGGGTTAACTGCTGCTCGCCGGCGGCGTTGCGGCAATAAAGTGTTGACGCGGCATACCGTTCAAACACTTCATATTCCGGGTCATCGACGTCAAAGGCCGGATAACCGAAGCAGCTGACTGGCCGGCCGGATTGCACCGCCAGATTGGCGGAAATTTCCAGTTCGTCAGTGAGTTCATAACCGCCAAATACTTTGAAGCTATGGCGGCGGTCGTTCGACAGATAACCGTCGGTACCATCAACAAACATTTTGTGGTCGAAGTCGTTGGTGAGACCTGGGGACTCCACTTCAAGGAAGCTGTTCACCAAGCCTTCGGCATTGCCTTTGCTGTAAGCCAGCGTATAGCTGCCCTGCAGATACCAGCCATCAGCGCGGCCACGTTCAAAGAAGAATTCCAGCGCTTTATAAGTGCGTTTGTATTCTTCCAGCTGCAGATAGTCGTTGGAGACGGTGACGCGTTTCAGTTCGCCATCGCCGGCGACATCCATATCCATCTGCAGGTCGCGGCCCGGGTTGACGATAATGCAGGTCGCCAGGGTGTCGGCGTCAAAATCGTCATAACCCTGATCGGCAGCGAAGTCGATAAAGGCCTGGCGGCCACAATAATCGTCGACGCCGTTTTTCACTTCGCGGGCGATGGCTTTGATACCACCGGTCCAGCCATCAAATAACTCGCGCTGGTAACCGACAATCAGTTCGTCCTGCAACATCGGCTCTAAGTCAGCTGAGGCTACAGTGGCCGGATCCGGCGAGGTATTGCGGCCGCTGGTCAGGGTATCGCCCAGTTTTTGTCCGAGCTGACGTGGTGCCTGAGTGACCGGGTCGACCGAGCCGTCATACAGATAATATTCAGTGGTGACATATTGCCAGTTCGACGCCCGCACGTTGGTGTTGGCAGCAATAGGAATAAAATAACGACCGGCGTTCGCAAAGACTTTGGCGCTGCCGTCAGAATTGACATCCCAGGCAAAGCCTAAACGCGGCGCCAGCATGTCTTTGGCGTCAACAAAAGACACACCGTCGCCGTTCAGGTTATCAAAAGATTCGTTACGCAGACCGGCGTACAACATCAGATCTTCAGTAACATAAAAACTGTCTTCGAGGTAAATCGCATCGTTTTTCACTTCATAGCTGCCGGAGGGCGAACTACGCGTACGTTTACGCACCACATTGGCATTTGGCGCTACGTTGACACCGTTCCAGCGGTCGGCAAACGGCAGTGGTGTATAGATCCGATAGAACACACCACCGGAATATTCGGCGCCGGCGCGTACCGAGGTAAAAGTTTCACTGTCGTAACCAAAGCGGATGGTATGTGCGTCCAGTGCCCATTCGCCGTCGATGCGCAGCGCTTTGCGCTCGTCGGTGTTCGGGCCGAAGTTGAGCGTGCGCACGTTAATTTCGTTCCAGCAGCCAACGTCGGTGATGTCGTCGGTATCCTGATCGTAAATATCGACCAGCGGACATTCGTTGCCCGGCAGTGGGTCTGGTGTCACATAAGCGGCATCGGTCTTCAGATAACCATACATCACGCCTAAGTTAAAATTGTCAGTCAGCTGGCCGGAGTATTTACCGATGACGATATTCCCGCCATCGCGTTCCTGATATTGCGTGCGTAAATTGCCATGCTGGCCGGTGTAATACTGACCAGTCGGGTTGCGGTAAGTGGTGTAGTCCGTTTTATTGACGTTGCGGATGCCGGTCAGCTCGAAGATGTGGCTGTCGGTGATATACCAGTCCAGTTTCACTAAGCCATTCGGGCTGTTGTTGTCGGTTGCTGTGCTGTTGTCAGATTCAAAATAGTCAGCGCTTTGTTTTTTGCCTTCGACCAGGCCATAGATAAACAATTTATCCTGAATAATAGCGCCACCACCACCAACGCTGTACACCAGTTTGTCTTCTTCATCGGCGGAGCGGTAAGCCGAATAATAGCTGTTGTCACCTGGCGCTAAGCCCGGCACTTTACTGACGACATTTTTACCGTGACCGGCGAGGCTCGCCGGGTCCCACACCACTGAACTGGTAAATTCCCAGTCATTGGTCCCGCGCTTGGTGACGATGTTGATGACACCACCCAAAGCGCGGCCATATTCAGCGCCGTAGCCACCGGTTTTCACCTGCTGCTCGCCGATGGCATCAAAAGGCACTTTGCCATACGACAAAAAGGTGCGGGCGTTGGTGACGTCAAAGCCGTTGATGTAATAGCCGTTTTCGGCAACTGATGCGCCGCCGAACGACGCCAGATTGCCAAAGCCGCTGTCGCCGCGCACTGTGCCTGGCGCCAATAATGCAACGTCAGAAATATCCCGGCCGACCGGCAGCATTTCCAGCTGGTCGGCGCTAAATACGGTACTGGATTCGACCGACGAGGTGTCGATTGGATTTATCGCGCGGCCTTGCACGGCAATGCGTTCAATGTCGCCGTCGGCGAAACTGACCGGTGTACCGGTGCCGAGTGATACTGTCACTTCACGGGCGATGCCGGCGTTTTCCACTTTATAACGGCCGCCGGGTAACTGGCTGAATTGGAAGCGGCCATTCTGGTCGACCTGGATTTGGCGTTTTAAGCCGGTGTCGAGGTTTTGCACTGTGACTGTGCTGCCTTTGACGGCCTGGCCAAAAATCGAGCCGACGGACAAGTCTGCTTGTGCTGCGGGGGCCATAGCCAGCGCGACCAGCGAGGCCAGAGCGGTTTTTTTCAGGATGTTCAAACTGTTGCGTTGCATAGGATCTCCAGCGTTGTGCTTGTCTGTGGCCGCCTTAATCTGTATTCGTGTGCCGTCCGCACTCTGCAAAAGTCCGGTCCGGGGCGAGCCAACTTTGATATTAGAGCTGAGTTCCCGGAACAGAAATATCCAGTTAGGGATAGGGCGCAGCACGCAACGGCTGCTGGTGCAGACTTTCCTATTGCTTAAGGAATAGGCAAGCCGGCGGCTTGCTTCAGACTGGTGCAGACAGCGGCCCGGCAGGCTCTAGAGCACCATATAGTTAAAAAAAACGGCAGCAGCGATAAGCAGAATGGCCGCAGGCAAGGCAGCTTTTTGAAGCTTTAGTGGTTCTAAAGCGAGAAAATTTAATGCCGCATGCGGCCATTCTGCTATCGCCCGTCCGGGAGCGCCTGCAATTGCCTCATGCGGCGTTGCCACAGCTCGAAAGAGCGCCACTATTTCTTCGCTGTGTCGCCTTGCCCGAGGCAATTTCAGGCTGATCTACTGTTCGCTTTTTAAACTATATGGTGCTCTTGTGCTTGCTGATAACTGTGCAGCGGATCTTCCGGTAATCCGGGGCGTGCAAAGGGGATACAATTGATAAATAACGAGAATAATTCAGCTTGCGAGCCAATCTCCAGTTTTCGATAGATGTTTTTGCGATGGATTTTGACGGTACCATCCGAGGTTTGTAATTTCTCGGCCGTCAGTGCTGAGGAATAACCACGTAGCAAATACCAAAGCACATCGCGCTCGCGTGGCGTCAGCAATGAACTGGCGAAATTACTCAGCGTGGTTTCTACCTGTAAATGGGTTTGATCTGAGCTGTTCGCCAGCGGCAAGGGCGTGGCCAGCTGATGGTGGCGGGTCAGGGCAGCGTCGAGCACCGGCATCACCATATTCAGCGCCTGCACGTCAGCACGGCTGAAGGTATTGCTGTTGATATTACGCTGCATAAAAAAATTCAGCGCCGTGTTGTCGTCAATGCGCCACAGCACATCTATCGAATCGGCCACGCCGATTTTGCTGTAAAAGGCGGTGTAATAACTGCTTTGATAAAAATCGTCGGGTGCCACGTCGGCCAGCCAGTAGGTGCCGCTTGGGCAGCCTTTTAAAAACAGCTGATACTGCGGGTCCAGCGCATAAGGCCCGGTCGAATAAATATCAGCGTGTAAACTGCGGTCAAACGGGTGGAACCGGTGCAGCAGGCTTAACGGTTTTTGCTGGCGGTAAAACACCAGAAGTCCGCTCGAGTCGACCGGACAGACGGCTTCGAGCACATCCAGCACAGCAGCAAAAAAGCCCGGTTTCCCCAGCTGTTGCCACAATGCGACCTGCGCATCGAGCATGCGTTGATCCCAAATCAGTGCCAGTGAGCCCCGATGATAAACTTCCGGTTTTGCGCGCACACCACCTCCCTGTCGCCTGAGAATAAGCCAAAGCTAAAGCAGTACCATATCGTGTTTTGCCGCGGCTGACTATGAGCTGAAAGGCGATGTTGAGATGAGTGTTTTGAATTTGTCGTCTGGTGACCAAGCGCTATGGCAAAAAAACAGCGGCCGAAGCCGCTGCTGTTGATTTTCAGTTTGTCACTGACAGGATAAACTGGCTTTACCAGCCAAACCCGGCACTAAGCGGATATCCGACAGCTGCACTTTGTTGGCGGCTTTGCTGCTTAACACAAAACTTTGCTGTACTTTGCCAAAGTCGGTGCCTTTAAAACAAGCGAGGTCAATGCTGAGGGTTTGCCAGCCGCTTTTGCCCTGAAGTAGCGGCGTCAGGTCGACCGAACCACCACATTGTTCACCGCAGCCGAGGCTTAAGTTCAGGCCTTGCACTGGTTGCACTGGGTTGATTTGTAATTCCAGCACGGCGTTGCTCTCACGGTAACCCCGTAAATCACGTGGGAAATTACTGGCCAGCGCTACGGCGTTTTCAACCTTGCCGCCGAAGCTGATTTCACGGCCATCTTCCTGCACACGCCGGTCTATTGATTTAAAGCTCAGGTCACCGAGCGATTGTACATTGGCACTGACCGGGGCCATTTGGTTGCCGCTTCTGAGCCAGAACTGCCATGGTGCTTTGGCGGCGCGTTCAAACAGCGGCAGCGGTTCGTGGGTGCCATTGCCGCCGGCGGCCTGTTCCGGCAACGCTTTACTGAGCGGCCCGCTGTCTTTACTGGTGTAACTTAAGCCAAAACCATAGGGTAATAATGGCGTTTGACCATCGTTCAGATTCACTTTAAATTGCGTCGGCGTTGCCGGCCAGCTGTAGCTTAATTTGCCGTGGAAATCGTATTGCACTTTGCCGCTGGCGGTTTTCAGCAGCACGTCGGCAATGCCGGCGCCTTCACTACCCGGTAACCAGGCGGCGACAAAAGCGTCGGACTGATTCAGCTCGGGATTGACCCACAGCGGCCGACCGCTTAAAAACACACTGACCACAGGAATACCTTGTTGTTTCAGTGACTTCAATAACGCTAACGCCGTTTTATTGCCACGCTGAAACTCCAGATTATCGATATCGCCATTGCCTTCGGCATATGGTTCTTCGCCAAACACCACCACAGCCACATCGGGTTTTTGCTGGAAGCTACCGTCTTTGGACAAGCTGATCTGACCGCCCGCGGCTTTGACTTGGGCGGCAAAACCCTGATAAATCGAACTGCCGCCGGGGAAATCGCTATTGACGTTACCAGTCCCTTGCCAGCTAATAGTCCAGCCACCGCTTTGTTGGCCGATGTCATCAGCGGCAGGCCCAGTCAGCAGGATCTTCGATTTAGGAGATAACGGTAACAGCGACTGATTGTTCTTCAGCAATACCAGTGATTTACGCACTGCATCCCGCGCCACAGCGCGGTGTTCAGCGGCGCCAATCAGTTCCAGTTTGCCAGAGAGCGCGCGTTTGGCCGGACCAGGCCGGTCAAATAAACCGGCGCGTAGTTTTACCCGCAGAATACGCCGCACGGCATCGTCGATGCGGCTTTGCGCAATCTCGCCACTTTTCAGCTGTGCCAGCAGATTGTGATAGAGCGGCTTCCAGGCGGCGGTCGGCACCATATACACATCGAGGCCGGCATTGGCGGCCTGGGCGCAGTTTTCGTTGGTACAGCCCGGAATTTGGCCGTGGCCGTTCCAGTCGCCGACTACTAAGCCGTCAAAACCCAGGCGTTGTTTTAACACTTGTGTCAGCAGATATTGGCTGCCGTGGTTTTTCTCCCCATGCCAGCTGTTAAAAGACGCCATCACGGTTTGCGCACCAGCCTGCAGGCCACCGACATAACCCTGGGCGTGAATGTCGATCAACTGTTGTTCGGTGGCGATATTGTTGCCCTGATCAACACCGCCCTCAGTGCCGCCATCGCCGAGGAAATGTTTGACCGTGCTAATCACGTGCTGATCAGTGAGAAATTTGCCGCCCGGCTCGCCCTGTAAGCCGCGCACGATAGCGGCGGCATAATCACGTACCAGGGCCGGATCTTCGGCGTACCCCTCATAAGTGCGGCCCCAGCGGTCGTCCTGCGGCACAGCAACTGTTGGGGCGAAAATCCAGTCTATACCAGTGGCGCGTACTTCCACCGCAGTGGCGCGGGCGATTTGTTCTATCAGTTTGGCGTCACGGGCGGCACCAAGGCCGATATTGTGCGGGAAAATAGTCGCGCCCCGCACATTATTATGCCCATGCACCGCG
>CAMLRA010000113.1 GCA_946482325.1 uncultured Chromatiaceae bacterium | reverse complement strand
TCTTTCGACGCATCGACCATCGCCTGCACTTTAACCGGATCTACACGCTGCATCAGTGCTTTAAATGGATTTACCGCATGATTAAGCAGCGGTTGCTGATAATTGTCCCAACGCAATTCGCTGTTTAAAAACGCTTCGACTTCGCGTGCCATGGCCGGCAGTACTGGTTTTAAATAATGCATCAGCACGCGGAACAGGTTAATGCCCATAGAACAAACATCCAGCGTTTCCTGCTGTTTGCTGTCATCTTTGGCTAATACCCAAGGTGCTTTGGCGTCGATATATTGGTTGGCTTTGTCAGCCAGCGCCATAATGTCGCGGACAGCGCGGGCATATTCGCGCTCTTCAAAAGCAGCGGCGATGCTGTCGCCCTGAGCAATAAACTCAGCGAACAGTTCTGGCTCAGACAGATTAGACGACAAAGTCCCATTGAATTTTTTGCTGATAAAACTGGCGCAGCGGCTGGCGATATTGACCACTTTACCGACCAAATCGGCATTCACTTTCTGCGCGAAATCTTCCAGGTTTAAATCTAAATCCACGATGCCTGAGGTCAGTTTCGACGCAAAGTAATAACGCAGATACTCCGGATTTAAATGTTCCAGATAAGTGCGGGCTTTGATAAAAGTGCCGCGCGATTTTGACATTTTGGCGCCGTTGACCGTAACAAAACCATGGGCAAAGACGCTGGTTGGTTTGCGGTAGCCGGCACCGTGTAACATCGCAGGCCAAAACAGGCTGTGGAAATAGATAATGTCTTTACCGATAAAGTGATACACCTCGGCGTCGGAATCTAATTGCCAGAACTGGTTAAAATCGATGCCGGTTTTGTCGCAATAATTTTTGAAACTCGCGAGATAGCCAATTGGCGCGTCCAGCCAGACATAAAAAAACTTGCCTGGCGCGCCTGGAATTTCAAAACCGAAATAAGGCGCATCACGGCTGATGTCCCACTGCTGCAGGCCGTCTTTAAACCATTCCTGCAGTTTATTGGCCATTTCGCTTTGCAGCGCGCCACCACGGGTCCAGTCCTGCAGCATTTGTTCAAACGCCGGCAGGTCAAAGAAATAGTGTTCAGAATCTTTCAGCACAGGCGTCGCGCCTGAAACCACAGATTTCGGGTTTTTCAGCTCAGTCGGGCTGTAAGTTGCACCGCAGACATCGCAGCTGTCGCCGTTTTGGTCCAAAGCACCACATTTCGGGCAATCGCCTTTGACAAAACGGTCCGGCAGAAACATTTGTTTTTCCGGGTCAAACAGTTGGCTAATCGAACGACGCTTAATATATCCACCGGCGTCGAGCTTGGTATAAATTTCGCTGGCAAAGGCCTGGTTTTCGCTGCTGTGGGTGCTGTGGTAATTGTCAAAACCAATTAAAAATTCAGCAAAATCAGCCTGATGTTCGATGGCGGTCTGCGCAATCATTTGCTCAGGTGTTAAGCCTAACTGCTGCGCTTTGAGCATAATCGGCGTGCCGTGAGCGTCATCGGCACAGACGTAATAACACTGATGGCCGCGCGCCTTTTGAAACCGCGACCAGATGTCGGTCTGAATGTATTCAAGCAGGTGGCCTAAATGAATAGGGCCATTGGCATAAGGTAAGGCGCTGGTGATTAAGATTTTACGTGTCGTCATGAGCCGGCTCTGTATCGATGAATGCAATAAAAACAATGTGCAACATGATACAATAGCCAGCCACAAAGCGCGACAACAGCGCACGCACTGCCGGCTTTTTGTCTGGCCGGCGCAAGAGCGCTGAGCCGCTGTGCCCCTGTATTTTGCAAGGATTTGTTATGTTTTCATTCTGGAAAAAAACAGCCGATTCTTCTTCCGCAGTAAGCTTACCTGAGCCGCTGCGGCAATTGTTGGAGACGCCTTGCCATGAGGCCATTCCGCTGCCGCTTAGCGAAATCGCTGATATTCGCCTTGAACGCAACACCTTGTCGTTGACGCTGCCATTCCCGGCTTTATGGCTGGAGGGCTGGTTAAGCGCGCAGTGCCAAACGCTGGGGCTTCACTATGTAATCAAGGTCAACTGGCAATCAGAGCTGCCGTTTGCTTTTGCCAAAGTGCGGCAGGTGATTCTGGTCGCTTCCGGTAAGGGCGGGGTCGGTAAATCCACCACGGCGGTCAATCTGGCAGTTGCGCTCTCACAACAAGGCGCCAAGGTCGGTTTGCTGGATGCGGATATTTATGGCCCGTCTATTCCGTTGATGCTAGGCGAGGCAAGAAGCCGGGCCACCTCACCAGATGAAAAACATCTGAATCCGCTGCAAAAGCACGGCATTGTGCTGCAATCAATTGGTTTCCTGGTCGACCCGGACAATGCCACTGTCTGGCGCGGCCCGATGGCCAGTCAGGCCCTGATGCAGCTCCTCAACGAAACTATCTGGCCTGAACTCGATTATCTCGTTGTCGACATGCCACCGGGCACCGGCGATATCCAGCTGACGATGTCACAAAAACTGCCGGTGGCGGGTGCTGTGATTGTCACCACACCGCAGGATGTAGCGCTTGCTGATGCGAAAAAAGCCATTCAGATGTTTCGTCAGGTCAATATTCCGTTGCTGGGCCTTGTCGAAAATATGAGTTTTTATCAGTGTCCGTCTTGTGGCCATCAAGATGACATTTTCGGCACCCATGGCGGCCTGGAGCTGGCTGCGCGCTATCAGGTCAGTGTGCTGGGGCAGTTGCCGCTGCAGGCACAAATTCGTGAAGCAGGGGATGCCGGGACACCTATCGCATTAGCAAAAGATAATCAAACGGCTGAAATCTATAGAAAAATAGCACAGCAGCTAATCTTCACTTTATACTGGCAAACCCGGCTCAGCCCGCAACAGGCGGTCGAAATTTTAATGACGGATGATTAACATGAGACTTTGTGATCGCGACATCGAACAATATCTGGCTGAAGGCAGGATCAAAATTGAACCAAGACCTGCTGCCGACATGGTAAGCGGCGTCAGCGTCGATATCCGGCTGGGCCACAAATTCCGTACTTTTCGCGCTTATGCCGCGCCTTTTATCGATTTGTCCGGCCCGCGCGAAGAAGTGCAGGCAGCGCTCGACTCGGTGATGAGTGACGAAATTGTACTGACTGATGATGAAGCATTTTTCCTGCATCCGGGTGAACTGGCGCTGGCCATTACGCTAGAGTCGGTCACGTTGCCGGCAGATATCGTCGGCTGGCTGGACGGGCGTTCGAGCCTGGCACGATTGGGCCTGATGGTGCACGTGACTGCTCACCGGATTGACCCGGGCTGGTCGGGTAATATTGTGCTGGAATTCTATAACAGTGGCCGCTTGCCTTTGGCGCTTCGGCCCAACATGAAAATCGGCGCGCTGAATTTTGAATTAATGACCGGCGAAGCGGCGCGGCCTTACAACAAAAGAGAAGACGCCAAATACCGCCAGCAAAGTGGTGCTGTGGCAAGCCGGATTGGCCAGGACGATCCGGGTCAGCAGGGCTAACGCAGTTGCAGGCGCGGGATTTTGTTCGGTTATTGTCGCTTGCCGCGATTTGGGGCGCGTCGTTTTTATTTATCCGACTGGCGGTTGCTGCTTTTGGTCCGGCGCCGTTAATGGCCGGGCGGGTTGGGCTCGCCGCTTTGTTTTTGGCTGTCATTGCATGGTGCTGGCACAAGCCGCTTTTATTTCGCGGCAACATCCGGCATTTTCTGATCCTCGGGCTTATCAATTCAGCCTTGCCGTTTTTACTCTTTGCTTATGCCGCGCACTGGCTGACTGCGTCTGTATTGTCAGTATTAAATGCCACAGCGCCAATTTGGGGGGCTGTACTTGGCGTGCTGTTTTTTCGCCAGCCTTTGAGCCTCAAACTCGTCAGCGGCTTGGTACTGGGGATCTGTGGCGTGGCCATTTTGGTTGGTTTTGATGCCGTGGTGCTGCAACCCAATGCGGCGGCAGCGATTGTTGCTGCTGCCGGTGCTGCCTGTTGTTATGGTTTAGCCACGCATTACACCCGCAGGGCGGCTGCGGTGGAACCTTTTGCCAATGCTCATGGCAGTATGTGGGCAGCGTTCTGCTGGTTATTACCGCTGGCATTGTTGCAACCGCCGGCGACTGTACCTAGTCCGCTACAGGGGATCGCCTTGTTGTTGCTTGGCGTGTTGTGCACCGGTGTCGCTTATCTGCTGTACTTTGCGTTAGTGCGTGATATTGGGGCGACGCCGACTTTGACGGTGACTTTTTTAATCCCGGTATTTGGTGTCAGCTGGGGGGCGTTGTTTTTAGGTGAAACGGTCGGCTGGCATACCTTAGCCGGCGCGATGACTGTGCTTTGTGGCACCGCGCTGGTGACTGGATTTTCGCTGTCGAACTTGTGGCCGAAGAAACAGTCGAACAGCTGAGTTGTATTCAGAAGCGATTCAGAAACAACGGCATATAACTAAGTTATCGTTCGAATTGTTGTGACTGTGACCCTTGATAAATATGCTGCATCAGCTGCAGCAAGGAGCCAAAAATGTCGTGCCGCGTGCCGTTTTTATCTGCCATTACTCTTGCTTTAGTCACTCAGTTTCCGGCTGTTGCGGCAGACAAACAGGCTGCAGCTAAGGCGACACAACAACTGAGTCAACCCGCAGCTGCCACGGCAAAAGCGCCCGTGCAGCCGAAAAAACAGTTCTCTCAGGCTGAATTAGACCAAATGCTGGCGCCGGTAGCGCTGTACCCGGATACCGTGTTATCCCACGTGCTCATCGCCGCGACTTATCCGCTGGAAATTATTAAAGCCACCCGCTGGTTGTCGACCAAACCAGGTCTGACGTCGGAACAAGCACTGAAAGCCGCCGAGAACGAAACCTGGGACCCGAGCGTGCGTGCACTGGTTGCATTCCCGCCACTGCTCACCAAGATGAACAATGAACTGGACTGGACGCAAAAACTCGGTGATGCGTTTTTAGTGCAGGAAAAACAAGTGATGGCGACAGTGCAGCGCCTGCGCGAAAAAGCTTACACCGCCGGCAATCTGAAAAATCAGGAACATATCCGCGTTGAGCGCAAGGAAAAGGTCATCGTCATTGAGCCGGCACGGCCTGAAGTGATTTACGTACCTGTTTATGACACCCGTGTCGTCTATGGCGACTGGTGGTGGCGTTCATACCCACCTGTACACTGGCCATACCCAACCGGCTATCGCAGCCATGCTTCATTTTATTGGGGCGCGGGTGTTCAGGTTGCACCGAATTTCTATTTTTCAACTTTTTATTGGCCACGTAATGAAATCGTCGTGATCCATCATCATGACTATCGGCCGCGGCATTATTACCGCAGCCACGATATCTATGAGCATGAGGAACGCCGGCATTGGCGGCATAACCCAGAGCACCGGCATGGCGTGGTGTATCAGGCTGGTTATGAACCTGTACGGGAGACTCGCGGCGAGACCTGGCGTTATGAAGACCAAGGCGACCGCCGGCGCTGGGCGGCAGAAAAGCGCCAGGACAACAACGTTGCTTTGCCTGGCGACCAACAGATCATCACACAGCCCGATCCGGATTTAGACCAGTTACGCCGGCAGCAGCAGGAGCGTGATCAGGTATTTGCCCAACCAGTCAATGAATTAAATCCGCAGACTGAGCCTGTTGCCGTGACACCGGATCAAGGTGACACCACCACTCCGGTGCAGCCGGTCGCTGAAACCGTTGATAACAACAAGGACGGAGTGATTGAACAACCGGTGTTTGAGCAGCCGGTGCACGAAACACCAGTGACTGAGATGCCCGCGCCGGTTGATCAGATTGCAACACCGGAACCAATCGGTTCGCCGGAACCAATCACGACGCCAGAAGTCGTGCAACAACCCGAGCCTCAACCGGTGTTTGAGCAACCACAGCCAGCGGACCCAATGCCGGAACCGGTGACAGAACAACCAATCACCGAGTTGCCGGTTTATCAGCAACCGGAACCTGTGCAACAACCAGAGCCGGTGTATCAGCAACCCGAGCCGGTATACCAACAACCAGAGCCGGTATACCAACAACCTGAACCGGTATACCAACAGCCGGAGCCGGTCTATCAGCAACCTGAGCCGGTATACCAACAGCCGGAACCGGTTTATCAGCAACCTGAGCCGGTATACCAACAGCCGGAACCGGTGTATCAGCAACCTGAGCCGGTATACCAACAGCCGGAACCGGTGTATCAGCAACCTGAACCTGTTAGCCAGCCGGTGATTGAACAAAGCGGTATTCAATAATCAGTGACAGGCAGCCACAGTGCTGCCTGATTTTTAGGAGATTGTATGCAGTTATATGGATCTACCTCGTCGCCGTTTGTCCGCCGTTTGCGTCTGTTGTTGGCGGAGCGCCCACATGAATTTATCAGTCTGAATATTTTTGAGTCAGCTGACCGGGAGCGCTTGATTGCACTAAATCCGACACGCAAGGTGCCAATGCTGGCTGATGGTGATCAGGTGGTGTTTGACTCTGGCGTTATTTACCGTTATCTGACACAGAAGTTTGCTCTCAGCCCATTAAGCTGGCCGCAGGATAACTTGCTGACCATCATCAATGCAGCGAATGACTCGCTGGTTGAGTTGCTGCTGTGCAAACGCTCGGGTTTTGATGTCCGGGATAACAAATTATTTTTTAATCTGCAGCATGAACGGGTGCAGGCCACGTTGAAGATTTTAAACAGTAAAGTGGCGGCCGGTGAATTTCAGCAATGGGACTATCTGGCGATGAGTCTGTATTGTTTGGTCGACTGGATTTGTTTCCGTGAACTGGTTGATATGCAGCCGTTTAGCGCGCTGTTACAGTTTAAAATCACCCATCAGGATGAAGCAGGGGTTGCTGAGACAGACCCACGACTAGGCTGAGTTGATATTAAATAAAATGGCTGCAATTGCAGCCATTTTTGTCAGCGGGGCAAAACTTAATCCAGACCAATAAAACCGCCGGTTTGATGCGCCCATAACTGCGCATAGATACCGCCTTGTGCAATCAGCTCTTGGTGGCTGCCTTGCTCGACAATAGCTCCTTGATCCAGCACGATTAACCGGTCCATCGCGGCAATAGTCGACAGCCGGTGTGCGATGGCAATTACGGTTTTACCGGCCATCAATGTGTTCAGACTATGCTGAATGGCCGCTTCGACTTCAGAATCCAGTGCAGAAGTTGCTTCATCCAGAATTAAAATCGGCGCGTTTTTCAATAATACCCGCGCAATTGCAATGCGCTGGCGCTGGCCACCGGATAACTTCACGCCACGTTCACCAACCTGCGCATCTAAACCCTGATTGCCGCGTGGGTCACTTAGTTCACTGATAAACTGATCCGCTTCGGCGGCTTTCACGGCTGCCAGTAGTTCGGCTTCAGTGGCGTCCGGCTTGCCGTACAGAATATTTTCCCGCACTGTCCGGTGCAAGAGCGACGTATCCTGCGTCACCATGGCGATTTGTGCACGCAGGCTTTCTTGTTTCACGTCGCGGATATTTTGGCCGTCAATGCGGATTTGACCGGTGTCCAGATCGTAAAACCGCAGCAACAGATTGACCAGGGTTGATTTGCCGGCACCGCTGCGACCGACCAGACCGACTTTTTCGCCCGGTTTAATCTGTAAATCAAGCTGCTGCAGCACCTGACGCCCCTGACTGGCATACTGAAAACTCACCTGGTCAAAATGGATAGCGCCGCCTTGCACTTGCAGTGGCTTGGCGTCTGGCCGGTCCAGCACTTGTTGTGGCTGTGCCAGCGTGGTGATGCCATCAGCTACAGTACCGATATTTTCAAACAAACTGCTAACTTCCCACATGATCCACTGCGACATGCCGTTTAGGCGCAGCGCCAGACTGACCGCAATGGCAATAGCGCCAACGCTGACAGCCTGCGCCATCCATAACCAAATGGATAATGCGCCAATCGAAAATACCAGCAGATAATTCAGTGCCTGAACACTGAAACTTAACCAGGTGACCAGGCGCATTTGTTCATACACCGGGTTTAAAAAACGTGACATGCTGTCTTTGGCGTAATCCGCTTCACGGCTGGTGTGCGAAAACAGTTTAATCGTATTGATATTGGTGTAACTGTCGACAATACGACCGGTCATATCCGAGCGCGCATCAGCCTGGCGGCTCGCTACATTTTTCAGGCGCGGAATAAAGTAAATCTGCAGGCAGATATACAGCGCCAGCCAGACCAGCAGCGGCAGTACTAACCGCCAGTCAGCGTCAAAAACCAGATACAACATAGTGCTGAAATACACCAGCACGTAGACCATGACGTCCAGCAGCTTAGTCGCCGTTTCCCGCACCGCAAGGGCGGTCTGCATCACCTTTGTGGCAATTCGGCCGGCGAAATCATTCTGATAAAAACTGACGCTTTGTTTGAGTAAATACCGGTGGGCCTGCCAGCGAATCGACATCGGATAGTTGCCGAGTAGCGTCTGATGTAACACCGCTGAGTGGATTAGCACCAACAGCGGCATGCCAACAGCGGTCAATAACCCCATGCGGATCAGCGTATCTTGCTCGGTTTGCCATAGAGTCGCCGGGTCTTTTTGCACCAGCCAGTCGACTAATTGCCCCATAAAGCCAAACAATGACACTTCCAGCATCGCCAATAAGGCGGTGAGCAGCGCCATTACCGCCAAAGGTACTTCCATGCCTTTGCTGTAGTGACGGCAAAACGCGTATAAGCCCTTGGGCGGTTGTGTCGGTTCTTCCGGCGGAAATGGGTTGGTTAATTTTTCAAAAAACTGCAGCATGGCAGACCTCAATAAACCTGCCACTTGCGTGGCAGATGTTAATAATTGCTGAGAATATCTCGACTACAGCTCAGCATGGCCTGAATCTGTGGCATCGTGATATCCAAATGAGTGACTAAGCGTAAGCGGGATTTGGTCTGGCCAGCGCTTTGATACACACTGCTGGTCAGCCGGATCTGATTTTTGCCTAATTCTGCCACAAAATGGCTGGCAAGCGCAGCGTCCAGGTCACAGAAAATGATATTCGTTTGCGGCATTTGCAGTGAAAACTGAGTTTCCAAAGCGCAGTCCGACACTATCTGCTTGAGGCCTGTTGCCAGCTGTTGCGCATGGTGATGGTCCTCTGAGAGCCGGCGGACATGTTGCTGCAGCGCATATAAACCAGCCGCGGCTAAACCACCTGCCTGACGCATGCCGCCACCGAGCATTTTACGCACGCGACGGGCGCGGGCAATAAAGTCACGATTGCCCAATAACAAAGACCCGACAGGTGCGCCGAGGCCCTTGGATAAACACACTGAAATCGAGTCATAACCGCTGACCAGCTGCCGGGCAACTTGATACGGATCTGCCTGCGTCTTTGCGGCAATCGCCACCGCCGCGTTAAAAATCCGCGCACCGTCGATATGACACGCGAGGTTATTGGCTTTTGCCAAGGCCGCCATTTGTGCCATATAGTCCAGGCTCAGCACCTGGCCGCCGGTGGTGTTCTCAATCACCAGTAGACGGCTGCGGGCAAAGTGCGGGTCGTCTGGTTTAATCGCCGCCAACACATCAGCGGCTAACAGGCTGCCGTCGGGCTGATGGGCTAGGGGCTGTGGCTGAATAGAACCCAGTACCGCCATGCCACCGCCTTCCCATTTATAAGTGTGCCAGTTTTGGCCAACAATGGCTTCATCGCCGCGCTGGCAGTGGCTCATCAGTGCCATCAGGTTAGTCATGGTGCCGCTTGGCGCGAATAACGCCGCTTCAAAACCAAGCAGCTCAGCCGCATATTGTTGCAACGCATTCACGGAGGGGTCGTCACCAAATACGTCATCGCCAAGCGGGGCAGCGGCCATCGCAGCACGCATGGCGGCGGTAGGTTGAGTCACGGTGTCAGAGCGAAAATCAATCATTGGTGATCCCTGCAGGTAGTTGTAACGACGCCACTCTACCACACCCAGCACTAGAAGCCGGAGCAGGCGATGTGATGAATTCTGTCCACCAGCATTGAAGCTGCGACTAACGGGGGGGCTGTTCTTTTGGGCCGACCACAAAAGCCTCGGTTAAGCCATCCAGATCACTGACCAGCCAGGCCGGGTCAAGATATTGCCGCAGTCCTGCTGGCAAGTAGCGGATGAGCTGTTGAGCCGTTGCTGACAAACGCCGGTCGCGTCTGGCCACCAGATACCAGTGACTTTCCAACGGCAATCCTTTCACTGACAACAGTTGCACCGGTTCGGTACCAGCCTGCAGGGTATGAGCGGACAAAACCGCTAAACCAAGGCCAGAGGCGACACTGAGTCGGATTGCTTCGTTACTCTCAATCTGCATGGTTTTTTCCAGAGCCAATCCCTGGTTACTCAGCCAGGTTTCCAGCATCAGCCGGGTGGCGGAGCCTGGTTCCCGGATCAAAAAACGTTCGGTTTTCAAATCTGCCATAGTTAAATCAAGGCGGTCTGACGCCCAGTGGCCAGGTGGTGCAATCAGTTGCAACGGATTTTTCAGCAATCTGCGCGCCAGCACCTGATTGCCGGCCGGGGGATGGCTGAACAGAAATAAGTCATCTTGTTGCTGTTCAAACCTGCTTAATATTTGTGCACGGTTACCAATATTTAAAGTCAATTCAATTTGCGGGAACTGACGGGAAAACTCTGCCAGCAGTGGTGGCAAAATGTATTTGGCTGTGGTGACGATGCCAAGGCTTAAACTGCCGCTGTTGCCGGCGCGGGCACTGTGTACAAATTGTGAAAAATCAGCAAAACGCCCCAGCACATCCTGACTGGCGCGGTATAACTCAGCCCCAACCGGCGTTGGTAACAATAAACCTTCGTTTGTTTCCAGCAATGGCTCACCAGCCCATTCACTGAGTTTTTTCAGCTGAATAGACACGGTCGGCTGCGTCAGATGCAGCTGCCGCGCTGCCTGCGAAATACTGCCTTGCTGTACCACAGTTTGATACACCTGTAACAGCCGGAAACTCAGATGACGGATGTTCATAGATAATTGTCTATATAGGCATGTTCATACATTTATTATTCAACAGTTTCGTCTGCAGGCACAATAGCGCCCGGCTCAAAGCGGAGGAAATATTGATGCCTGACATAGTGATAGCGTTTTTCGCTTTTGGTTTAGTCGCAGGTTTGCTGAAATCCGATTTAAAAGTACCGCATTCAATTTATGAGACGTTGTCGATTCTATTGATGCTGGTGCTGGGTTTAAAAGGTGGCCTGGCGTTGCATGGGAATGTCACTTCTACTTTGCTGCTCGAACTGTTGCCGGTGGCGTTGCTGGGTTTTATTCTGCCTTTGTTGTGTTATCCGATTTTACGCAAGCTGGTGCGGCTGAATATCGATGATGCTGCCAGTATCGCGGCGCATTATGGCTCGGTCAGTGCCGGAACCTTTGCGCTGGTATTGGCCATGACTGAGCGGGCCGGTTTACCGGTCGCGCCTCAAACAACGCTTTATTTAGTGCTGCTGGAGCTGCCGGCTATTGTGACTATGTTGTGGTTGCACCGGCGCCTGACCGGTCAGGGCAGTGCCGGCGGTATCGTGCGCGAATCGCTGACCAGCCGCGGCGTCTTGCTGCTCGGTGGCGGGGTATTGATTGGTTATGTCTATGGACCAGTCGGACTTGAGCCTATTGCACCGGCATTACTTGGTGGTTTTAAAACCATGCTGGCGTTGTTTCTGCTGGAGATGGGCTTGTGTACGGCGAAAGTTTGCTCACCGCTGCCACTGGCGCAGTGGCGACTGGTCGCCTTCGCTGCAATCACGCCGTTTGCTCTGGCCTGGAGCGGGATAGCGACTGCGCTGTGGCTGGAACTGCCGCAGGGGAGTGCTGTCGTACTTGCCGGTTTAACGGCCAGCGCGTCTTATATTGCCGCGCCGGCAGCGATCCGCGCCGCAGTGCCTAATGCTAACATTGGGCTTGCAATGTTAGCGGCACTGGGCATTACATTTCCGGTCAACGTGCTGATCGGCTTACCGCTGTATCAGCATTGGGTCAGTTGGTTCTACTGACAGCAGAACTGTGTCTGCTGCTTCAAAGGTGCCAGCCTAGCTGGCGCCTGAGCCATTGCCAGCTGGGCTGAGCTGTTTTTGACGGGGCGGGTTTCGGCGGATTTGCCACCAGCAAATCGGCCTTAATCCAAGGCGGCGCCACACTACCAAACCCTGCGGTTGGAAAGTACTCCGGCTGAAATGTTCTGTTCAGTTGTTCCATCTTCATCACATCACCTCTGTAATATCTCAGGCCATAATGGCAGTTTGCCAGTCATGTGTTGCAGTCAGATGATCCGCCGGCAGATAGTCAGTCACTTCTGCATCTGGCAGACCTTCGTCTGAGCACGGTTATCCGTTCCGGCCGCAACCGAGAGATTCTATAGGTTTATGACAAAAAAAGCTGCAGGATACAGCGGTCAATTCTTCACTTGCTAGCGAAGAGTCTTGATACTGCTATTGCGGTGATGGCTGAAAAACAACCGTCAGATCAAGACGCTGAAACATATTAACTCCGCTTGACTGCGCTGCCTGTCCGGAATTAATTACAAGACAACGGTGTCATCGGATTTTCATAATTTAGCGAAACCTGAACTAACGGATTGCTCAACGTCAACCTTAATTTCTTGATGTTGTGCGCAGAAAAGCAAAAAGCCTGCAAAAGCAGGCTTTTCAACGAACTTAATGGTCGGTACGGCGGGATTCGAACCCACGACCCCTGACACCCCATGACAGTGCGCTACCAGGCTGCGCTACGTACCGACGAGCGCCTTATCTTACTGTCTTTCTGTCTGATTGCAATGCCATCCAACCTGACTGCGGTATTTTTAGCCGGTTTATCAGGCAAATAGCTCAAACTTAACCGGCGATTTCAGTTATGGTAGTCATAGGCTGCATCCATCCGGATGTCTGCGTTTAATCCCTTGCGTCATGCCGGAGGCCGGAAGTTTATGTGGATTTTATTTACCTTATTGGCCGCGTCTATGCAGGCGGTACGCAATGCCTGTCAAAAGGTACTGAGTAAAGAAGTTTCAGTGCTGGGTGTGACGCTGGCGCGTTTTATTTATGCCAGCCCACTGGCGGCGCTCTATTTGTGGACTTTATATGCGCTGAGCGACCCGCTGCAGCAGCCCGAAATCCCGCAATTCTCGCTGAGTTTTGCTGGTTTGGTCCTGGCTGCGTCACTGATGCAAATTCTGGCGACTGCATTGATGGTGATACTGTTTAAACAAAAAAATTATGCCATCGGAGTTGGCCTGGCGAAATCGGAAGCAATTTTTGCCGCAGTGCTCGGTGTGTTGTTTTTTGCCAGTGTGTTGTCGCCGCTTGGCTGGATCGGTGTCGGTGTCGGTGCTATTGCTGTGTTTTTATTAAGTGGTGTGAAGAACTTCAACCAGCTACCGCTTAAAACCGTTGCTATCGGTACGGCCAGCGGTGCTGCTTTTGCGCTGACATCTTTGTGGATCAGAGAAGCCAGCCTCACGTTGGGTTTGCCTTTTCCCTATGGCGCCG
>CAMLRA010000112.1 GCA_946482325.1 uncultured Chromatiaceae bacterium | reverse complement strand
CACCGGCGATAATCACCACCTGATGGGCTGCGATGGCAGCTTTAATATCGTCTTTACGCGCCACAACCGGCAGCTCGGCCGGATAAGTGATACGCGGCATCGCCTGCGCGCGCTGTTGGCGGGTTGATTGAGATGCCAGAATGTCGGCCTGCAGTTGCAGCTGCTTTTTCTGATCCGGTTTTGCCTGCAGGTCACGGCAGAGCCGGCGCAGACGGAACTTATCTTTGAGCAAACAAAATGCCACTGCATCTTGCAGAGCACGCAGAGGTAATAATTCAACAGCAGACGATAAATCAGACAAAACACAGCCCCCACAACAACAAGGCGGCTATGCTAGCACAAAGAATAAGGAGCCGGCAGCGCCGGCGCTTCGGGAAATCGCAGCGTTCAGCTGACTTTGCGATAGTGTGAATGTAATTCCTGATCAATGGCCCGCAGCACGTCAGTCCGGCTAATCACGCCCTGCAACACACCATTGTCATCGACCACCGGATAAATTTTCGGTTTCGCCCCTAACATCAGCTGAGCAAGCTCAATAATGCCGCTGTGCATGTGCACAGTCAGCACGTCTTTGCGCATCAGGTCGCGCACATAAGCAAGGCCTTCGTCATGATACGAGCTTAATAACATCCGGGACAGACAATCCTGCTCCGATAAAAAACCCACTACTTTATGGTTGGTATCGACAACGGGCCCACCTAACTGAGCCACATCGGTCAAACGGTCTACCGCAGCTTCCAGTGTCATATCCTGATTAAAAGTCACCGGATGGTGGTTCATATGATCAGACACTTTTAGTAAATTCATGTATTTCCTCCAGATTCCACACCCTGAGATTACGGGAACTTACAGGTTCCTACTCCCAAGCTTAGTGCAAAATCGGCGGCTTGCTTTGCTGCAGATCAATCTTTGAAAATGGCGACTTCAGCTGCTTTGCCCTGCTGGCGTTTCGCGCGGTACATGCCCTCTGAATTTAAGTGCCAACTCAGCTCTCCTTTGTTGTCGACCACAATCACACCACCCAGACCACCCACGGCTTTAAGCTCCTGCATCACTTCGTCCGCAGCAACAGATGCCGGTTTGCCTTGATAACGGACGCGGGCACAGATATCACCGGCCACCTGATAACGAATAAAAAACTCACCATGACCGGTCGCCGACACCGCGCAGCTCTGGTTGTCGGCAAAAGTGCCGGCGCCAATCAGCGGCGCGTCGCCAATCCGACCGTAGCGTTTTGCCGTCATCCCGCCAGTTGACGTTGCAGCAGCCAACATCCCGTGTTGGTCAATGGCGACGGCTCCGACTGTACCTACATTCCATTCCAGCGGGAAAGCCGGGCTTAAACGTAATTGCGCCTGATGCGGGGTTTTGCTTAAGGTTTTTAACGCTTTTTGCAGCGCCTGATAGCGGAATTCCGTATCAAAATAGCTGTTTTTCACCAGTTCTAACTGTTGCTCTTTGGCAAATTGTTCTGCGCCCTGTCCTGCCAATAACACATGTTCAGAATGCTCCATCACGGCACGGGCCAGCTTAATCGGGTTTTTCACTGTGGTGACACCGGCTACTGCACCCGCACCTCTGTTATCGCCGCGCATTATCGCGGCATCCAGCTCATGTTTACCGTCGTATGTGTACACAGCGCCTTTGCCGGCATTAAACAGCGGCGAATCCTCCAGGATCACCACGGCAGCGCTCACTGCATCCAAACTGCTGCCACCACTAGCTAATACCTGATAACCAGTATCTACTGCGTGTTTCAGCGTAGTTTCATAGGCCTGTTGTTGCACCGGCGTCATACTGTCGCGTGAAATGGTGCCGGCACCGCCATGGATCACAATGCCAAAGGGCACCGGCTCGGCTTTTGCCTGTGACACAACGAGAAGATTTAACGCAACAACGACGGCTAATTGCAGTTTCATAGGTAAGGGCTCCGTTGAATTTTAAACCTACGATACGTCAGTACGCCCCGCAGTGACCAGAGTGTGGGACCAAATCACCATAGCTTGCGCCAGATCAAAAGCAGAGTGCCCAAGCCTGATTAGGATGTCGTCAGTTTATTCGTCACAGAAGGAAGATGGCATGAGCCTGGAAAAACATGATTTAGTCCACGAATTCCCTGAGTATCGCGAGAAAATTCACCAGTTGAAAACCAGTGACCACCATTTTGCACGCCTGTTTGCGCAATATCATGATATTGACCATGAAGTGTACCGGCTGGAGCAAGGCGCCGAAACCGCTGCATCGGACTATCTGGAAGAGCGCAAAAAATTGCGTCTGCAGTTAAAAGACCAACTATATCAGAGCCTGTTACAAGCGTAAGTTTTAGTGTTTAGTCACACAGCAGCCTTCAGTGCTGCTGTGTTTGACAATTCCCTGCCAACTGAAATCCAGCCGCCTCTGCCGCCGCCGCATTGGCAAACTCTTGCTGATTTGCTACTTTGATCAGCGCATAACCACTACAATGGCTGAAATGATACTTTTTGCTGTTTTTATTGCCACGTACCGGCGATTGACTGGTTTTTGTTTTTGCCTCGGGTTTCAAGCCAGCCGCAGTGTTATTCAGCGTGGACTGATGTGACAAATAGCCCGGGTACCAGCGTTTGTTGCCGCTGACAAAGTCGTTTTGATGCCCCATTTGTTGTGCTGTGAGACGCATTAACGCCAATTCACGTTCGTCAACCGGGTCCTGCTGATGCCAGCGCAAGAACAACTGCTGTTCTGCTGCAGATAACTGCAGCTGATAACGGTCCGCCATATAAAAATAGATACGGGCAATATCACCACGAACCTCAGGACGAGGCTGTGCTAACTGCTGTTTGAAGTCGATACGTACCGGGCAGGCACCATGTTGTGGTGGCGTATCCGGTAATTCAGCAAAACGAAAATGCGCCCTGTCGCCATTCACTTCACCCAAAGCCGGTCTTAAATTAAATAAATCGGCTTCCATACGACGATATGTCTGGTCCTGATCGCCGCATTGTTCACGCCCCCCTTGTTGCCAACAAGCCCTGCCTGAACCAAATTGCTGCGCCGGCACTACATGCTCCCATTCAACCCGTTGTGCTCGCGGGCCATTCTTGCGCACCTGATAACCACAACTGCGCAAATCAAGTTGACCTTTGCCACCGACCCAACGGATCGGGCAGTTACAATAAAAGTCAGTCGGCTCGTCACTATAAATTTTTTGCGCGATGCGCTTGGCGGCATCAAAATCAGCCGGCGCGGCCTGAACAACAAAAGCAAATACCATCAGGGAATACATGCAGAACAATCGGACAACTCGCACAAACAACCTCACAACTTCTGTTTGATACCTACAGCGGCGAGGCGCCAGCATAGCAGAAAGTTAGCGCTTCTTAAGCCTGCGCCTTTGACTTATACTGCGGCCTTTTCTGACCCGTACATGGCAAAAGGAAGCTGGATTGAGCGCTGCATCTTTTTATTTTTATGATCTTGAAACCTGGGGCGCTGACCCGAAAAAAGACCGCATTGCCCAATTTGCTGGTGTCAGAACCGATCTGGAGTTGCAACCCACAGCGCCGGCGGATATGGCTTACTGCCAGTTAGCGCCGGACTATTTGCCTGCGCCGGAAGCTGTCCTTATCACCGGCATTACCCCACAAAAATGCCAGCAGCATGGTCTGCGTGAAATTGATTTTATCCAACAATTACATCAAAAACTGGCTGAACCCGGTACTTGCGTGGTTGGCTACAACAACATCCGCTTCGACGATGAATTGGTGCGCCACACCTTATTTCGTAATTATATCGACCCCTATGCACGCGAATGGCAGAACGGCAATAGTCGCTGGGATTTGATTGATGTCGTCAGAGCCTGTTATGCATTGCGTCCTGAAGGCATCAACTGGCCCTTTCGCGATGACGGCAGCCCGAGTTTCCGGCTGGAAGATTTATCCAAAGCCAATCAGATAGAACACCAGCATGCCCATGATGCCAGCAGCGATGTCTATGCTACTATCGCGCTTGCCTCCTTAATCCGAAAAGTGCAACCGCGGTTGTTTGACTACCTCTATCAGCACCGGCAGAAAAACCAGCTCAGTGCGCTGATCGATGTTGCCGGGCTCACACCGTTAACGCACGTATCCTCACGCTTCCCGGCCATTCAAGGCTGTTGTAGCTGGATTGTTCCTATCGCTTATCACCCGACTAATAAGAATGCAGTCATTTGTTTTAATCTGCAGCAGGACCCCGGCTTGCTGTTGTCACTGAATGCAACAGAGTTACGCCGCCGGTTATATGCCAAGGCCAGCGACTTGGCTGAAGACGAGGTGCGGCCTGCGATTAAATTGGTGCACCTGAATAAATGTCCGGTGCTCGCACCAGCCAAAACACTGTCAGCTGAACGGGCGTCGGAACTTGGAATTAACCGTTCAGACTGTTTGCGGCATTTAGAAATTTTGCGTCATCATCAAGCAGAAATATGTTCTTTGTTACTGGAAATATACCAGCAGCCTGAGCCTGCTCTGGCCACACACAATCCGGACTTCAGCTTGTATCAGGGCTTTGTCACTGACCACGACCGACGGTTGTTGCCACAAGTCCATCAGTTGTCACCGCAACAACTGGCTGTTGCACCGCCGGTATTTCAAGACGATAGATTAAATCAGCTGATGTTTCGCTTTCGGGCACGCAATTATCCGGAATCACTGAGTCATACCGAACTGGCGCAGTGGCAGCGCTATTGCAAGGATCAATTACAGTTTGGTACCGAACACCCTGCGAGAACTTTGGACGATTTTGTTTTACAGCTGGAGTCCTGTGCTGAGCTAAAACAAGACGATGCCAAAGCGATGGGCTTACTCAAACAATTATTCAGTTATATCAGTAACATTTAATGCTGTTGGTTGTTATCATTCAGCAGTGGTCAGGCAATTTTTTGCCGTGTAGAATACACCTTGTTACTGATGTAAAATAGTATGTGTCAGAATTCTTTACGGTTGATAAAATCACTTTGCTAACACGGTGATTTTTCATTTGAAAAACAACAACTTGCAATTGTGGCAGGCTTTTTGCTAATCACAAGTGAATCGGACTTCGAGGTATTACGATGAATCAGCAGAACGAAGCTCAACAAGCTCAAATGGATCAGCAGCCTGAGCGCAGTGCGCAAAAAGCATTATCGCGCCGCAAGTTTTTGTTACAAGCCAGTGCAGTATCTGTTCCGGCTGTATTGTCACTGAAAAGCGGAAAAGCATGGGGTTGCGTTGAATTAAACTGCACGCCAGGCGAAGATTCCAGCTTGAGTAATTCAGCGTCTGGTGTGGCATCTGCTACGTCAGAAGACAAAAAGAATGCTTATCAACGCCCTCAGTGGTCAAGCCTCTCTGAAATTCAATATGCATTTCAGCAGGATTACGATAGATGGTTGTTAGGAACTTTTAATACTCCATTATGTACTTACAAAACGCAGACCGTACGAATTCGGGGCCGTTTAGTTACACAGTACAAATATACTCGCATCAGCTTCACTAAAGATAACTATCAATATTGGTATGATGCAGTCGTTTTAGAAAAATATGGTCCGGTTTGTACTAACAGTCCTACCAGTTCGTACGTCGACCAACCTCCGGCGAAACCTGAAATCCGGATCCCCGGTTTTTATTTACCTGAAAACCTAGTACTTGTAGGTAGTACTGAAGCATCAAAAATTATCTCTGAGCTGACCGGCACTGTTGGCGGAATTTTGTTTGGTGATGAAACTCCACAACAATATGCCCTCGCTGCTGTAATCGGGTCTCTGTGGGAGCGTCATCCTGAATATCGTAAAAGATTCTCGTCTAATCCTTTATGCTTCCCGGAAACCGACGTTCTCATAGGCGCTATTAAGAAGGCGTTCCTTGAAGTCGACCACAATGGGCGTAGTAAGATCTATGACCTTGGTGGGCTCTTCAAACTGTACATGTCTCCACTCTGATTTTGAAATCAGTTCCGCAATATGTAAAAGCACTTATCGGATTCGAGCCAGAATCCGATGGTGCTTTTTCTGTTTTTGAATGTCTGGACAACGCCGACAAAATCATTTTTAATCGCTGGACCCATACCACGGACGTTAAGACAGCCACCGAGGCTAATCCGTCAGGAGAGACAGAGTCAACCTTGATATGACCAAATCATTTGCGCTTGAACTTGCTCCGTTTAAATTTCAAATCAACACCAGCTCAAGCCACTTATACCACCAGCTCTGCGAGCTTTACACGCCAGAAGTCCTGAAGACTCAAGCTTCAAACTCGATCTACGACTTTAGAATCCACTACAAAAGCCGCTTTTGGCAACCAGGTGGTAGTATGGCATTTCGACTTGGCCACCAACATTTTCGCTACGCTGAACCGTCACAGGCAGTGCCAATGTTCGAATGGGGGCTTAATTGGTGCGTGGCAACTTACCAAAGCCGTTTTTTATGTATTCACGCAGCGGTGTTAGAGAAAAACGGTGCTGCGGTGATCCTGCCCGCTCCACCCGGTTCCGGTAAAAGTACACTTTGCGCAATGATGATGCTGCAAGGCTGGCGGTTATTATCTGACGAGCATTGTATGGTCGACCCACTGACTGGTGACATTGTGCCGTGCGTACGCCCGCTCAGCCTGAAAAACAACTCATTAGCCGTGATTAATCGTTTATTTCCGGACGCTCACCTGTACCAAAAAACTGAAAAAACTCATAAAGGCACTATGGCGTATCTGCGACCGACAGCCAACAGCTGGCAACAGCGCGAAATTTCTGCTCGCCCCCGGCTGGTCATATTTCCCAAATTTAATGCTGCAGCACAAGGGTTGTCTGGCTATGCCTTAACACAGTCGCATCTTTTTATGCAGCTGGCGGTAAACAGTTTCAACTACAGCGTGATGGGACAAACAGGCTTTGATACCTTGTGCCGACTTAGTAGTGCTGTGGAAGGTTATTGCTTCGAATATAACGATGGTCAGCTGGCAATTAATGAGATTGAGGCACTGTTAAATGAAGAGTGAGTGTATTGCCTTTGTCCGTGGCCCCGAGCATTACTGCCAAACCGCTTCCACGCAGCAATGGACAGCTTTTATCGACGAAGCCCGGCAATATGCATTGTTGGGTAGTTGTTATTTTCTGGCACAAGATGCCGGAATATGGCCGCAAATCCCTGCTGCAGTACAAAATCATTTAATCTCTGGCTATCACTACGCTGAAAAACAAAAAATCACTTTATTAAATGAGATGGTTGAGTTAGAGAAAATTTTTGCTGACTCAGCACTGCCGGCATTAGTGGTCAAAGGCGTCGCTTATCGGGTCGGCGGTTATGCTCTCGCGCGTGGTCGGGTGTTTTCAGATATCGATTTGTTAGTACCGGACAGCCATTTTGCGCAAGCGCTGGAAAAACTTAAAAACGCTGGTTACCTCGAATTTAGTATGTCAGCCTATGACCGGCGCTACTATTTGCGCTGGACGCACCAACATCCGCCACTGACCCATTTCCTCAGAGGCGCTAACATCGATTTACACCACCATATTTTTCCGGTGTCTTCCCGCGAGAACATCAGGGTAGAGCCTATCGTCGAACAAGCGGTCCGGCTAACCGATAGTGAGTTCTCAGTGCCATCCCCTGCTCATCTGTTTATGCATGCTGCTGTCCATCTGTTTTATCAGGATGAGACCCATAAACTGATAAAAGATCTGGTCGACTTATACCTGCTGTATCAAGAAGTGATCACGCGGCGACCCTTCAGTGACATTGTCGCTGCCGCCCAACAATCTAACGCTCAGGCTGCTGTATTCTATGCGCTGTCAACCTTGCAACAAGTGTTTGCGATCCAGCTGCCAGCTGAGGCTCGGCAACTAGCACCGGCTGCGAGCCGCTACCGGAGCTGGCAAATGCAGTTTTTATTGACACATCTGTTGGACCATACCAGTGTCTGGCACCGGCCTGCACACTTTTTTTGGTTTGTCCGGGGTCATTTGCTTAAAATGGGTCCTCTGACTTTGTTGTATCATTCGGTTGCTAAATCGGTGGAACAACTCAAAGAGCGCCGCGAGCTCAGTAAAAAGCAACAGTTGGCAGATGCGCAAACCAGACCCGGAGACGCACATTAAATATGAACAACTCATTCCGTGCCATTTTGGTGCTTTGCAGTGCTCTGTTCCTGACACAGTGCGTCGCTCCAGCTATGTTATTGGCTCCACAAAGCCAAATAATGTGGGCGTTATTAAAGCCCATGGTGGGCCTTGACCCAAAAGAAGCAAATTTATTTAAGCAACCATTGATACAATCGCGGCTGGAACCATTGCTAGGCAGCCATTATGCCGGCGCTGTCCAGTTACTGGAGACCGCGGACAAAATCCAGCAGGAAGGCCCGTTGTTTTATGTCGTATCCAAGTACACACCTGTGCCAGAATTGGCAGAAAAAGCTGGTTTTGTCTGGAACTCTGAAACCAACCAAATGGCTGTTTTACTGGTAAGCGGTGGCGCCCCACAAATATTTGCCGAAAAACTTAACAGTGAAATTGCGGAGCAAGTACCGGTATGGCCCGCTGAGCTCAGTGATTACACCGATCCGACTAAGTTAAAGCAACAGGCAATCGAGCGAACGAAGCAACAACTCACTGATACAGTACCGGTACCAGCAACTATAGCGCCGGTAGCAACCAAAATAGAACAGCTTAAAAACCTGAAACAGCAAACCCAAACTCAGTTACAACAAACACAACAGTCAGTTGCAGCACAAGTATTATCGCCGGTACAACAGGTAAAGGACCAGCTCGAGCAGCACGCCGGGCAAGTAAAAGAGCAAGCCAAAGCGACTGTGACACAACCGCTAACCGCAGCACAGCAGCAAGTGCAACAATTACAACAAAACGAGTCAGCACTGCAACAACCCCTCAAGCAGCTGCAGCAGAAAAGCGAACAGACACTGCAGCAAAGCAAAGAGCAGGTTCTGCAGCAGCTCCCTGCTGCAGAACCTTCGACCACTAGTGCCGTGATTAACAACACCGTTCTCCCGGTTGTGGCAGGCCAGACAACAACGCAGGCAACACGGACATCGCAAGTTTCTGGCGCTATCGATAAGGCCGATGTTATTGCGACAGAAGCAAAGGTTGCAGCAACAGCCGCACAGCAGCTACAAAGCGCAGCCGCAACCACGACACAAACGACGATCGACGACGCACCGGATGAAGACTTAGCCGCAGAACTGGCTGCCGAACAACAAAATTTAACCAAGAGTCCCGGTCTTAAAGTACTGCAACTCCAACAAGACATTGCTGAGACACGCCAAAAGCTGAGCCAAAGTGATAATGCTGCCGAAGCTCTGGAGCTTAAGCAAAAGTTGCAACAGCTGCAGGAAGATCTAAAGCGTCTGACAGCAGGCCAGTGAGATGAAGGCGGCTAATCGCACGCACCCAACCTCATCTCACCAGACGACATTCAAAAAACCACGCACATATCACTGTGCCCTGGCGGCTTAAGCCGCCTCAGCTAATTCAGCGACAGCAGCCGGCTCTGCCTCATCTGCACGTTGTTCCGGCTCGGCGGCCTGCTCCTCTTTCGATTTTTTCACCGCTTTGGCCTTGCCCTGTAACGCCAGCAACAATTCATCTTTTTGCTGTGCCAGATATAAGGATAAAGCTTCGGTTTGCGCTTCTCCGAGTAAGTCACTGCGACCAATAATCTCTTGCATCATTTCCGCAAGGTCGAGCATTTTGTCATAAGCATCCGCTTGCTGTTTGCTGGCAAAAGTCATTTTCGCTTCTCCATCACGTTCTACTACGTATTGAATGACAACTGGCATGATTAGCTCCTGAAGGTGAATCATTTTATGTACTGTTATTTTATACAGCATATACTGTATATGTGTCCAGTGTTATTTATTCCAATCGCACAATGTCGCAGTTATCCAATAATTTCAGTAAGATAGGGAAATCAGCACAGGAGACGTATATGGACATCTGGACTGCACGACATTTATCCCTTCAGGGTGAAAGACCGGGCGACCATCGTTCGCCCTATCAACGGGATAAAGCCCGTATTCTGCACAGTGCAGCTTTTCGTCGCCTGCAGGCAAAAACTCAGATCATGAGCATCGGCCAAAACGATTTTTACCGTACCCGCCTGACGCACTCACTCGAAGCGGCTCAAATCGGCACTGCTTTAGTGGCGCAGTTACGCACCAAAGTCCTGCCACCAGCTGTATCTGCCGGTTTATTACCAGATGATGCCCTGATGGAATCGCTGTGCCTCGCCCACGATCTGGGACATCCTCCGTATGGCCACGGCGGCGAGACGGCGCTGAATGATAAAATGCGTGCTTTTGGTGGTTTTGAAGGCAACGGCCAGACGTTTCGTATCGTCGGAAAATTAGAACCTTACACTGAGACAGGTGGTATGGATTTGTGCCGGCGCACGCTGCTCGGCCTGCTGAAATACCCGGTTTTACAGCCGGAACACTTGCCGGATGGGCTCTCCAAGCCTGTCAAAGCCATTTATCGCGAAGACGCAGCGTTACTGGACTGGGTGTTAGCGCCATTGTCAGGTACTGATCGGGATATTTTTCAGCGCCAGATATACACGGGCAATGTGCCGCGTTCCTGCTATAAGTCGCTGGATGCATCCATCATGGAGCTGGCTGACGATATCGCTTACGGTGTGCATGACCTTGAAGATGCCGTGGTCACCGGCACCGTCAGTGCTGAGCAATGGCAACAGACACTGCAGGATGCGGCCCTCGATAACGCAGATCTGACTTTCCTGCGGCTCATCGGCACCCAATTGTTTCGCAGCGAGCACCATATTCGTAAAACGGCTATTGGCAGTCTGGTAAACCGGCTGATCACTTCGATACAGCTTGCCGATGTGCTGCCTGAAGTGACTGAGCCGCTGCTGCGCTACAACGCGGTGTTGCCACAAGCCGAGCACCATATACTACAGCTGCTTAAAAACTTCATTTATCACTACGTGATCCGACACCCGGAATTACAGCAAAATGAATTTCGCGGTCAGCGCACAGTACAGGCATTGTTTAACGCCTTCGTGGCCGAACCAGAACGGCTGTTACCTGCCAATACGCGTCAGCGTTGGCAATTATCAGCCGTACATCAAGGTGGCGAGCGTGTAGTTTGCGACTATATCGCCGGCATGACCGACGAGTATGCCAGCCGGATGATGCAGCGTTTATACGGAGGCCTCAGTTGAAGCCCAATCGCCTACACCCTCGACTACAATTGTTAGCCGGTGCCAACGCTTATGCCCGCATCAGCCGCGATGGTTTACGTGCACAGGACATCGACATGCTGGTCGGCGCCAGCGGTGGTCCGAAGTGGTTTAGCTTGTTTGGCCTGGACCAATATCTGCTCAGTACTTTTTTCAAAGACCGCCAGCAGCCATTGGAATTATTAGGTAGTTCAGCCGGCGCCTGGCGTTTTGCCTGTTATGCACAACATGATGGCGCTGGCGCCTCGCGGCGTTTTTGTGATGCTTACCGCACTTTGTGTTATCCGGCGAAAGCCCCCACCAACGAAGTCACCGCTATTTCTAAAACAGTGCTTGATGCTGTATTCCCAAATGCGGCGCATGTGACGCAAGTGGTCAGTAATACGACCTTTCGGTTGAATTTTATCGTGGCGCAGAAAAAAGGCCGGCCTTTGGCACAAAGCCGGTTTGGTCAGCTTGGACAAATCACCGGCACAGCGGCGCTGAATCTTATACATCGTCCCTGGCTTGGCCGGTTTTACCAGCGTGTGCTGTTTGCACAAAAAGACAGTAATGTAACAGCACCGGCGGATCTGCCGACGGAACGCCAGGCCCTCACCACCGCTAATCTGCAGCCTGCGCTACTGGCCTCAGGTTCCATACCCTTAGTGCTGGATCCTGTCACCGAGATCGCCGGCATGCAACCTGGCCAATTTATCGATGGCGGCCTGACCGATTATCACTTTGCCTGGCCATTTCAGACATCAGGCCTGGTGCTATTTCCGCACTTTTATCCACACGCCAGTCCAGGCTGGTTTGATAAATCATTGCCGTGGCGCCGGGCTAGAGCCAAAGATTTTCAGCAGGTCGCGATGCTATGCCCGACACCTGAATGGGTGGCCAGCCTGCCGTTTGGCAAAATTCCGGACCGGACCGATTTTAATAAACTCCCCGATCCGGTCCGTATCGCTTATTGGCAGGAAGTCACCGGGCGTTCTTTTGAACTGGCCGAGGACCTGGCCCAAGGTAACTTTTTACTCAGGCCCTTTGGAGAAAAAAACTAACACTGTCGTAATTCCGTCACAACGAAGTCGCAGTTTTGTCACTGTGACTTCACACCAACGTCATTGAAGCTGCAGAGAATATCCGCGATTTTATAACAATACGGAGAATATCGTGCAGTTTCGCAAATCACTGATCAGCCTGGCTTTGACCAGCACCTTTTTTACCACGGGCCCTAGTTTTGCAGCAGCAGATGCCAGCGCTGAAGCCGCTATCGAAAAAATTGCGGTCACAGGCCAACGCATTGCTTACGCCAATAACAGTACAGATGAAGCTATGCTGGATACAGTTTCGCCAGCCGGCAACGTACTGGATGCGATTAAATATCTGCCAGGCGTCAGTGTTGGCCAGGGCGATGCATTTGGTGCTGATGACTGGTCCACGACCATCTCCATGCGCGGTTTTAACGTTAATTTAAACGAACAACAGCTCGGTATCACCATCGATGGTTTGCCAAACGGCGGTTCGGCTTATGGTGGCGGCAGTAAAGCCAACCGCTATTTAGATACAGAAAACACTGCATCGGTTGAAGTAGCACAAGGCACTGCGGATATCGCTTCCGCGTCTTTAGATGCACTCGGCGGCACGCTGAACTTTGTCTCAGCAGCCCCCGAAGCCGAAGCCGGCGTACGAGCTGGCATTACCGGCGGCGACCACAACGCACGTAAATATTACACCCGTTATGACACGGGCCAGCTGTTTGGCAACACCACGGCCTATTTCAGCTTGTCAGACGGCTTTAACAACCGCTGGATTGGCACTGGCAGCAATGGTTTTGCCGAGCGCACGCATTTTGAAGCCAAGTCTGTGACTGAACTTGAGCACAGCAAAATCACCGCACGTTTCTCCTATGACGACACCGCAGAAGACAACTACAACACCGTCTCGTTGGCCGATTTTGAGCAAAATCCGACCTGGGACCGTCTGACCAGCCAATGGACCGGCGATCCGGAGATTGACCAGAACTTCGCCGAAACCTGGTCGACGCTGCGCGAAAACAGTTTCAGCTACGTGAAATGGGAACAGGAACTGGCCGATGAGACTGATTTAACCGTCACGCCTTACCTGCATTTACAAAGCGGTCGCGGCGACTGGCTGCCACCTTATCAGGTGTATGTCACAGACAAAGACGGCAAACGCGTGAACCGCGGTACCGGCAATGGCCAGTTACAGCGTTATACCCATGTGGATGCGCAGGGCCGGCCTATTCTGGACCCGAAAGCCGATGTATCCAAAGCCACCCGTGTCGCGTCATACCGTCATACACATTATGAAAAAGACCGCGCCGGCGATGAAGAAGGTCGCGCGCGGCTACATGCCAAT
>CAMLRA010000111.1 GCA_946482325.1 uncultured Chromatiaceae bacterium | reverse complement strand
TAGCCAGCAGCGGCACTAACACGGTGATCGGATCGTCCGGTGCAGCAACTACCAGCCGTGTACTCATTTTATCTACGACGTTGTTCTGCCGTAGACCCTGTTGCATGCGCCATTTCCTCCGCAGGTGTAGCCACAGACTACGTAAATGCTGACGGGTCCCGGTCAGTTCAGGTAAAGCCAAATCTTTCAGAAAATCCGGCACCGAGATCACCCCGACCAAACGATCATCGGCGCTGACCACTGGCAACATACTGATTTTATGCTGGCGCAGCAGCGACCAGGCTTCTGATAGCGGCGTTTGCGGGCTGACCGTGACTAAATCCTTCGCCATAATATCGGCACAGCTTACCGCTGATTGCTGGCGGCTCTGGGCATGTTGTTGCGCCAGGCTGAAAAGCTGCACCAGATCGGCTTCACTGATATCCAGCACCGACTGAAACTTATCCATCGCCGCCTGTAAATCTTCATGCTGCAGCTGACTGCGGCTTAATGGCTGCAGATCGGTGGTGATCGGCGTGCCCGGCCCCGGTACCACTTGGCGCTGCGGTCGCAGGTAACGTTGCAATAACAAACTTACGCTCAGCATCACCAATAAATTCAGCCCGACCGGAAACAGCAGAAAATCAAGGCCGGGCGCATTGCCCGTGGTTGTGGCGATCACCGGCACTAACGCAGTGGCGCCGCCCGGCGGATGCATGGCTTCAAACAAATACATCACAAACAACACCATGGCGATGGTGGCTGCGGCCATCAGCGGAAAACTGCTAAACAGATGGCTGCAGGCTAGGCCTATCGCTGCCGGCAAAAGGTGGCCCCACAAAAACACCGCTGGTTTGGCCAGCGGGCTGCCGGGCAAACCAAATAACAACACCGCCGAGGCACCCATTGATGCCAACAGTAACACATGACCACTGCCGGCCAGATACCACTGACTGATTTGCGAAACCAGCAACAAAGCGACAAAGGCCGCCGCCACCACTTTTAAGCGGTGGCGCAGTGTGATCGCTGCCAGATGTTGTTCATTGGGCTGGTACAAACCAAGCAGCTGAAGGAAGCGCTGTCGAAAAGAAACTGGGGCCATTTGGGTCGTCGCTGCTCGTTATTGCCTGCAAACAGAGTCGCTGCACAAAAAGAGCACCATTCTAGCCCGCTGCAGTACAATCGCCCAGCAATATGCGCCAAACTGGTGCAATCCGCCGGCGCAAAGGTCGCTGGCCGGTTTTTTTGCACCAGCATGCTGCAACTTGCTTTACTGCATCAGTGGCGAAGGGCTCAATTGAAAATCAAAACCGGCGATTTGCGCATCGTTAATCAGTACTGAAATATATTGCGCCACCGCTTTACGCCGGACTTTTTCGTTCAGATAGTCGGCAATACGTTGTGAAACCGCAGGATAGGGTAACCGCTGGCCTTCGACTCTGTGCAGCACTTCCACCACATGCAAGCCATATCGACTTTCCAGCGGGTAAGGCAATAGCCCAGGGATTAATCGAAATAATGGACGTTCCAGTTCAGGTACTGTTTGTCCTTTTGATATTTGACCGAGCAAACCGCCGCTGTCTTTAGTTGAGCAGGCGGAAAATTGACTGGCTAAATCGGCAAAGGATGCACCGCTTTCAATTTGCTCTATCAGTACCTCAGCTTGTTTTTGGGCGTTGCTGCGGCCCAAATGGTCATCCGGGGCGCACGCCAATAAAATGTGCCGGACTTCGAGTAATGGAGAGCTGATAAACTTGTCCGGGTTTTGCTGGTAGTAAAGCTCGCAGTCAGCGGAAGTCGCAGTTGGCACAACCACTTCCAAATCGATCACCTGCTGGATAAGCTTATCCTGTGCAGCCTGACGTAATTGGTTGTCTTCAGTGTTTTGCATCGCGTTAACTTGCTGGCTTAAACCCAATTCACTAGCCCGCTGACACAGCAATTTTTCAATAATCAAACTTTGGGCGGCGGCGACCATGGCTGCGCGTTTATCACGGGCTGGGTGGTATTGCATTTCAGCAAAGATATCCGCCTCGGAGATTTGCTGCTGATTGACTTCGATCATTTTCAAACTCCCAAAGGCCAGCACTTCACTGGCCTTCTGTTTATTTCAAGTATCAACGGATAAAACGCTGACGAACAATCTGATGCGGCCGACCAATATATTGCAGCGGTACGCTCAACATATGCACCAGACGGCTGAACGGAAATACCACAAAAAGCGTCATGCCAAGCACAATATGCGCTTTGAAAATCCAGTGCACACCCTGCATGGCCGCAACGGCTTCAGCACTGTCAAAGGTCACGGTATTTTGTGCCCAGGCCATCAGCTTTAACATTTCACTGCCATCCATATGACCGGCGGAGACAAAAATCGAGCTTAATCCCAGTAACAGTTGGGCGAGTAACAACCACAGTAGTGCGATATCCATCGGGTTGCTGCTGGCTCGTACGCGTGGATTGGTCAGCCGGCGTTTGAGCAGGATCACTAAACCGTACAGGCAAATCAGGCCGAAAAAGCCACCAACGCCCATGGCAATCATTTGTTTAAATGACGCACTGATGCCGAATAAGTGCCAGACGTCTGGTGGTGTCAGCAGACCGACTGCATGACCGCCCAGAATGGCAATGATGCCAATATGGAATGGAATACTGCCGCGACGTAAGTCCTTTTTCTCCAGCAGCTGGCTGGAGCTGGTCTTCCAGGTGTATTGCTCGCGGTCGTAGCGTATCCAGCTGCCAATTAACATCACCGCAAAGGCGATGTAGGGGTAAATGCCAAAGGCAAAATGATCAAAATAACTCATGATAAGACTCCTGAAGTAGCGGGCACGACCGGCTCAGGTGTTTTCCCGCTGAAAAATTGCACCGGCACCATCTGATCGCGGCGCTGGCCTTCACTGGGGCGGTACTGGCTGCTGGGGCAGCTGTTTTCACCGCTGCCATTGTTACCAGCCGACATAAAGCTGACCATTTCCTCTTCCCAGACTTTGTCAAGCGCTTTAGGCGTGTCATCTCGCTGCTCGTTGCTGATTTGTTTGGTCAGATCTGCAAGGTCGATATCAGCTTCTGATAGCTCAAGTAACGTATGCAGCAGAATTTGATAGTCCGAATCGCGCTGCGCCAGCCGAGCTGCCAACAAGCCGAGAATAGGAGCAACTTCCTGCAGACCGTAGCGCGCGTTGTCATCACCTTGCGTCGACAAAAACTCTAAGTACAGCGGCAGATAATCCGGCAATTCCTTTTGCGAAATATCAAGTCCAGCTTCGCGATACTGTGCTTGCAGGTCGACCATGGCCTGACCACGGTCGCGCGACTCACCATGTAAATGTTCAAATAGCAGCAGGCTTAAACTGCGGCCACGTTCAAACTGACTGTCATACTCGGCCTGCCAGTCCATTAAATCTTTGGCGAGCCGGTTGTTGATAAATGCCAGCAAGGCATTTTGGGCGGCGTCGGACAACGCCGACGCCTGCACAATTTGCTCAAGCTCGGCTTGACTGTCATGCAACAGCTCAGTCGGGTAGTCGAGTAATAACGAAATCACCTGAAGTATTTGCATGATGTTAGTCCTTAATCTCTACTGGAATGACCTGACGGACGCCTTTGGCTTTTGCACCAAATAGGTTGACGCTGTTGTTGCCATCGCCACAGCCGTTACCAAAGCTAAAGCCACATGAGCTCTTAAGGTCATAAGCATTTTCGGCATAAGCGCGATGGCTGGTCGGGATGACAAATCGGTCTTCGTAATTTGCCAATGCCATGTAGCGATACATCTCTTCAACCTGATTTGCATTGAGGCCGACTTGTTTCAGAACCGCCAGATCTTCGATGCCATCGACTTGTTGTGCCCGTTTAAATGCCCGCATGGCGATCATCCGCTCTAAGGCCCGCACTACAGGCTTTTCATCACCAGCGGTGAGTAAATTCGCTAGGTATTTCAATGGAATACGCAGCGATTTTAAGTCAGGGATTTCGCCGTTCATGCCGACATGGCCGGCCTGTACTGCGCTTTGAATTGGCGACAGTGGCGGCACATACCAAACCATAGGTAAGGTGCGGTATTCCGGGTGCAGTGGCAGCGCGACTTTCCAGTCCATCGCCATCATGTAGACCGGGCTTTGCTGCGCGGCTTTAATCCAGTTATCACTGATGCCTTCAGCACGGGCGGCGGCGATGACTTTCGGGTCATTTGGATCCAGGAATATATCCAGCTGTGCCTGATACAGATCCTGCTCATTAGCGACGCTGGCGGCTGTTGCAATTTTATCCGCGTCATACAGCAATACGCCTAAATAGCGAATACGACCGACGCAGGTTTCTGAGCACACAGTCGGCTGGCCGGCTTCAATGCGCGGAAAGCAGAAAGTACATTTTTCTGATTTACCGGTTTTCCAGTTGTAATAGATTTTTTTGTACGGACAGGCCGACACACACATCCGCCAACCGCGGCATTTGTCCTGGTCAATCAATACAATGCCATCTTCTTCGCGTTTGTAGACGGCACCGCTTGGACATGCCGCCACACAAGCCGGATTCAGACAGTGCTCACACAAACGTGGCAGGTACATCATGAAAGTTTTTTCAAACTGGCCGTAGATGTCTTTTTGCACCACGTCGTTGAAGTTCTGATCTTTTTTGCGTTTTTCGAATTCGGTGCCGAGAATCTCTTCCCAATTTGGACCCCATTCGATTTTTTCCATGCGCTGACCGCTAATCAGCGAACGTGGCCGCGCCACCGGCTGGTGCTGGCTGTCCTTGGCGGTATGCAGATGCTGATAATCAAAATCAAACGGCTCATAGTAGTCGTCGATTTCCGGTAAGTCCGGGTTGGCGAAAATATTCGCCAGCACCCGGCGTTTACCACCGATTTTTAATTCCAGCTCGCCGCTGGCATTTTTGGTCCAGCCGCCGTGCCATTTTTGCTGGTTTTCCCATTCTTTCGGAAAACCAATGCCTGGTTTGGTTTCGACATTGTTGAACCAGGCATATTCGACGCCTTCACGTGAGGTCCAGACGTTTTTACAAGTGATAGAGCAGGTGTGGCAACCGATACATTTGTCGAGATTTAACACCATGCCGATTTGGGCTCTGACTTTCATAAATTCTTACTCCAACCTTATTTGGTGTCTAACCAGTCGACATTGCTCATCTTGCGCACGATGACAAACTCGTCGCGGTTACAGCCGACAGTGCCGTAATAGTTAAAGCCGTAGGCTTGCTGGGCATAACCGCCGATCATGTGCGTTGGTTTCATCACAGCACGGGTCACTGAGTTGTGAATACCGCCACGGGTGCCTGTTGTCTCTGCTCCGGGGACGTTTACAATCCGCTCCTGTGCGTGATACATCATGCTCATGCCTTCTGGTACGCGTTGCGAAACGACAGCCCTTGCAGCGATAGCACCATTGACGTTGAAGATCTCAATCCAGTCGTTATCTTCGATACCTGCCGCTTGCGCATCTGATTCACTCAGCCAGACAATCGGACCACCACGAGATAACGTCAGCATCAGCAAGTTGTCGGAATAAGTACTGTGGATACCCCATTTTTGGTGAGGCGTGATCCAGTTCAGTACGATTTCTTTGTTGCCATTCGGTTTTTTATGCAGTACCGGCGCTACGGTTTTTAAGTTGATCGGCGGCTTGTAGGCACATTGCTGTTCACCAAAATCACGCATCCACTCGTGGTCCTGATAAAACTGCTGGCGGCCGGTGATGGTGCGCCACGGAATAAGCTCGTGTACGTTGGTGTAGCCGGCGTTGTAAGAAACATGTTCATCTTCCAGACCTGACCAGGTTGGTGAGGAGATGATCTTACGTGGCTGCGCGACAATATCGCGCCAGCGGATCTTTTCGTCTTCTTTGTTCAGAGCCAGATGTCGGTGGTCACGGCCAGTGATTTTGGATAAAGCCGCCCAGGCTTTCACCGCAACCTGGCCATTGGTTTCCGGCGCTAAGCTTAAAATCACTTCACAGGCATCAATCGCACTGTCTATCCGTGCCAAACCTTTATTCACACCGTCTGCGGTATGGGTGCGGTTCAGCTCTTTGAGGAAATGCACCTCATTTTTGGTATCCCAGCTGATGCCTTTGCCGCCGTTGCCGGTTTTTTCCAGCAAAGGCCCAAGCGAGGTAAAACGCTGATAGGTATTGGGATAATCACGCTCAACCACATTCAGATGTGGCATGGTGATGCCTGGAACCGCTTCACATTCGCCTTTCCACCAGGCTTTAACGCCATACGGCTGTGCCAGTTCGGCCGGAGTGTCGTGGTGCATTGGGGTGGTAACCAAATCGGTTTCTACCCCTAAATGGCCCGGGCATAACCGCGAGAATTCTTTGGCGATGCCTTTAAAGATTTCCCAGTCGCTGCGCGCTTCCCATACCGGGTCAATCGCGGCAGATAACGGATGAATAAACGGATGCATATCCGAGGTATTCATATCGTCTTTTTCATACCAGGTCGCTGTTGGCAGCACGATGTCGGAATACAGACAAGTCGTCGACATGCGGAAATCTAACGTCACCCACAAATCAACTTTGCCTTCGGCAGCGTTGTCGGTCCATTGCACATCTTCTGGTTTTTTACCGCCAAAACCGCCTAAGTCTTTGCCAAGTAAACCATGTTTGGTGCCAAGCAGGTGACGCAGCATATATTCATGGCCTTTACCGCTGGAGCCGAGCAGGTTGGATCGCCAGATAAACATATTACGCGGGAAGTTTTGTGGATTTTCCGGTTCCTGGCAGGCGAATTTCAGGTTGCCAGCTTTGAGCTCCTGTACGACATAGTCTTTGACGTCAATACCGGCGGCTTTGGCTTTGCTGGTCAAATGCAGCGGGTTGGTGCCAAGCTGTGGCGCAGATGGCAGCCAGCCCATGCGTTCGGCGCGGCTGTTAAAATCAATGATTGAACCGGTCCATTTTTCTTTATTGGCCAGTGGTGACACCACTTCGGCCATATCGAGTTTTTCGTAACGCCATTGGCTGGCGTGGTTGTAGAAAAACGAGGTGCCGTTCATATGGCGCGGTGGTTTTTGCCAATCCAGTGCAAACGCCAGCGGGGCCCAGCCGGTTTGCGGCCGCAGTTTTTCCTGACCGACATAGTGCGCCCAGCCACCACCGCTCTGACCGATACAACCACACATCATCAACATGTTAATGAGGCCACGGTAGTTCATGTCCATGTGGTACCAGTGGTTGAGCGCGGCACCAACTATGACCATAGAACGGCCACGGGTTTTGTCGGCATTGCGGGCAAACTCGCGAGCCACCTGAATCAAGGCCGCCGGCTCAACGCCAGTGATAGCTTGTTGCCAGGCAGGGGTGTATGGCACGTTGTCGTTATATGACGCTGCACGATGAGGATCGGCAAGACCAAAAGCTGCACCATTGTCGACACCATAATGCGCCAATGTCAGATCATAGACCGTTGCTACTAAGGCCTCAGTACCATCTTTCAGCTGGACTTTACGCACCGGAATGCGACGGGTCTGTACTTCGTCGTGTTCGGTATGCTGGAAGTATTTGTATTCATGTGGAGCGCCGCCGAAGTATGGGAATGCGACTTCAGCAATGGCGTCATGAGCGTCAATCAATGACAGTTTCAGTTCAATGTCACCGTCTTTGTCTTTTTGCTCCAGGTTCCATTTACCGACCTGATCGGTGTTTTGTCCCCAGCGGTAACCGATGGCGCCGTTTGGACTGGTCAGACTGCCGTCTTGTTTGATACCGATGGTTTTCCAGTCCGGGTTATTGGCTTCACCGAGGTTGTCGACCAGATCGGCGGCGCGCAGGAAGCGGCCTTGCGTCAGCTTGCCGTCGTGTTCTTCTAATAACACCAGCATCGGCATATCGGTGTAACGCCGCACATAGTCAGTGAAATAGCTGCTCGGGCTGTCAACATGGAATTCTTTTAAGATCACATGGCCAAAGGCCATGGCTAAGGCCGCATCTGTGCCTTGTTTTGGCGCGAGCCAAGTGTCACCGAATTTAGAGGCTTCGGAATAATCCGAGGTGATGACACAGGTTTTTGTGCCTTTGTAACGCACCTCAGATAAGAAATGCGCGTCTGGGGTGCGTGTTTGCGGCACGTTTGAACCCCAAACAATAATGTAATTGGAGTTGTACCAATCCGCAGATTCAGGCACGTCAGTTTGCTCGCCCCAAACTTGTGGCGAAGAAGGCGGTAAGTCGCAATACCAGTCATAGAAACTTAAGCAGTTACCGCCAATCAGTGACAAGTACCGTGCGCCTGCAGCGTAAGACACCATCGACATTGCCGGAATTGGTGAGAAGCCTGTGACACGGTCAGGGCCATACTGCTTGGTGGTGTAAATGTTGGCAGCGGCGATGAGTTCATTGACTTCGTCCCAGCTGGCACGGATAAAACCACCTAAACCGCGGCGTTCTTTATAGCTTTTGGCTTTGACCGGATCAGACACAATCGATTGCCAGGCTTGTACCGGGTCCTGATGTACCGCTTTGGCTTCACGCCACAGTTTCATCAGGTGCTGACGAACTTTCGGGTATTTCAGCCGGTTGGCGCTGTAGATATACCAGGAATAACTGGCGCCGCGGGGGCAACCGCGTGGCTCGTGATTCGGCAGATCTGGACGAGTGCGTGGGTAGTCTGTTTGTTGGGTTTCCCAGGTCACCAGACCATCTTTGACATATATCTTCCAGCTGCATGAACCTGTACAGTTAACGCCATGAGTGGAGCGGACAATCTTGTCATGTTGCCAGCGTTGGCGGTAACCCTGTTCCCAGGTTCTGTCCTGATTGGTGGTAACGCCGTGCCCGTCGGCGAATGGCGTGCTGCGCGTTTTAAAAAAACGCAGTTTGTCGAGCAAGTGACTCATTGTATTACTCCTGCTTGCCGACCCGGTTGATATTGGTATGCCGGATCATTTGCTGAACTTGCCAGTAGTCTGGAATGCGCAAGCAGAATCATGATTGATTTGGCGCAAGCAATCCACGGAGTCAAAACAGGTACGATAGGTTGAAAGTACCACTAAGTGGGTAGTTTTGTTTTTTGCTATCTATATGAATTAATTAGTGAATATATAAAATATAAATCGACCGGGCAGGTGGTGGTTTGAGGTTCGGCGCAAAAGGAGTAGCCACTGAAATTGGTCACAGAAAGAGGTAGAATCCGCTTATCAATTCGAGGAGCCGGCATGTCAAAAATCAAACCTCTATTGAAGCATCAGTCTTCAATTGTCAGTCGCATTGGCATTGCTCTTGGCATCATCGTCACTTTAGCGCTCGGGACCATGATTATTTCCTACTGGCTGTCCGAACGGGCCGACAGTGATGCGTTAGCGATCAACGTCGCCGGGTCACTTCGGATGCAGACTTTCAAAGTGGTGATGTTAAGTGAACAGCCATCGAGTACAGATTTCCTGGCAGCGCGGGAAAAGCTGATACAGAGCTGGCAGCACCCGGTATTCAGCCACATGAAAACGGCCAATCCACAGCTGAATTTACAGTTCGTTCAGGCGAGGCAAAATTGGCTGCAACTGGACCAGCAGCTGAAGCAACTGTCGGCATCAGAGCGGTTTCTTCGGGCGCAGCGTCAGGTAAATGATATCGAAGTATTGGTCAGCACCATTCAGCAGGATGCTGAGCATAAGGTCCGCTTATTGCGCATCGTGCAAATCTTCGCGCTTTTTACCACAGTGTTTCTCGCCGCAGTGGTCCTGCATTGGTTACGCAACAGGGTTGAGCAACCATTAAGTGAATTAACCCGAGCGGCACATCGGATCGGCCAAGGTGATTTTACTTGCCGGGTAGAACCGCAGGAACAGGACGAACTTGGTGTGCTGGCGCAAACATTGAATAAGATGTCGGACGCTATTGCGTCTATGTATGGCACCTTACAAAAACGGGTGGATGCGCAAACCGATGCGTTACAAAAATCCAATACTAAACTGCAGTTCTTATATGACATGGTGCGGGACCTGACGATTGAAACGGTAGATCGCAGCAGGCTTGATACCATAGTGCAGCAATTGCAGCAGGTCGTTTCGGTTGCGGACATCGAACTTTGCCTGCTGACCGAGCAGGGCAGCCGGCCATATTTGCAAATCTTGCCTGATAACAGTCATGAAGAATGTGGACGTTCAAGCTGTGGTGATTGTACGTCGGCCAGTGAAAGTGGTCAGATAGATAATAGTGGCTGGGTGTATCGATTTCAGGTTCAGCGCGAAGCGCAGCATCACGGCGTGTTGGTTGTCCGTACTCACAGCACAGAATCCCTGAGTGACTGGCAGCTGCAGTTATTCCGCAGTGTTGCAGGTCATATTGCGATAGCTCTCAGTCTGAAGCAAGAGCAGGAACAAGCCCGCCGTTTGGTCCTGATGCAAGAACGCACGGTCATTGCCCGTGAACTGCATGATTCTTTGGCTCAGGCGTTGTCGTATCTGAAAATTCAGGTAACAAGGCTGAATAAATCTATTGAAAAACAACGCCCTGAGCTTCTGCAGGAAATCACGGATGAACTGAAGCAGGGGCTTGATAGCGCCTATCGTCAGCTGCGTGAATTATTGACCACGTTCCGGTTAAAAGTGGACGGCGGCGGCGTCGAAGCAGCACTGCAGCAGGCTGTGGTTGTATTAGCTGAGCAGTCCGGTATGCGGTTTCGCGTCGACTACCAGTTAGCGAATATTCCGCTGTCACCACAAGAAGAAATCCACTTGCTGCAAATAGTACGGGAAGCCAGTCAAAACGCTGTACACCATAGCAGAGGTTCCGAAGTTTTGGTTGGACTTAAACAACATCCTGACAAATGGATAGAGCTTTGTGTTGAGGACAACGGCATTGGTATTCCTGATAAAGCCGAAAAGCTCAATCATTATGGCCTTGCCATCATGCAGGAGCGCAGCAGGCAGCTGCATGGGGAACTACGGATCGAGCGCCGACCAGAAGGTGGTACCGGCGTCTATTTCAGGTTTTATCCTGAGTACCTCGCGCAGACGGTTCCAGCCTAGATCCACAAGAACTACCTCTTCAGGTGAATTGGCACAAAGAGCGCCGGGCTTCATGATGTAGCGACTCATCATGAAGTCTCGGTGGATAAGTGTCTACGCGCGATAATCAATTTTCATCCCTGTGTCCAGGTAGTACTGAGAAATCAATAACATTACCCTGCGGTCCCTGTTCACAGGGAGACCAAATTCCTTTGAGCCTTGCTGAATTTACCGCCCAGGCTCGGCTAATCAACACCCAGCAACAATTGCTGGATGGCATTTTGAAACTCAATCAACATCTGTTGTTTTTTCAGGAGCTGATAGCACAGGAAATCGCGGATGGACGCGCCGCTACCAGCGTTCAGTCCACCCAACCTCCTACACCAGATAATGCAAATGAGTGCCGACAATGAAGCCGGATCGCATGACTGCAATGCGCGAGATTATTGCGCAGGTAAAAGCAGAATTTCCGTTGTATGAACCGAGTACCTTTATTTGTGGCGCCAACACCGATTGTGCCGGCTGTCCGAAAAAACTACTCGAAATGGTGGATAGCGAGATCTGTTATTGGGAAAGCGCAATGAAACGGGGTGTAAGCCCAAAATTTGACGAGATCCGCCGATTCGGAAAAATGTGTCTGAGCGTCCGGCGCGCGTTGTTGCGCAACAATTTGCTTCGGGAACGAGTTTAAGTGCTTGGATATCGGCTTACTGACAGGTTTGTCGCTTAAACAATCATGCGCCCCAATTGAAAAACAGATGATCAACGCTGCATCTAATTGCTCTTTTTAGGTAGTTTAATCATGGCTTAATCCGAAAGTGGTAGTTGTTTGCCTTTTTCGGTGCGTCTCCTATGTTGTTTCTATCAGGGAAAAATAAAAGGCCTTTCACGACGATGGAAATCCGTAACCTTACAGTCAAAGCAAAACTAATCGTGTTATTGACGTTGCCTGTTCTGGCCCTGCTTGGGTTAGCGCTCAATCGTATTTTGCTGGATTTGGGAAACTACACTATCGCACTGCAGGTTGAAACGACCGTCAGCCATTCCGTGAAAGTAAGCCAATTGATCGGCACCTTACAGGCTGAAAGAGGCGCAAGTGGTGTCGTTCTAGCAAGTAAAGGATCACGCTTCAAAGAGCGGTTATCCGGACTGCGCAACAAAACAGACGACGCTCTCAGTTTAGTAAGACCAATCGGCATCAAAGAATTTTCAGCCATTGAAGTTGAAGTAGATGAGCTCAGGACAAAAATAGACGGGCTTTCAATCGAGAGTGCTGAATCTGCTACCCGGTACACTAAATTGATCTCAGGTCTTATCGCTAATGATCATCAAGCTGAGCTTCAGCTTGAGCACTTAGCGTTAAGTAGAAGCCTGGCCACGCTGAATAAACTCATTGAAACAAAAGAAAGAGCCGGACGGGAGCGCGCAATTTTGGGCATAGTGTTCAGTCAGAGCCGTTTTACCGAGCAAACGCTGACGACTTTTGCCAACAATCTGGGGGCTTATCGTGCTTATGTGGAAAGCATGTCTGGCATGCTCACTGCAGCACAGAAAAAGCGCTGGGATGATATGCAGTTACTCCCGGAGTTTCGCCAAGTCGCCGATATTCATCAGCAAGCTTTTGCCAAAGCAACCGCTACAGAGTTTTCAATTGATGATGCTGCTTGGTTTGACTTGGCTACCGCACGAATCGCTAAACTTACAGAGTTTGAAAAAGTGTTGTCTGATGAGCTATCTGCAGAGGCTGCTGAGTTAAAGCGAACTGCACTCAATCAACTGATGTTTTTGGCTGTATTATTGAGTTTACTCGGTATTGTCACTGTGATGGTCATTCGCAAAATGATTCACTCCATGGCCAATGCTGTAACGTCGATAGAACAAACGCTGGCGGCTGTTGCATCAGGTGATTTAACTATGGATCCCCACCAAATCACTGCAGGTGCCGGCGATGATGAGTTTGGGAATATATCCCGGGCCACAGCATCTTTAATTACTCAGTTGCAAAAAGTGATTGGTGGACTGAGTAGTGCGTCTGCTCAATTAGCCGCGGCTGCCGAAGAGTCTTCAGTCGTGACAGCGCAGACTTTTAAAGGGCTCCAACGCCAACAACAGGATACGGAACTCGCAGCGACCGCCATGCATGAGATGAGCACGACGGTTCGTGATGTTGCTCTGACGACAACTGAAGCCGCAGAGCTTTCCGAGCTTGTGCAGAAAAATGCAGCGCAGGGTCAGCAGCAATTGTTGCAAACAATCGCTTTGATTGGCGAGTTATCTCAGGAAGTCAGTGCCACAGCCCGGGTTATTGAGCTTCTTAAAAGCAAAAGCACAGAAATTACGGCCGTTTTGGATGTTATCAATAGCATTGCGGAACAAACCAATTTGCTCGCGTTGAATGCTGCAATCGAAGCGGCCCGGGCAGGCGAACAAGGCAGAGGCTTTGCAGTGGTAGCCGATGAAGTGAGAGCGCTGGCTAGTCGCACTGCATCATCCACGAAAGATATCCAACAGATGATCTCAGCCTTTCAAAGTGGCTCCCAAGAAGCTGCTGATGCCATTACAAAAAGCCAAATGAAAGCGAGCGAGGGAAATAACCGCATTGAAACTGTAGG
>CAMLRA010000110.1 GCA_946482325.1 uncultured Chromatiaceae bacterium | reverse complement strand
AAGATCCGTTCAACGGCTATCTTGCTGATAACAAAAAAGGTGCTATCGTTAAAGGTACAGTGACTGCAGTTGACGCGAAAGGCGCAACCGTATTACTGGAAGGCGGCGTAGAAGGTTATGTTCGCGTTTCTGATATCGCTCGTGAGCGTATCGAAGATGCAACTACTGCGCTGAAAGTCGGTGAAGAAGTTGAAGCTCGTCTGATGGGTGTTGACCGCAAAAACCGCGTGATCAGCCTGTCAATCAAAGCCAAGTTCGAAGCTGAAGAGAAAGAAGCGTTAGAATCAATCAAGCAGGACGATTCTGCTTTTGGTGGTAACGCAATGGCTGAAGCATTCAAAGCAGCTCAGAAATCTGAGTAATTGATGCTAGCCGGTCGGTTGGGGCATTTGCCTCAACCGGCATTTTCCAGCAACAGTGTAAGCGGAGTCCTTATGACCAAATCTGAGTTGATCGAAAAGTTAGCAACTGATTTTCCTCATATCCAGGTAAAAGATGTTGAATCCGCAGTCAAAGAAATTCTCGAGCAAATGGCCGGTTCTCTGGCAGCCAATGAGCGCATTGAGATCCGCGGCTTCGGTAGTTTCTCCTTACACTTCAGAGCTCCACGGGTAGGTCGCAATCCGAAAACCGGCGACAAAGTTGAACTTGACGGTAAATACGTCCCGCATTTTAAACCAGGTAAAGAATTACGCGATCGCGTCAAAGAAAATACCTGAGTCTTGTCCACGCTGAAACAGCGACGGTGCTAACGGAGCCGAGTTTGAGAAAGCTGATTTTTTTCCTGTGTTTTTCTGTGCTCATCCTGATTGGTCTGTTTTTCGGCTCAATCAACCAGCAAGTCGCTGAATTAAACTATTTTATTGCTAAAGCCGAGCTGCGGGTTGTTGATATTGCCCTGTTATTTTTACTGCTCGGCTTTGCAATTGGTCTGAGCTTGTCTTTGACAATTCTGGTGAAGTTGCGTACCAAACGCTGGATTAACCGGGCGATGAGCAAGACCTGATCCTATGCTTGAACTGCTATTTCTGTTGTTGCCTGTTGCCGCCGCTTATGGCTGGTTTTTTGGCCGCAACAGTCTGCGGCAGGAAGAGCTGAAAAACAAAGCCAACGTCGCGAAAAACCTGTCCTCCGGGTTAAATTTCCTGCTGACCGATCAGGAAGACAAAGCGATTGAGCAGCTGCTGCAACTACTCGATATCGAAGCGGCGACCATCGATACCTATCTGGCTCTGGCCAATTTGTTCCGGCGCAAAGGCGACTGGGATAAAGCTATCCGCATTCATGAAAAACTGCATCAGCTAAAGCTGCCTAAAGCACAGGCCCAGCAAATTCAGCTGGAACTGGCCAAAGACTATTTCTCAGCCGGCTTATATGACCGAGCAGAAAGTTTGCTGCGTAAGTTGGTCGATAGCGACCCTCTGCAGGAAACCGCCTTAAAACAACTGTTTGCTATTTTTGTTGTGACGCATGACTGGCATAAAGCCGTGGAGTTCGCGCCGCAGGTTGATAAAACTGATTCCCGTTCGTTGCGGATTGCGCTTGCCAATATGCGCTGTGAGGATCAGAAAAAGCCGATGGATGTGATGGCACTAAGAATTTTGGCGCAAAAATATCCGCAGGCGATCCGGCCACGTTTGCAGCTGGCCAGAAAGTTATTAGCCGAGCAATCTTTAGCTGATGCTGCTGTCGCTTATAAATCGGTGCTGACGCAAAAACCCCAGTGGGCCGCTGATATTCTGCCGGAATTACAACGCTGCCAACTACCGGAAGATGAATGGTACCCGTTGTTGAGCCAGCTGGTGCATAAAAATAAAAACATCACCGCGACGCTGTTTTTATGTGACTGGCTGGTGCAAACCGGCTCGCCGGCAGGTGGTGAGCAGCTGCTGCTGGAGAAATTGCAGCAACAACCGAATATCCGCTTGTTTCAGCGTTTGCTGCAGGTTCGCCAGCTAAACCAACCTTTACAAATGGAAGCCCTACAGGCCATCGATGGCTTGGTGCGCGCTTATCTTGATACTAAAATCCTGTATAGCTGTCGCAATTGCGGCTTTAAAACCCGGCAGCAATACTGGTTATGTCCGTCCTGCCAGCAATGGGAGACGGTTGAACCTCTGGGCGGCATCGACGGCCGCTAATCTTGTCCTTTCAGTTTGTGGAACTATCGTTATGCAATTAAGCCCTGTTGTGGTGGCACTGGATTATGAAGACCAAGGCGCAGCTTTAAATCTGGTGAGCCAGCTCGACCCGGCGTTGTGCCGCTTAAAGGTCGGCAAAGAGATGTTTACTCATTTCGGCCCCGGTTTTGTCCGTGAACTGCAGCAACGTCGCTTTGATGTTTTCCTCGATTTAAAATTTCACGATATTCCAAACACTGTGGCCAAGGCGGTAAAAGCCGCCGCAGATCTTGGCGTCTGGATGGTCAACGTGCATGCCAGTGGCGGTAGCCGGATGATGGTGGCGGCGCGTGAGGCCTTACAAAGCTTTGGTGCAGACAAACCGCTGCTGATTGCCGTGACTGTGTTGACGTCGATGGAGCAGGCTGATTTACTCGAATTAGGTATCACTTTGACGCCTGAGCAGCAGGTACTGAAACTTGCGGGCCTGACGCAGCAAGCAGGCCTTGATGGCGTTGTTTGTTCGGCGCATGAAGCCAGCCTGCTGAAACAGCAGTTCGGTAAAGCTTTTCAGTTGGTGACACCGGGCATTCGACCAGCTTTTGCCGGTGCGGATGACCAAAAGCGTGTGATGACCCCGGCACAAGCTGTAGCAGCTGGTGTTGATTACATGGTGATTGGCCGGCCAATTACCAAAGCGGTAGATCCGTTAGCCGCCTTACAGGCGATTTACCGGGAACTCAATGCCATTTAAGCCGATCACAAAAGGATGTTTTATTGGATGCAGTTAACCTCAATATTCTGATTTTTGGTGCGCTGTTCACGGTCAGTATTATCGCAACTCTGATCTCAGCGCGCTTTGGCGCGCCTTTGTTGCTGATCTTTCTGCTGATGGGCATGTTGGCCGGTGAAGATGGGGTCTTAGGCATCCAATTTGCAAATCCGGATCTGGCACTGCTGATTGGTTCAGTAGCGCTGGTGATTATTCTGTTTGACGGTGGGATGCGCACACATCCGGACCGCGTCAAAGTGGTATTGGCGCCCTCGGCCGCGCTCGCGACAGTCGGCGTTGTCATTACCTGTCTGATTTTGGGCCTTGCGGCCATGTATTTGTTTAAGCTCACTTTATTAGAAGGCTTGTTGCTCGGGGCTATTTTAAGTTCGACTGACGCTGCTGCGGTGTTTTCTATTTTTCAGTCGGCCGGGCTTCATATCAAAGAGCGGGTGGCGTCAACGCTGGAAATAGAGTCGGGCAGTAATGACCCGATGGCGGTGATGCTGACGTTTACGTTGGTCAGCGTGGTCGCAGGCGAGGCGGCACTTGGTTGGAGCACCATCCTGGTGTTTGTGCAGCAGGCGCTGGTTGGCGCTTTGTTCGGTTGGGGCGGTGGCAGGGCGCTGATTTGGCTTTGTCGCAGGTTGCCGTTAAGTCCGGCATTTTTCCCGTTATTTGCCATCTCCTGTGCCTTGTTGTTGTATGGCCTGACTAACCAGTTTGGCGGCAGCGGTTTTTTAGCCGTATATCTGGCTGGTTTTCTGGTAGGCAATGCCAGGTTGGCTCCTGTGCAACATATTCTGCGTTTTCAGGATGGTTTGGCCTGGCTCAGCCAAATCATTATGTTTTTGATGCTGGGTTTGCTGGTGACGCCAACGGCTCTGCTGGACTATCTGCTACCAGCTATCGCATTAGCGCTGGTGATGATTTTTATCGCACGGCCACTTGCTGTGGTGCTGAGCTTGCTGCCGTTTCATTTTCCCAAACGTGACCAGATTTTCATCAGCTGGGTAGGGCTACGCGGTGCTGTGCCAATTATCCTGGCGCTCATTCCGTGGCTTGCCGGTGTGCCGAACAAAGATTTGTACTTTAACGTCGCTTTTTTCGTGGTGATTGTGTCACTGTTAATCCAGGGCTGGTCGATAGCGCCGGTGGCGCGTTGGTTGCGCCTTGAAGTTCCGAAGGAACCCGGTCCGGATTATGTGATGCCGCTGGAAGTCGCACAAAGCAAAGACGTGCTGCAAGTACTGGCGTATCAGGTCAACGCCGACTCGCCGGTGCTCGACACCGACTGGACCATGTTGCCGGTGCCATCTTCAGTTCAGTTTTTAGGCATAGTCCGAAATGGTGAATGGATCCAATGCCTCGATTGCACACGTTTTAAAGCTAAAGATACGCTGATGGTCATGGCCAAAGCCGCAGACAGCGCTGTGGTCAGTGAAGTGCTGTCCAGTTACGCCGCTGAAGCCAGCCAGAGCAAACAAGAATTCTTCGGAGAATTTGTCCTCAATGGTCAAATTACACTGGCAGATTTGGGCGCGTTCTACACCATAGATTTTGGCCAGCTGGACCCGACACAATCCATCTCAGACTATATCAGCGCACGCTTTTTCCGCCGCGTCGTAGTTGGTGACGACGTCCAGCTCGACCAACTTATTTTGACTGTGCGGCAAATTGATGAGCAAGACCGTATTTTGCAGGTTGGTATCAAACCGGCTTGATAACCGGTGTTTTACAGGTATCTGTAAGTGGTGCTTTAGAAAAGTTATTCATGATAATTTTCATGTACTTACTAAATATACTAAATATCCCATAATGTATATTATGTTAAATCGGATTATGCGGGAGTGACCGCATCACTCTGGCTTGGTGTACTCGCCAGGTTTAACGTCAGCACCAAGGCCGCGAACACTCCCGCTAATCTCTTGCAGTTTCTAACCTCAAAACTCAACTATTCTGCCAGCAACACTTAATGACGTGTACTTTGCACTACAAGTCTAATCTGGCTCTATTTCAATCGCTTCTGCGATTGGTTGATACAAGCTTGGTTTATTGATTGGAATCGCCTGTAGCCCTGTATAGATTCTTGGCTGCAACAAGCAATCGAATTCGTTAATACTGCTGTTCGGATCAAGCCATGCATCAAAAGCGCCTGGTGGCAGCATCATTGGCATTGCTTTGCTATGAAATGGTATCAGTTTTGGGTGTGGCGTTAAGGTGATAATTGAACAGGAATATATGAGTTCGCCGGTGCTTTTATTTAACCAGGTGCGGTACAGGCCGGCAAAAGCCAAGGCGCGTTGCCCAATAAAGTCGGTGTAGCGGCTGACGCCTTGGTTGATTTCTGTTTCGCCAAAGCCACTGGCCGGGATGATGCAGCGTTGTTGGCGAAATGGCTGAAATCCGGCGCTGCCACGCACATGCAGTTTGTCCGATCTGGTATTAAAACTGGTATATGGGCCAGGTTTAAATCCTTGTTCCGTGGGTTCCAGCAACAACCACCAGACGGCGTCTTGCAACCGGCGCTGACCGTCTTGTTGCAACACGATAGTAACCAGATTGGTGGCTCGGATAAAACGTCCGGTTCTGATGGGCAGGTCCAGACGCAATTGCTCAGGGTGCGTAGGAAACAACTGAATGCCAAGTTGTTCCAGTAATTCGATCAACAATGGATTATCAGTGACATTCAGACGCCCACACATGCTGTTTCCTGTGAACCATAAGCTTTGAACCACTATAACCGCAGCAGATCAAAGACCGCCAGTGCAGTGTCATAGAGTTCGCCGCGGTCGGTGGGCAGTTCGCACTGCCCTGACCTGCCTGGTTATCGTCTTTAGCCACTGGCCGTTTATGAGTTGTACGGCTACAAAGATCTACCGGGCTATGAACCTGAGGTCTTTGCCAGGCACACACACCGGATTGTAGCCGTCTTTCCCACAAAAGCGTCAAGGCTCAGCCAATGAAGTTCCATTGGGCTTTTAACCAGACGGTCCGCCCAGGCTCATTGACGCGTAAGGTCTGGACATATCCCGGAATGCCCCCTCCCATACCGTTGCCACCAGCGCGGCTGACAAATTCGGCATAAGTGCGGTCGAATAAATTGTCGACGCCTGCGGTAAATAATAAGCTCTGTTCCGGCTGCCAACTGGCGTTTACAGAGAGAACTGAGAAGCCTGACGTTGCGCCTAAATCCTTCCCGACAATACTGCCTTTGTTCCGGTCAAAGTGGCTTTGTGGCCCAACAACGCGCAGTAAAGAACCTACTGACCAATTATCCCTGGCGTAGCTCAGGCCCAGTTTGATTTCAAGTGGCGAAATCTGCGGCAATGCCGTGCCGTCTGTGTTGTTGTTGCCACGGGTATATGCCAATGTCGCATCAGCTTGCCAGTGATGGGAGAATTTTTGCTGCACGCCGAACTCGGCGCCGTAGCTGCTGGCGTCGATATTTCTGACAAAACCATTTGATTTCATCATGTTGCTGTAATCAACCAGGATATAGTCACTGATCTCATTGTAAAATGCCGAAGCTGACCACTCAGTGTCGGCATTTTTAAACAAATAGCCTAAATCGAGCTGTGTGGTTTGTTCCGGGGCGATTTCCTGAAAAGCACTTTTTGATTTGATGCCCTCTTTGGCGATCAATTCCCAATAATCCGGGAAACGGGCTGTGCTGCCAACGCCGATGTACCAGCTGGCTGGAATGCTACTGAATTGATGTTCATAACGGGCAAAACCGCTGTGTAGCTTGTCGTCGCGTTGTTGTCCTGCTGTTGGGTTTGGCATGGCGCTCATCATGCCGGCGATTTTCAACCGCTGGTCTGTAGCTTGCCAATGGTCGAGCCGAAAGCCGACTACCACAGTATCAAATTGCGCTAGCTGATCACGCCATTCTGCGAATACGCCGGCCTGAGAGATCTCGGCATCATCGAGTAAAACGCTGTAAATACCAGAGGCAGGTGCCGAGCGTGAACGATGACCGCTGTCCTGTTGGTCTGCGCCCAACGTCAGCTTGTAGCTCATTGACGGCGTAAACACGGCACTGAGACGGCCACCTTCGGTATTGCGCAGTAAATTGGCATATCCCATCATGCCGGGTTTACGGAGTTGCTGGTCGTCCATTAAATGGTCGACTTCGTTATCGAACCAGTGAAATTTCACCTGTTCTAACCAGGGGGTGATATTGGTTTTTTCAATGCGCAGATTCAGGCTATCGCGGCGGAAACGGGTGCCATCCATGCCGCGGTCGGCATAAGCAGCTTCGCCGTCACTGCGTGTGCCGGACAGCTCCACTTTGGTATCGACATCCGGCGTCCAACCGACTGAGATGTTGCCGCTGTAACGCTGATACCGGGAGTGGATAGCATTACCCTCGCCGTCCTGATAGTCATCAGCAGCTGAGTTACTGCCGCTGAATAACACATAGCCATTGTTCTGGCCAAACTGTAAATCAGCCAGTTCATCATGGCGGCCAAAACTGGCGCTGGTCAGGCTGCTGTGGGCTCGCAATCCGGCTTGTGCAAAAGGGGCGACATTACGCTCAAACAAAATGACGGCAGCAGAATGCCCTGCGCCATGTGCGACTGATTGCGGACCTTTTATCACGGTCATAGAATCATGCAATTCCGGGTAGATGTACGCTGTTGGCGCATCCATTCTGGCGTTGCAGCCGCCTAAGATATTCTCACCATCAACCAGAATGCCAAGCCGGGAGCCCGCCATGCCACGGAACACTGCGTCGCCATCAGCGCCGCCTTTACGGGTGACGGAAAAACCCGGAATGGTTTTCAGATAGTCAGCACCATCGTGTGCCGGCAATGGCTGACGCGGCGCTTTGGGGTCCATCACCAGCTGACCAGGACCATTCAGCACCACGCCGGTAACCTGAACCCGCTCAATGTCTGCTTCGGCTTTTTTTGCTGCCTTAGCATCGGCCGCAGTATTTGCCAGCGCGTAACCTGGCAGGCACAGCAGGCCGAGCGCCAGCGTCAGACGGGAAAACTTATGTGATGGAATATTTGGGGTTTGTAGTGGCACAACACACACCTTTGAAGATTAGTAATGCATGTGCCTGATTTTACGGAAAAGTTCCTGATGCCCCTATGTGGCAAATTGTCGCAGCCGTTGTTGCTGGTGCCAGTTATGCTGTTGCAAATTCACAGCAAAATATAATCACTCCCCTGTTGTGAGGCAGCATAAGCACCTGGTACCAGCCGGACGAAACGACCTTCAACCACATCGATGGCGATACAATCGTCGACATCATACAAATTATCTGTGTGTGGCTTGTCCCACGACTTTGGCAGCCGCTGTTTGCCAAGCTGTTTTGCTTGTGCCGGGGTTTCAGCCACCACCAGTAGATACTGATGATCCTCGCCAAAACTGCCCGGTAAATAACCACCGAGGTTAATGAAATACAGCCTGGGTTCACCGGCTTTGGGTGCCACATCGGTAAAATGCAGCTGATAACCATCGACACCCTGCACTTGCCACCAGGAGTCGATATGCAGGCCTTTGGCTGCGCCAAACCATTGTTGTCTGAGCTGTTCATAACAGTCGCTGAGCTGCTGGCCGAAGGCAAAGACCACATCATGTAGTTCAATTTTGGCGGCCGGGTGTTTGCCCCCCAGCATCACAATAAATAACATCCGCTTGTTCCTGCACAGTTTGCGTGCGGCCAAGCTTAAGGAAACCTGGCCGCTCGTCAACAGTTATATGCGCCGGAAATATTCCACTGTGTGGGTTGTACCTCAGCTTTTATTAAATCGCAGCGATTTGCTGAAAAACATCCCGCTGTTGCAATCGGCTGCCAGTTTATCGCCCGGCGCCACCACCCGCAGCTGGTCGTAGCTGCCCGCTGGTAATTGCGCTGTGACTTGTTGTTCAAACACTTTGGCGACCTGGCTGATGTGGTCACCGTAACTGCTGATCGCGTCGATATCACCCTGATAGCTGTCAGTAATATCTTCGATTCTTTCCGCTGTCATACGGGTTTGCTCCAGCAGTTCATCATCCGGTATGCGGTGACTTTTGCTTTGTTGCTCCAACTCCGCGCTCAGTTGCTCCATTTTATCCTGATGTGGTTGCAGTGCTTTGCTCATCTGATCCATTGGGATTTGCAGTTGGTCCATCTTCAGTTCGGCTTTTTTTAGGTCTTGCCAGGCGCTCAGTTCTGCCGGTGTCAGGACGCGTTCGGACTGCAGTTTACAGTCTTTTAATACCTGTAGTTTGTGGCTGGTTGCCAGAGACCGCTCGGTTGTGACCTGCTGGGAAGCCAAGGCGAAGCTGCAGCTGCTGAGCAGCAACATCGCGAAAGTGAAACGGTGAAAATGGTGGGTTGGAATTTGGTGTTGAATCTTAGTTTGCATGTTGACCTCGGGCTCTTCACAGAATGTTGATGCCAGTTGGTCGTCGTGCTGTTGCAAAAAGTTGGGGAATCACCAAGAAAAAAACAGAAAAGTTCCGGCGAAATACTCCAGGAGATTTCGCCGGATGAGGTTGATCAGCTACTGACGCGTTTATACAGCCGGTATTCTGGTTTCCAGAAATTGCTGTTGATTTTGCGCAGCAGGCGCTCATCATCCATTTCTAAAGCATGGCCTTGTGTCATCGCCATTTTTGCCACAGCAAAGGCAATTTCTTTAGATAAATCAGACAATTGTGTCAGCGGTGGCAGAATTCCGCCCTCGCCTGTATTGGCCAGCGGTGACGCAGCAGCCAGTGTTTCACTGGCGACCCGCAGCATCTCGTCACTGATATGGCGGGCTTTACAAGCCAGCACGCCAAGGCCGATACCAGGGAAGATATAGCTGTTGTTACACTGCGCAACCGGATAGGTTTTGCCTTTGTATTCAATCGGTTTAAACGGGCTGCCGGTCGCGATAATGACCTCACCGTCAGTCCATTCAATAATTTTTTCCGGCCGGGCTTCAATCTGCTTGATGGGGTTACTGAGCGGCATAATGATGGGCAGCGCGCAGTGTTTTTTCATCGCTTTGACCACAGCTTCTGTGAAGAGCCCGGCAACGCCTGAGACACCAATCAAAATGTCCGGTTTTGCGCAGTTCATCACGTCACGCAGTGAGGCATAATCGCCGCTGAAAGACCAGTGGCTGATGGCGGCTTTGGTTTGCACTAACGCCTGCTGGAAGTCGCGTAAATCCTCCATGCCTTCGGTCAGTAAACCATGACGGTCGACCATAAACACCTGGCCGCGTGCCGTTGTGTCATCAATGCCTTCGCTGATCATTTGGCTGATGACTTGCTCGGCAATACCACAACCGGCTGAACCTGCACCAACAAACACTACTTTTTGATCAGACAGTTTCACGCCTTTTGAACGACAAGCCGCCAATAAAGTCCCGACGGTGACAGCTGCCGTGCCCTGAATATCGTCGTTGAAACAACAAATCTGGTCACGGTAACGTTTCAGCAGCGGCATGGCGTTTGGCTGGGCGAAATCTTCAAACTGCACCATGGCTTCCGGCCAGCGGCGTTTGACGGCTTTGATAAATTTGTCGACGAACTCATAGTAGTCGTCGCCGCTGATGCGACGATGGCGGTTGCCCATATAAAACGGGTCGTTCAGCAGTTTTTCGTTGTTGGTGCCTACATCGAGGCAGACCGGCAAGGTATAAGCCGGACTGATACCGCCACAGGCGGTATACAGCGACAACTTACCAATCGAAATGCCCATGCCACCGATGCCCTGGTCGCCAAGGCCCAGTACACGTTCGCCATCGGTCACAACAATTACTTTGACCTTCTTTTTGGTCGCGCTACGCAGCACATCGTCTAACTGGTCGCGGTCGCTGTACGAAATAAACAAACCACGGGCACTGCGGTAAATGTCAGAGAAGCGTTCGCAGGCATCACCAACCGTTGGTGTGTAGATAATGGGCAGCATTTCTTCGAGATGATTTTGCAGCAGGCGGTGAAATAAAGTTTCATTATTGTCCTGCACCACCCGCAGATAGATGTGTTTGTTGATCGGCTCTTCAAACGACGAATACTGCATATAAGCACGGGCGGCCTGCTCTTCAATGGTTTCATAACGCGGTGGCAACAGGCCGGTTAAGTTAAATGCAGCGCGCTCTTCGCGGCTAAATGCACTGCCCTTATTCAGCAACGGCGTTTCCAGCAGTGCCGGGCCGGCATAGTGGGTGTACAAAGGGGTGTTATCTGCTTGACTCATAATATTCCCGGAAATAGCGGCCATCTGGCGAAAAGTGGGCGGATTCTACCGCTGTTCAGACCCTGTAGTAAAATTTCAGACAACTGGTCGGACATTTGCGGCTACCGGTGGCTGAGCGCATTTTGTTGTTGCCTCACCACAGCTACCGTAGCTACGACTTTATCGTTTAAATTTGGTTTCGAGGATCACCGAAGAATTAGTCCGTTCCACGCCGTCCAGATCACCAATCTGGTCGAGTAAATGACTGAGCTGCTCAGTGCTTTGTGCCTGTACCACCGCAATCAGGTCGTATTCGCCGCTGATCGCATAAAGCTCAGCGATTTGCGGGATTTGTTTCAGCTCGTTATTGGTTTTGACCGTCAGCTTTTGTTTCACTTTAATCGACACATGCGCCGACACTAAAGATTTGGTATAGCTGTCGCCATAGTCCAGCACGTAACCGCGGATCACGCCGGTTTGCTCCAGCCGCGCGATGCGGGTTTGTACTGTCGAACGCGATAAATCTAACAGCCGTGCCAGATCTGACACGCTGGCCCGGGCGTTGGAGCGCAGCAGCGCAAGCAGCCGTTCATCTTCTTTACTTAGCATTATGTCAAAACACTCCGTCAAATTGGTAAAACAAATCGTATATTTGCTGATTATGATACTGCAGTTTGACGAGCCTGCCCAATATAATAAAGGCATTCCGTCCTGGAATGCCGCATGCCTGCTTGATCGACAGCACTTGCCGAGCAACACCAGGACTTCAAAAGCCGCTACAGACGGCGACACCACTCACGAGGAATTCGCAATGCAATTAACCCGCGCCCTGTTTGATGAAGTTATGGTCCCGAACTACGCCCCGTCACCAATTATCCCGGTGCGTGGCCTTGGCTCCCGCTTATGGGACCAACAGGATCGCGAGTTTATCGATTTTGCCGGCGGTATCGCCGTCAACTGCCTGGGTCACTGTCACCCGGTGTTAGTCAAAGCACTGACTGAACAAGCCAATAAGTTATGGCACTTATCCAATACCATGACCAACGAACCGGCGCTGGCGTTAGCACAGCGACTGGTCGACACCACCTTTGCTGAAAAAGTTTATTTTGCCAACTCAGGCGCCGAAGCCAACGAAGCGGCGCTGAAGCTGGTACGCCGTGTCGCACTGAATAAATTCGGTGCGGAAAAATCCCAAATCATCGCTTTTAAAATGGGCTTCCATGGCCGCACGCTGTTCACTGTGACCGTCGGCGGTCAGCCGGCTTATTCTGACGGTTTCGGCCCTAAACCAGCCGACATCGACCATGCCGAATATAACAATCTGGATAGTCTCAAAGCGCTGATCTCTGACCGCACCTGCGCCGTGGTGTTAGAACCACTGCAAGGCGAAGGCGGCATCATCAGCCCGAGCAAAGAATTTATCCAGGGCGTGCGCGAGTTGTGTGACCAGCACAATGCGTTGCTGGTATTTGATGAAGTGCAAAGTGGTGTCGGCCGCACCGGTGAGCTGTACGCTTATATGGGCCTTGGTGTGACGCCAGACGTGTTAACTACCGCGAAAGCACTGGGTGGCGGTTTCCCGATCGGCGCTATGCTGACTACCACCGAATTAGCGAAACATTTAGTCGTCGGTACTCACGGCAGTACTTATGGCGGCAACCCGCTGGCTTGTGCTGTGGCGCTGGCCGCTTATGACACCGTCAACACGCCGGAAGTATTAAACGGCGTGAAAACCCGCGAGAAGCTGTTTAAAGATGCGCTGCACGCGATCAATGCCAAATATCAGGTGTTCAGTGAAGTGCGGGGTCAGGGCCTGTTGATTGGTGCTGCACTGAATACCGAATGGGCCGGTAAATCGCGTGACTTTATGCTGGCGGCTGCCGAACAAGGTTTGCTGGTGCTGATGGCTGGTTACAACGTGGTGCGGTTCGCGCCGTCACTGGTGATCCCAGAGCAGGATATTCTGGACGGTATGGCGCGTTTTGACGCAGCCATTGCCAAGCTGGTCGCAGCACGCGGCTGATCTGTGACTTTGACAAGCCGGTGCCTGGCGCCGGCCTTTGCCAGGATTTCAACATGTTATTGATCCGCCCTATCACCCAAGCCGATTATCCGGCGCTGATGCAAATCGCCATCGAATCCGGTGCCGGTTTTACTTCGCTGCCGGTCAACGAGCAAAAACTGAAACAAAAAATCGCCCACTCCGAGCATAGCTTTGGTATCGATACCGAGCAGCCCGGCAATCAGGGTTATCTCTTTGTGCTGGAAGACACCGAAACCGGTGAGATCCTGGGAACCTCTGGTATCGAAGCTTCGGTCGGTTTGACCACACCTCTGTACCACTTTCATAAAAGCACTGTGGTGCATCACAGCAACGAGCTGAACGTCTACAACCCGGTTGAAGTGCTGACCATGTGCAACGACTATACCGGCGTGTCGGAGATTTGTACGTTGTTCCTGCGTGAACCATACCGCAGTGGCATGTACGGCCGCTTCTTATCGA
>CAMLRA010000109.1 GCA_946482325.1 uncultured Chromatiaceae bacterium | reverse complement strand
TACGATACGGGCCGCAGGTTCAGTATCAGACATATAGCGGATGGTGGTTTTAGTCACAGCCACCAGCACCGCCGAGAGTAATCCAATCGCCAGCATCAGCCAGTTAGCCGGGCCTTCATTCAGCGGTATGGCAATAAATACACCGATAAAACCCAGTAGAATAGCAAACAGTGTCAGTTTGCTTGGCCGCTCATGGAGCCAGAATCTGGCAATAATCGGCACGACAAAAGGCGATAGCAACAGCACCAACATGGCCTGTGCTAACGGTAACTGGCTAATGATATAGAAAAAACAGTACATCGAGATGATGCCAGTGCTGGCGCGGCTTAGGTGCAAATACCAGCGTTTGGTTTTCAGAATTTGAGCACCTTGCAGGTAAATCCACGGCAGCATGACCAGCAAAGCAAAAAAGTTGCGGAAAAACACCACCTGCACCTGACTGGCCGAATCACTGGTCAGTTTCACTAAAGCGCCAATGCCGGCAAAACAGGCTTCGGCCAGCAATAACAAGGCCGCAGCCAGATATAAACGGGAAACAGGCACCATCGACTCCGGTACAGGCGCTAGGACGGCATAGTTTAATGCTGTTGCAGGCTTTGCAGCAATTGCGCTGCGGCCATTGGTTTACCAAACAGATAACCCTGGATCAAATGACAGCCGCGCTGACTGAAAAACGCCAGCTGTTGTTCGGTTTCGACACCCTCAGCGATGCAATACATGCCAAGGCTGCTGGCCATACTGAGCATCGCGTCGATGATGGTTTCATCATTGCGGTCGATGCCAATATCTTTGACAAAGCTACGGTCGATTTTGATGCCGTCAATCGGCAGTTCTTTGAGGTATTTCAGGGAAGAATAACCCGTGCCAAAATCATCCAGCGCCAGCTGCACGCCGAGTTCGCTCAGTGCCAGCATCGTAGCGATCGCGCTGTGGTGGTCCTGCATCAGCGCACTTTCGGTCACCTCAAAACGCAGACAGCTGGCGGGCAGCTGATATTGCGCCAGCAAGGCTGCGGTTTCCAGTGCCAGATTTTGTTGCTCGAGATGACGGGGGGATAAATTGACCGACACATACAACGGATAGCCGGCCCGGTGCCATTGCTGTAAATCGGCCAGCGCACGAACCAGCAACGCTTGTGTCATCGGGACAATCAGCCGCAGGTCTTCAGCCAGCGGGATAAAATCATTTGGCGGCACCAGCCGGTCAGCGTCCTGCCAGCGCATCAATACTTCCACACCAACAATTTTTTGCTGCAGACTGTCATAAATGGGCTGGTAATAATTGAGAAATTCGTTGTGCTGCCAGGCACTTCTGAGACGGGTTTCCCGTGCCAGCTGCATTTGGGCCTTGTCGTTCATTTCCTGAATAAAAAACTGGAAGTTGTTTCGGCCCAAATCTTTGGCGTGATACATCGCCACGTCAGCATGTTTGAGTAATTCAGTGGCGTCGGCGGCGTCTTCCGGATACACGGCGATACCGATACTGGGGGATACGCTGACCGAATGCGTACCGAGCTGCATAGGCTCGGCAATAGATTTCAGCATCTTACGCGCAACATGGCTGATATTGTCGTCATTTTTATAGCTTTCCAGTAAAACCACAAATTCATCCCCCCCCAGGCGGGCGACGGTGTCGGTTAGCCGTAAAATTGACGTCAGGCGTTTGGCAACCTGTTTGAGTAGTAAGTCGCCAATATCATGACCAAGGCTGTCGTTTATTTGTTTAAACCGGTCCAAATCAATAAAACAGAGCGCCAGCGAGCGCTTTTCCCGTTTTGCTGTTTCGATGCCGTGCAGAATGCGGTCCATCAGCAAAGCACGGTTGGGCAGACCGGTTAAGGCGTCATAATTGGCTAGATAACGCAAGTCGTCTTCGGCTTGTTTTTGCGCTGTGATGTCGGTAAACACCAAGACATAAAAATCAACGCCGTTTTCGTCGCCGACTGCACTGATATTCAGCAACGTAGGGCGCTCGGTGCCATCCGGACTCAGCACTATTTCTTCGCCTTGCCAGTGTTGGTTGGCCGTCATGCCGCTTAATAATCGGGTATAAAAACGCCGTCGTGACAAGCTAATGCCCAGTTCATGCACGCGCGGGTTGGACAGATAATCATCCATATTGCCGAACACATCGGCAAACGACTGATTCGCAGCCAGCACCCGTTGTTCCGGATCCAGCAATACCACCCAGTCCCGGGTTTGCTGGAAGGCTTCACCAAATAAACGGGCTTTTTCTTTGGTTGCGCGGGTTTCAGTAATATTGCTGTAGGTGCCGATGACCCGCAGCGCTTTATCGCCCTGAGTTTCGGTCACTTTACCGATATCGCGGAACCACAGCCAGCTGCCATTTTTATGCTGCATGCGGAAGGTAAAATCAAAGCTACGTTCCGGCACGGCAATGAACCGTTGCCAAGCCTGCTGATAGCCGTCGCGATCATCAGGATGGATCAGCGCCAGATGTTGTTGCATGGACAGCGGATTCAGTTCTTCGCTATAGCCCAGCATCGCATGCACCCGCTGTGCATACATGCTGTTTTTCTGCACCAGGTAATCCCAGACACCGCTGTTCACCGCCTCCAGTGCCTGTTTTAAGCGTTGTTCGCTGGCGCGCACTTTATAATGTGCCTGCGCCAACAGGCGTTTTTGTGCCAGTCGGTTGTGTTGCCAGATAAATAGCAGAATAAGGCCAAGCACGGCATAACTGACTAACGCAGTGGTCGAATACCAGGGGGCTGGTTCGATGCGCAATGTTAAAGTGGCTGTCGGGCTTTCTTTGCCATTGTGCGGCGTCAGTGCTTTGACATGGAAAGTGTACAAGCCGGGTTCGAGCTGTGGAAAAGTCACACTGGCATTGTTTTGTTGCGGGAACCGGATCTCGCGATGGCCTTCCAGCCAGAACTTATACTGAATTTTATCGCTGTCGCGAAAATTCAGCGCTGAAAAACTGACTTCAATACCGAGGCTGTCGTAGGCAAAGCGGAAGGACTGGCCGTCGAGGTTATTCAGTGCCGTTGAAGTCGCCTGATTCATTGCGCCGATGCCGGTAATGGCAATATTCGGCGCTTGGGCAGTTTCCGCCAGCTCCGCCGGATTAAACCAGGTCAGGCCGGCGTTGGTGCCATAAGCCAAGATACCATTTGATAACTTCAGACTGGCGGCATAACTGAAATCACTGCCGGATAAACCATCACCTTTATCAAATGGTTCCAGCCGCAAAGTGTTTGGATCCAGCCGGGTCAGGCCCTGTTGGCTGGCAAACCACAAATGCCCATCACTGTCCGCTTCACAGGAATAAATCGCATTGTTTTGCAATCCATTTTGTTTATGCAGGTGATGCTTCAGCTGCAAAGTAGCCCCATCGAAACTCAGTAAACCAAGGCCACGGATGGTAAACCACAAGTCTCCGCGACCATCGACGCACATTCTGTCGGCAGTGCGGGCGAGGCCGGGCTGATAAGGCATGGCCTCATAGATTTTCCGCACCTGCCTCTTTTGCTGATCAAACAACCAAAGCCGGTCAGCGGCGCTGAAAAACATCTGGTCTTTGTGTTGTGGGTGTGTCCCGAGAAAACGGCCGGCTCTGTGGGTTGGTTCAGCTTGGCGTAGTTCCGGTATCGCTTGCAGCGAGCCGTCTGCAGGCTGGTAGCGGAAATAATCTTCTGCGTTGTAAAACCAGAATACACCGTTATCATCGCGCCAGTGACCGCGGGCATTCAGTTGAACCAGCGATTGCTGCGCTTGATCTTGCAAGGGCAGTAGTAAAAATTCGTTGGTTTGGGTTGAAAGCAGATGTAATGCATTGCCGTTGCGCAACCAGAGTTTTTCGGCATGCTCCGGGTAAATTCGCGCCACGACCGCAGAGAAAGTGGCAGGTAAAGTCGCGGGGTAGGGGATATCGGTCAAGCTTCCCGAAGTCAGATCAAAGCGTTTTAAGCCATGCAGCGTACTGAGCAACAACTGATTAGCCGGGCTTTCAGCCAGCGCGAGCACTGCCCTTGGGCTGAATCCGGCTTGCAAGGCCTGGCCGGAACTGGCCGGGATCGGCAGTTTCAGATGTTGAAAGTGGGTGCTGCGCGGATGCCAGTAATACGCGCCCTGCAAGCGGCTCGCAACCCAAAAACCACCATCGGGTGTTGCGGCCAAGTCTGTGATACTGTCCTGATCAATGTCGTACAGACTATCAGTAAAACGCCATAAAAAACGAGCTTGCTGCTGGTTATTATCCAGTTGGAACAGGCCTTTGTTGGTGCCCAGTAACAAGCCTTGTGGCCGCGGCAGGATTTTACTAATCTGCAGGTCTGTCAGCAGCGCTGTGGCGGTCAATTGTTGGGTTGCCGCTTGGCGCAGTTCAGCTTCATTCAACCTGAACAGGCTGGAACCGAGTGCCAGATACAGCTGGTTGTTAATGATTTCGAGGGTCCTGACCAAATTGTCAAATCGCCCCTGACCTGCATTATTGAGTTGCAGAGGCCAGTGTTGCTGGGTTTTCAGGTCGTAAATAAATAAACCACGGGACGTGCCAATCAGCAGCAACTGATTGAGTTTCTTTAAAATTCTGACGCGGGACATCAAACTGTTGCCGCCATCAAACTCAAAAATTTGCTTTAGCTGACGGCCGGGCAACTGCAACTGATACACCGCTTTATTGATGGCCAGCAGCAATAAATCTGGTTGCTGTTCTATCACATCATGCAGCAGCGGAATGGTATCGCTTTCCAGTTGTTGTAGTGGAGTCAATAACTCGGCAGCCGCGGTGTTGCGGTCAAGCAGATATAACCCTTGTTGTTGTGCCGCGACAAACAGCCGTCGTTGGCTGTCTTCCAGTACAGCGGACACATTAAGTTCAACCTGACTATCGTCCACCAGCGGCAATTGTCGAACCTGATTGGCGTCAAAGCGGTTCAAGCCGCGGTCGGTCGCCAACCATAAAAAACCACTATGGTCGATGATGACCTTATTTACCGCACCACTGCTGAGGCCCTGCGCGGTGGTGAGTGGTTGCAACAAAGGTACAGGATTCCGGTTTTCGGCGGCAAAACCGGACGGCAGCAACACTACACTGCATAGAATCAGCAGAAGCAACTGGCTTAATTTGTGGCGAAACCCGGCGGTATTTGTAGCCAATAGATTGCCCTGTTGTTGACCTGTGGCGGCGACCTTAACGCAAAATCCGGTAAAAAGTCCAGCCCGCACTGTCAGAGTCAATGCGGCCATTGATACAGTAAAATCAGTGCGACAACGCTACAACAAAGCAACCACAGTGCGCGCTGGATTTGCTGTTCCATCACCTGCGCCAGCAAGAGGTCGGCCAGCGCCGGTGCTTGCTCGGGTCCAATCCGTTCACGGCGGATTTTCACGCCCTGATACATCACGGGACCGGCCAGATTGCGTTGTAAGCCGGCACTCCAGGCCGACAAGTACCAACGTTCAGCTGCGGGCAAAGCGGCCAGCTGACTGGCGCGGAAATAACGCAGGCTCTGAAAAAACCGGAACAACAGCGCAACTAACGCCCCCTGTAACCAGCATACCGGCCATAACATTAGGCGGCCAACCCAACCGACAGCACTACCAAACCGGCGTTGGCTGCTGATTTTGCCGGACCAGGCTTGCTGCAACTCCACCAATAATCGCCAGACCAGCGCAGCCATAGCGCCGCCGGCAAGGAACCAAAACAGTACAGCGGCAAAATGACGCAGTTGGCGCTGCGCCAGCACTTCGATGCCGGCTTTGGCCAATCCGGTTGCGGAGAGTTTGCCACAATCGCGTCGCAGCAGGGGTTGTAGCTGATCTTTTGCCAGCTGCAGCTGCTGGCGTTGCAGGCTGCCGGCTATAGCAGCGACCTGGCTGCTGAAATGACGATGATCCAGACACAGGTAGAGCAGGAATGCATCAAATCCTGCCGGCCATTCGGATAAATGACGGAAGGTCCAGGCCAGTGTCAGCAGAGGCAGAACTACCACCAACAAAGCCAAAATGCCGGCCAGACGCTGCTGTGCCGGCCTGTCCGCGGTTTTGTTGACTTTGCCCGCTACTCGCTCCGCCAGCATCCGCAATAACGGCCAGGGCTGATACTGCAGCGGCAGTGGGGCGTAGCGCGCCAGCAGCAGGGTCAGCAATAACAACACGCCGGGTTCAAATACCGGCGTTTGTTGTAATGAAAACCAATATTGCTGCAGCGTTACTGACACGAAATCATGCCGCCAGGCTTAACTGCCGCAACAGTTCCAGCACCATAGCGCTGCTGTTCTTCGAGGCAATCTCCAGATAGGCTTCAAACGAGGTCGGTGATTCTTTGCCGGCAATATCACTTAAACTGCGGATCACGACAAAAGGAGTCTCGAGTTGGTAACAAACCTGCGCAATCGCTGCGCCTTCCATTTCCACCGCCAGCATTTGCGGGAAGGTGGCGCGGGTTTTATTAATCCGCTCCGGATCACACATAAACACATCACCGGTGGTGATAAGGCCGGTTTTAGTCTGGCAAAAACCCAACGTCTGGATACTGCGCACCGCGGCGGCGATTAAGGCTGGATCTGCAGTGAAAGCCGCCGGCAGGCGTGGCAGCTGACCTGGCTCATAACCAAAAGCAGTGACGTCGACATCATGATGACGTAATTCAGTGGAGACAACGATGTCGCCGACATTCAGTTCAGGATCAAAACCACCGGCAGAACCGGTGTTGATCACTGCTGATGGCTGAAATATCTGGATTAATAAGGTCGTAGCAATGGCGGCAGTGACTTTGCCGATGCCGGACTGCACCAGCACCACATCGCGGCCTTGTAACTGACCGCGGTGAAATTCAAAACTGGCGACGCGGGTAGTTTCAATCTGACTCAGTTGCGCTTTGAGGATGGCAACTTCCTGTTCCATTGCGCCGATAATGCCGATTAATTGCATGAGGAAAATCCTGTGACAAAAAAACGGCATTATACAAGCAGGTCAGACAATGTCCCAGCGCGATTTCGCGCCGGGGGTTGCGGCTTAGATCTGCAGGACTTTGGCGGCACGGTCTGTCAGTTTACCTTGCTGATAATCGGCAATCGCCTGTTCAATCTCAGCCACAGTATTCATCACAAAAGGGCCGTATTGCGCGACGGGTTCCTGCAGTGGTTTACCGGCCAGCACAATGACGCGGGCCGGGCCCTCAATACGAAGCGTGAGGCTGTCACCGTCCGTCAGCACACCTGCATGATGCAGTGGCACGCGATGGGTGCCAAGCCAGACTTCACCTTCATAAGGATAAACCAGCGCGTTATGACCGGCCGGAATGGCCAGTGCCAGCGTGGTTGCGCTATGCAGTTGCAGGTCCAGATACAACGGTTGCGTTGATACGGCGCGAATTGGCCCTGTGGTGACCGGCAGCACCGACTCGCTCTGCGCCGGGCTTTGCAAGGTACCTGCGATGACTTTGATTTGGCCCTGTGGAATAACCACAGCCGGAATTTGCGAAGGATCTAAATCCAGATAAGCCGGCTCCTGCATTTTTTCTGCTGCCGGCAAATTCAGCCACAGTTGAAAACCACGCATCAGGCCTGATTCCTGTTGCGGCATTTCAGAGTGAATAATGCCGCGACCTGCAGTCATCCACTGTACGCCGCCGCTTTTCAGGTGACCCTGATTACCCAGATGATCCTGATGCAGCATATGACCATCGAGCATATAAGTGACTGTTTCAAAACCACGATGCGGATGCGGCGGGAAGCCGGCAATATAATCTGCAGCTTGATCCGAGCCAAAACAGTCCAGCATCAGAAAAGGGTCAAGCCGCCATTGTGGCTGCAGACCAATACTGCGGCGGATTTTGACACCGGCACCATCCGATACCTGCTTGGCAGGCCAGAGTTGGGCAAGAGTACGTAGTTTCATCAGCAGGCTCCAAAGTTTAATGACGGTGTTAGTAAACCCTAAAACTTATCGAAGTAAAATTGCAATGAATCCGGCTATTTGTTCTAAATAATCGAATGAACGGCATTGGCGATACGTTGTTCATGTTGTAACAACCAAACTTTGCGGTTAAGGCCGCCGGCATAACCGGTTAGCTTGCCGTCGGCGCCAATCACCCGGTGGCACGGCACGATAATCGCGATAGGATTGCGGCCATTGGCGGCGCCAACGGCACGCATCGCATTTTTATTACCTAGCAGCAATGCCAGCTCGCCATAACTTTGGGTTTGGCCATAGGGGACCCGGCACAGTTGCTGCCAGACTTGCTGCTGAAAAGCTGTGCCGCTGGCGGCGAGTGGCAGGTCAAAGTGCTGCCGTGTGCCGACAAAATACTCTGCCAGCTGCGCTGCCGCTTGTTGCAGCAACAGTGCGACTGCTCCTTCAGCTTGCACCGAGAGCAGCTGAAAGTCTGCACTATCTGATGCTGTGACCGGAGCATCCTGATGCCTGACGCCGGCCAGACTGCGATCTTTTTCTACATCAGGGAAATGCACTGCAGTAATACCTACGGCATTGGCATAAATTTCCAGCGCACCGAGTGGGGACAAGCAATAGGCAACCTGGGATGACTGCTGCATGTTATTCTCCTTGTTCTGTGGACCCGGCCGGTGCGTCGGCCAGACCAAACCAAAGTTGTAAGGTGGCATAACTGCGCCATGGTGACAGCGTTTGCGCATCAAAACCGGCATGTTGACGCGCCAGCGCTTTTTGAATGCCTAAATCACCACCAAGCCAGACATCAGTTTCTGATAAACCACGCAGGCAGGCATAAGCGACAGTCCAGGGGCCAATGCCTTTGATTGGCAACCACTGCGACGGATGTTGCTCTGGCGCTGCCCACATCTGGTCGGCCAGTGCCAGAATAGTCTGGCGCCGCGCCCCCGGCACTTTCAGCATCAATAATTCATCAGCGCCCACTTGCGCTGGCGTGGGGAAGTGCCGCCAGGTCGTGTCCGTTGCATGCGCAGGCACTTCTGAAGGTCTGGGTTGTTCAGTACCGAGTACCAGCAGCCGGTTCAGCTGAGCCCTTGCGCCGGCGATACTGACTTGCTGACCAAGAATGGCACGGATGCCGGCTTCCCAGGCGGACCAGACGCCGGGAATACGCAGGCCGGTTTTGACATTGTCGCCAAGCTGGCTCTGCAGATGTTGTTCAATCACCTGTAAATCGGCGTCTAAATCCAGCAACCGGCGGATCTGTTTTACCACCGGCAACAGGGTTTCATGGTCCGGCCAATGCAGAGTTAGTTTCAGTGCGTTTTTGCCGGCGATAGGGGCGACGTCAAACCAGCCGTGTTGCTGACCCTGGCCTGGTGGCCAGTCAATCAACCGACCATAATGCTGGCCGTCCAGCCACTCCAGACCGGTTAAAGTGCGTTGTTGCCAGAACTCCAGCAATAAGTGCCAGGCCAGTGGCGGGCGATAACTGAGTTCCAGTTCAATGACCGCAGAATGCTGCGCCATACGTTGTCCCCGTATTTGTGTTGGTGTTAGTTGTAATTGTTGTTTGAAGGCATCATGGAAACGGCGCAGGCTGTGAAAGCCGGCCATCGCAGCGATATCCGTGACCGGCATTTTGGTTTGGTGCAGCAGTTGTTTGGCGAACAGAATTTGCTGATACAACGCATATTGTTTCGGAGAGACACCCAGATACTGGGCAAACAGCTTACGCAAGTAGCGCTCGCTGATGCCAAGACGTGCACACAAGGATGTTTGGTTTCCGTCCTGCAAAGCGCCTTGATCAATCAGCTTCATCGCACGGCGTAAGCTGGTCTGATTGCCTTGCCAGGCCGGTGAACCGGGTGCACTGTCTGGCCGGCAACGCAGGCAAGGCCGAAAACCCGCGGCAGCCGCTGAAGCGGCGGAAGCAAAATATTGCACCTGATGTTCCGCCGGCGCCCGCGCCGGACAGATAGGCCGGCAGTAAATACCGGTACTGTTGACCGCAATATAAAACAGACCATCAAAGCGCGCGTCACGGCTTAAACGCGCTCGCTGGCAGGTTTCTGCGGCAGGTATCACTTCGGTTGACACAGGCGGTGCTCCAACAAATTCAGCTGCCGTCAGTGTACCGCGAAGTTCTGCAGCGGATCAGCCAGATCCGGCACTCACTGTCAGATATTCAAATCGACTTGTTGTAACAGGCCAACTTTGCCCTGTTCTGACAAAAAGATGCCGCTGCGCGCAATCCGGGCCAACAGTGCATCGCCATCATACAAGCCAAATGAAGTCGCAACAGATTGCGCTGAAAGTGCGCCGATGCCGGCTTCGGTCAGGCTGCTCGGTGTTTCACCCGGCCGCCACAAGCTCAGTTGTTGCCAGGCGCTGTCGCTGCTGTCGACAAAACCGTCTTTATCTTCATCCAGTGCTGCGAGTTCAGCAAACCCCTGGCCAGTGGAGGGCCCAAATAATTCTTTGCCTTGTGTAATGCGACCATCCTGATTACGGTCGTAACTCAGGTAATACTGGCCACTTGCTAAAGTTGGCAAGTCAGCGCTTCGGCCGTCACTGAAAAAATCAAAAGCCTGGCTGGCGCCAGTCCACTGAAAACTCTGACCGGTGGTGCTGATAATTAATGGGTCTTTCAGTACAGCTTCCTGACGGATGCTAAAACTAGCGTAACTTTCCTGCAGACTGAAACTAAAGGCAAAACTTTGACTACGGCCGTCTTCCAACTGCACGGCGCCAGCGAAGCTCGCTTCCACGGCCTGATAGCGGTAGTTAAATTCCATGATAGTGCGCTCGGTAGGCGCTGCGGGCGCGCTGGTTTCTTTGTCAAGTTGCTGTTGCGCCTGAATTTTGTCAAAAGAACTGCCATCAAGCCAGCTCAGTAATTTGCCGGTGCTCAGCTGTTCTAAAATCCGTTTCACTGTACCAATACTTTCTTTGGCGCTGAATTGCTGACCATCTTCATTTTGTTCGTCGGATGACTTAGACTCGGTTTCACTCTGTGGATCAACCGCTTGCGCTGTTGGCGATGTCGCAGGGGCGGGACGGGCAACCGTTGAAGGCTGAACTTCAAACCGGCTTTGCTGAAATAACTGCTGTTCGCGGGCACTGAATGCCTGTGTGGCGCTGATGACGTTCATGGGTTCCTCCCATCGGACTTGATGGATTATTGAACGCACTATCGGCACTTACTGGTTAAACTTTAGGCAATTTTATGTTGGAAACATTTTTTCGTCAGTTAAGTACTGAGCCGGACAGCATCAGCTTCCAGCAGACCATCGCATTAATTGATGCTTTGTATGATTTTACGCCGACAGCCTTCCAGAATGGCGAGCAGTTTAATGAGGCAGGGGAGAACAACGGTTCTTGCAAAATCCTGGCGTTTGCTTTGTTACATCAGCTGTCGGAGCCGCAGACTTTACAGTTATTTGGTGATTTTTACCGCTTGGAAGTGTTGCCGGATATCAAAGGCAGCAATCACGCCAACATCCGCAATTTTATGCGGACCGGCTGGGATGGTGTCGAATTTCACGGCAAACCGCTGGCTGGTAAAGCCTGAAGTTAGTTGCTCAGGCTCGATTGAGTTCCAGCGGTTGGGCTGTTTAGGCGGTCAGACTTTTTTTCTGGCACTTGACCAGCACAGACTCAATTTTTTTGGCGGAAAATGGTTTTGCGATAAAACCACAGGCGCCGGCCAGAATACTTTGCTGCACATTCTCAACGGTGCTGTGCGCCGTCATGATTACCACATTGGCGTTAGGATTGATTTCTTTTAGCTGGCGTAACAAGGATTTGCCATCGCAGTCGGGCAGTTCAATATCCAAGAATACCACATCCTGATGTTGTTTGGTGTAACTGCTGATGCCGAGGCTGCCATTGGAAGCTTCGCTGACATGCGTGATGCCGAGCAGCATCAGGGTCTGGCGCAAGTATTCTCTGACGGAGGGTACATCGTCGATGATCAAAACGGAAAAGTCGGTCATTTTCATGAAAACATCCTTGGTAAGCCCACATCCTGCATCTAAGTTGTAGTCTTTGTTGCCAAAGACTGCAACCTGCCATTGGCAGCGGCGCGATATGCTAGCAAAGTCGTTCCTTTATTGCATCTTTTTCACACAATGCGGCCGCGGGGCCGGATGTGGAGCCGCTGCGATTGCCTGCTTTCTCGACGTTCTGGCTGATTTATGCGCAATTGGTTGCTTTGCCAGAGATTTTTGCTTTACCTTTAAAACTCCTTTTGTATAATGGCGCCTCAATCACAGGGGCATAGTTCCAATTGGTAGAACAGCGGTCTCCAAAACCGATGGTTGGGGGTTCGAATCCCTCTGCCCCTGCCAATTCTCTCAGGCAAGACCCAACGAGGTACTGAGATGAATCCAGATGTGACAGACAACATCACTTCGTCAATGTCAGAACTGCAGCTGCAGTTCTTGCAGCATTTAAAAATCCAACCACTACAGACGCATATAACCGCACCGGTGTATCAGCCTGTGGCTGCAGTTGTCTGCACGACGCCGCAATCAGAATTCGCTCCAGCTGAAGAAATTCCGCAGCAGTGGCTGACCGCAGACGTGAGCTTGCCACTGGTGCAGGATTTGTTGTGTTGTTTGCAGCAAGCGGGCGTTGCGGCCCAATGGTTTTATCAGGCTGACACGTCCGACATTGAGTTGACCAATGCAGGCCTGTATAGCGCTGCACCGCAGAGTTTTCTGACGCCAGCGCGCAAAAAACAACTCTGGCAGCGCCTTATTGAGCTTTTACCGGTTGAAGTGCCTGCAGCAAATGCTGAGAACACAGCCTCAATGGACCCGATATGATCCACATTCGTACTGCCACCGCCGCCGATATTCCGGCTATGCTGGCAACAGAACAGGCCGCTACGGCGTATCCCTGGGCAGAATCATCCTTTCGTAGCAGTTTCTCTGAGCGTTATTTTAATGCGGTCGCGCTTTGCGATGGTGAGGTTGCTGGCTTTTATATCGGTGAGTTGGTTGCCGGCGAGGCCAGTTTGTTTGATATTGCGGTGCATCCAAAGCAGCAAGGCAAAGGCATTGGCAAAGCCTTGCTCAGCCATTTTCTCAACGAAGCAGAAGCGCGAAAGGCGACCGATTGCTGGCTGGAAGTTCGGGCCTCTAATCAAACAGCGATAACGTTGTACCAGCAGCTTGGCTTTCATCAGGTTGGCGTGCGGCCCGGTTATTATCCGGCACCAGGCGGTAACGAAGATGCCGTGCTGATGGCGTTGTCGCTGGCGATGCCTGCCCTTTAGCCTTTCGGTGTTCTGGCCGCCAAACCCTGCGAATTAACTGGCAAAGCGATTTCGCCAAAGCCGCTGTTCCTGCTATAATCTGCGCCATTTTTCGCCGGACCCGGTACGCAGTCTCAGACCGCGCCAGAACCGGCCGCCCATTTAGCTTAACTTCGGAACTCACTCAGGCATGGCCAGCGCAGAATTTCTTCAGGAAGTCAGTACACGCAGAACCTTTGCGATCATCTCTCACCCCGACGCCGGTAAAACGACAATCACCGAAAAAGTGTTGTTATTCGGACAGTTGATTCAAAAAGCCGGTACCGTCAAAGGCAAAAAATCTGGTCAGTACGCGACGTCTGACTGGATGGAAATGGAGAAAGAGCGCGGTATTTCGGTGACCACTTCTGTGATGCAGTTCCCGTATGCCGATTGTCTGGTTAACCTGCTT
>CAMLRA010000108.1 GCA_946482325.1 uncultured Chromatiaceae bacterium | reverse complement strand
GAGCAGTGGGTGGACGACGAGGGCTCGGGCTGGGACGACCGGGATTCCGGCGACTACGTGATTAAAATCACACTGTCTGTGCGCGATCGTATTCATCTGGCCAACGTCATGCGCAAACTCCGGGTCACGCCGGATGTGATTAAAGTTTACAGAAGGAAGTAACCCTCATGTCGAAAGTGATTATCAGTACTGCCAATGCCCCCGCTGCGATCGGCACTTATTCACAGGCGGTCAAAATTGGCACTACTGTGTATTTAAGTGGCCAAATTCCATTAGTGCCGGCCAGTATGCAAATGGTGTCAGAAGATTTTGCCGAGCAGGCGCATCAGGTGTTTAAAAACCTGGCTGCCGTCTGTGAAGCGGCCGGCGGGACTATTCAGGATATGGTCAAAGTGAATATTTTCCTGATTGACCTGAGCAAATTTGCCATCGTCAACGAAATCATGGCGCAGTATTTCAGCCAGCCTTATCCGGCGCGGGCTGCAGTGCAGGTCAGCGCCTTACCGCGCGCCGCGCAGATTGAAATCGACGGTGTGATGGAGTTGCCATCAACCAACTAAGCCGTTGCCGGCAGTGGCTGACGCAGTCACTGCTGCTCACTTCATTGTTATTGTCGTCGGCGGTGCAGGCCGCAGACGACCAGCCAGTGCTGCACTGGTGCCTCGACCATTTTCCACGTTTTCATGAATTTCAGCGGCCGGACCGCCCGGTTGGCGCTTCCGTCGACCTGATGCAGGAACTGGCGCGCCGGGCCGGTTTTCGCATTGAATACAGTCCCCGCACGCCGGTTGCCCGCTGTTTCCGTCAAATGGCGAGCGGCGAAGCCGATTTGATGACTAATCTGAACAAAACGCCGGAACGCGCTGCATTGATGCAGATGTTTCCGTACAGCGAACGTATTCCGGAATCTTTGTACCAGCGTGGGGATGACCCGCGTAGCATCAATCAGCTCAGCCAGCTGGAACATTTAACCCTGGCGACTGTGCGCAACTACGCCTATCATCCGGACTTGATGACTTTAGTCCGCAATCTGGGTCCCAACCGCCAGCTGGAGGTCCCAAGTATCGCCGCTGGTTTTGATGTACTGGCCAAGGGCCGGGTTGATGGCCTGATCGTGCCGCGTTACAGCTCGCTGGATTATCTGTACAACACACCGCGTTTGCATCAGAAATTTAAACGCGCGCCATTGATGTTGAAAACGGCTACGCCGCAGTTTATCTATATTGGCTTTTCCCGGCATAGCCGCCACCCGCAGCTGGCCGCCGTCATTGAAAAAACTATCGCCGAAATGATGGCAGACGGAACTGTCAGCCGTTTATACGCACCGGATGCAAGCCAGGCCGACTTATCGGTATTGGTCGGGAACTAACAGACTGGCAAGATGCCAGAAGGAGTTGCAGATGTCCGGATGGTTTCGCTTCAGCGCTCTTTTTACACTGTGCTGGCTGTCGCAGGTAAATGCCAGTCCACCAGAAGTCTCTCAGCCCACCGGTAAGCCGGTGTTGCAATGGTGCCTTGATCATTTGCCACCCCGCCACAGTTATATAGCCGGCCAAACGCCTACCGGGCCTATGGTTGATATGATGCGTGCACTGGCCGACGCCAGCGGTTTCACCCTGAGTTTCAGCCCGCCAACCCCTCTCAACCGCTGTCTGAAGCTGCTGGAACAAGGTAAAACCGACTTGATGACCGGATTGGTACAAACCGAAGCGCGTCAGGCGGTATATCTGATGGCGCCCTTTGACGAAGTGCGGATGACCAGCATCTTTTTAGCGCCACATAGCCCGGTGATCCAACGCGAACAGGATCTGCGCGGGCGCATTGTGGTGCTGACTAAAGACCGCACTTATCCGCCAGCTTTGCTGAAACGGTTACCCCAGTTACAAATGACGATCATTTGGGGCAAAGATTTAGAAAGCGCGCTGGCGTTATTGTTATATCAGCAAGCTGATCTTTATATAGGTCCACTGCATTATACGTCGCTGGAATTACAGAAAAATCCGCGCTTTAAAACGTTAAAACTCAACAGCTGGCAACTGCCCGCTGACCATACTCAGCGTACACATCTGGCAATGTCGCGGTTAAGCCCGCACCAAGCGCTCTGGCCAAAAATCGATCAGGCGCTGCAACAAATGGTTGCTGCCAATAAAACGCATTTTTACTGAGCCTGCGCATTCAGCCGCAGTTTTCCGTTATGATGCCGGTATGACTGTCTGCGGACCTGACTGAATTTGAGCCGGACCTCACTTGCCAACCTCGCTATCGTGCACCTCAAAGGGGTTGGCGCCAAAACTGCTGCATTGCTGGAAAAACTCGGCCTGCATTCGGTGCAGGATATTCTGTTCCACTTGCCACTCCGTTATGAAGATCGTACCCGCGTCTGCCCGATCGCCGACACCTGGCCGGCACAGCAGGTCAGTGTGCAGGGAGTGGTACAAAGCAGTGAAATCACCTTTGGCAAAAGGCGCAGCTGGGTGATCGTGCTGCGCGATGGTAGCGGCAGTATCACGCTGCGGTTTTTCCATTTCAGCGCGGCGCAAAAAAACGCGGTGGAACCCGGGGTCACACTGCGCTGTTTTGGCGAAATCAAACGCGGTATGCGCGGCGTCGAAATGCTGCATCCGGAATACAAAATCATCAAAGACGACGCCGGCCCGGAGCTGGCCGAATCGCTGACCCCCATCTACCCCACCACCGAAGGCTTAAAACAAGGCAGCTGGCGTACGCTGACTGAACAGGCACTGGTGGAGCTGCGCCGCGCCGCACCGGAAGAATATCTGGCGCCGTTATTCGCGCTGCAGGCACAACATGCTGGCCACTGGCAGGCCTGGAGCCTCAGCGATGCATTATTTTATCTGCACCGGCCGCCGCCGGATGCTTCCTTGCAACTGCTGGAGCTGGGCCAACATCCGGCGCAGCAACGGCTGATTTTTGAAGAACTGGTGGCGCAGCAGCTCAGTATGCTGCAGGTGCGTAGCCAGTCACGGACTCAGGCTGCCCGTCCCATTCCATCCGACACCCAGCTGACGCCACAACTATTGGCCAGCCTACCCTTTCGCCCGACCGGGGCGCAACATCGGGTATTGCAACAAATTCAGCAGGATCTGGCCCGCACTGAACCTATGCTACGGCTGGTACAGGGTGATGTTGGCTCCGGTAAAACGCTGGTTGCGGCGCTGGCCGCTTTGCCGGTGATCCAGGCCGGCTGGCAGGTGGCACTGATGGCGCCGACTGAACTTTTGGCCGAACAACACGCCAGTACCTTCCGGCGCTGGTTGGAACCTTTAGGCGTGCAGATCGCCTGGCTCGGCGGCAAAACCAAAGGCAAAGCGCGCGATGCCGAGCTTGCCGCTATTGCGGATGGCAGCGCCAGACTGGTGATTGGCACTCATGCGCTGTTTCAGCAGCAAGTGCAGTTTGCAGCCCTCGCGCTTGCCATCATCGACGAACAACACCGCTTTGGTGTGCATCAACGGCTCGAACTCAGAGCCAAAGGTGAGCAACAGGGTTTTGCACCGCATCAGCTGGTGATGACGGCGACGCCAATCCCACGCACGCTGGCGATGACCGCCTACGCCGATTTGGACACCTCCATCATTGACGAGCTGCCGCCCGGCCGCACACCGGTGACCACAGTTGCTATTCCGGATACGCGCCGCGCGGAAGTCGTCAGCCGGGTGCGGCAGGTGGTGCAGGAACAGGGCCGCCAGGCGTATTGGGTCTGCACTTTGATTGACGAATCCGATGCGCTGCAATGTCAGGCGGCCGAAATTACGGCCGCCGAACTTGCGGCAGCCTTGCCGGAACTGAAAATTGGCCTGGTACACGGCCGGCTGAAAAGCGGCGAAAAACAAGCGGTGATGCAGGCGTTTGCTGCAAACGAACTGCAGTTATTAGTCGCAACCACAGTGATTGAAGTCGGCGTCGATGTACCAAACGCCAGCATGATGATTATCGAAAACCCGGAGCGGCTTGGCCTGGCGCAACTGCACCAGCTGCGTGGTCGGGTCGGCCGTGGCAGCGCCGCCTCGCATTGTGTGCTGCTGTATCATGCGCCGCTGTCGCCCACAGCCCAGGCCCGTTTAAGTGTGCTACGTGACAGCAACGACGGCTTTGTTATCGCCCAGCGCGATTTAGAAATTCGGGGCCCGGGTGAACTGCTCGGCACCCGCCAGACCGGCCTCGCCAGTTACCGCATCGCCGATTTAAGCCGCGATCAGGATTTGATCCCGGCAGCACAACAAACCGCCTTATTGTTATGGCACCAGGATCGCCGCGGCAGCGAAGCGCTGATCCGCCGTTGGCTGGGCTATCGGGAAATCTATGCGCAGGCCTGAATCAGTCCCTAAATCCGTGAATAACCATGAAAAATGCGCTGAGACACCGATGTACAACCGATTGGCATTGATATACTGTGCTTTTCATCAAACAGGCACGGCTTTGAACAACTGATGAGTATTGAGTACAAAACCCGCACCCAGGTAGTGGTTGAAGTGATCCGGCAGAAAATTTTGTCCGGTGCCATTAAAGGCGGTGAACCGCTGCGTCAGGCCGCCCTGGCCGAAGAGTTAAATGTCAGCCGCATCCCTGTACGGGAAGCCTTGCTGCAACTGGAAGCCGAAGGTCTGGTCGAGTTCGAAGCGCATAAAGGTGCTACCGCCACCCGTTTATCCGCCGATCAGGTAACTGAGTTGTTTGAACTCAGGGCTATGCTGGAAACCGATTTACTGCGCCGCGCAGTCCCCTTACTGACCGAAGCAGATCTTGCAGCCGCCGAAGTACTGCGCAGTCAGATGGCCGATGCTTATCAACAGCAAGACAGTGCCGGCAGTTGGAGTGTGCTGAATACCCAGTTCCATTTAACCTTGTACCGCGCCGCCAACCGGCCCTTAAGTTTTGAACTGGTGCAACAGCTGCTGACGACGTCCGACCGCTATATCCGTATGCATCTGATGCTGGCCGGTGGTGTGCAAAAAGCTGATCCTGAACACAGCGAGCTACTGAAATTGTGCCGTGAAGGTCAGACCGAAGCTGCCTGTACCCTACTCACTCAACATATCCTCGGCGCCGCCGGTGAAGTGAAACAAATAGTCGCCAGCCTGAGTCAATGATCGGCTTTTCTTTGGCGCGATCCTTGCCGTTTTATCGATGATTTCAACCGGCCGACGACCGGTGTTTCAGGCCGTTACAGCAGTCTTTACTGCTGTAACGCGACATTTGCAGCGGTAAAATAAGACAGTTGTGTGAAACTGTCAGGATCATTGCTTTTTTTTCGGGCAAATCGAAATAAAATCCTGTATATTGTCGCCCTATTTTCTAACCCCTAGCTTAATCGAGATGACTATGTCAGCAGATTTATCCTTATACAGAAACATTGGTATCTTCGCACACGTTGATGCCGGTAAAACCACCACGACCGAACGTATCCTGAAACTGACCGGTAAAATCCACAAGATCGGTGAAGTTCACGAAGGTGAATCAACTACTGACTTCATGGTGCAGGAAGCTGAACGTGGTATCACCATTCAGTCTGCTGCTGTTACCTGTTTCTGGAAAGGTCACCGTTTCAACGTGATCGATACCCCGGGCCACGTTGACTTCACAGTTGAAGTTTACCGTTCTCTGAAAGTTCTGGACGGTGGTATCGGTGTATTCTGTGGTTCAGGCGGTGTAGAACCTCAATCTGAAACCAACTGGCGTTATGCCAACGACGCGAAAGTTTCTCGTCTGATTTTCGTGAACAAGCTGGACCGTATCGGTGCTGACTTCATCCGCGTAACAGAACAAGTTAAAAACGTTCTGGGTGCACAACCATTAATCATGACTCTGCCAATCGGCCGCGAAGATACCTTCGTTGGTGTGGTTGACCTGCTGTCTGAAAAAGCCTACGTGTGGGACGATTCTGGCCAGCCAGAAAACTACAAAGTAACCGACATCCCTGCTGACATGCTGGATGACGTTGCTATGTACCGCGAACAGCTGATCGAAACTGCCGTTGAGCAAGACGATGACCTGCTGATGGCTTACATGGAAGGCGAAATGCCAACTGTGGAACAAGTTAAAGCTTGTATCCGTAAAGGTACCCGTGAGCTGGCATTCTTCCCAACTTACTGTGGTTCAGCCTTCAAAAACAAAGGTATGCAATTACTGTTAGACGCAGTTGTTGATTACCTGCCAAACCCAACTGAAGTTAATCCACAGCCGCTGACTGACGAAGAAGGTGCTGAAACTGGCGAACACGCTATCGTTTCTGCTGACGAGCCATTCCGCGCACTGGCATTCAAGATCATGGACGACCGTTTCGGCGCCCTGACCTTTATCCGTATTTACTCTGGCGTGCTGAACAAAGGCGACACAGTTCTGAACTCTTACACTGGTAAGACAGAGCGTATCGGCCGTATGGTTGAGATGAACGCGAACGACCGTACTGACCTGACAACTGCTCAGGCCGGTGACATCATCGCGCTGGTTGGTCTGAAAAACAACACGCAAACTGGTCACACCCTGTGTGATCCAAAAGCGCCATGTACTTTAGAACCAATGGTATTCCCAGAGCCGGTAATCTCTATCTCTGTTACGCCAAAAGACAAAGGCGGCATGGAGAAGATGTCTGTTGCTATCGGCAAGATGGTTGCAGAAGATCCAACGTTCCGCGTTGAGACTGACCAGGATTCTGGCGAAACAATTCTGAAAGGCATGGGCGAACTGCACTTAGATATCAAAGTCGACATCCTGAAACGGACTTACGGCGTTGAACTGATTGTTGGTCAGCCACAGGTTGCTTACCGTGAAACTATCACTCGTGAAATCGAAGATAGCTACACGCACAAGAAACAATCTGGTGGTTCAGGTCAGTACGGTAAAATCGACTACCGCATTCGTCCGGGCGAGCCAAATTCTGGCTTCACATTCAAGTCAACAGTCGTTGGTGGTAGCGTTCCAAAAGAATTCTACCCAGCTATCGAAAAAGGCTTCGAGTCTATGATGTCTACAGGCACCATGGCTGGCTTCCCGGTACTGGACGTTGAAGTTGAACTGTTCGACGGTGGTTTCCACGCCGTTGACTCCTCAGCCATCGCGTTCGAAATCGCTGCTAAAGGCGCATTCCGTCAATCAATGCCAAAAGCTGGTCCACAACTGTTAGAACCAATCATGAAAGTCGACGTCTTCACTCCAGAAGACCACGTTGGTGACGTGATCGGTGACCTGAACCGTCGTCGCGGTATGATCTCTGGTCAAGAGTCAGGCGCAACTGGCGTTCGTATCAAGGCAACAGTGCCGCTGTCAGAGATGTTCGGTTACATCTCTACGCTGCGGACAATGACTTCAGGTCGTGGCCAATTCTCTATGGAATTCGACCACTACGCTGCATGTCCTTCAAACGTCGCTGAAGCTGTGATCGCGAAAGAGAAAGAAAAGAAAGCTGCTGCTAAGAACTAATTAGTAGTCAGTGACAAAAAAACCCGCGAAAGCGGGTTTTTTTATGTCCGAATGACCTTGTACTTCAGCGCGGAGCTTCGTATTCAGCTGCCAAAGTTCTGCCAGCAGATAGGCCGGACAAAACGCTGATAAGCCGCGGTACCCACCGCAGTAAAGCGCAAATCTGTACTGGCCGGAAAAGGCCCGCCATGCTGCATCGCACTGCAGACTTCCACCCCGGTGGGCATCTGATTACGAATCAGCCGGCCACAACAATCAACAAGCGCCGGTAACAACGGCTGCAGCGTCTTTAAATCCTGATCTGTGCCATAAACAGTGCAGGTCAGCTGACCTTTTAACGTCGGCAGAATTGCCGCTAACTCTGCCAACGAGCGGTAACGGATCAGCACTGTCGCCGGCCCAAACACTTCATGCTGTAACTGCGGCACTTCATGCCAACGCGCCGCGTCGGTGATAAAAAGCCGTGGCAACACCTGACAGCCTTTTTCTACCAGCACGGATTGACCTTCGGCTAGTTGCGTCACGCCTGACAAACCATTGAGCACAGCGCAGCTGTGACGGTACCCTTCGGCGATTTTTGCCGTCAGCAAAGTCACCAGCGACGTCGCCGTAAAACTGCTAGCGAGCATATCTAACATAGCGCCGGTTGCTGGTTGATCCGGGATAAACACCAGACCAGGCCGGGTACAGAACTGACCATTGCCCTGTAGCACCGACTGCGCCAATGCGGCCGCAAATGCTGCTCCATGCAGTGAAAGCTGTTCCGGCAGCAGCAGCAACGGGTTTTGTGACCCCAGTTCGCCGTAAAACGGCACCGGCACCGCGCGCTGCTGAATCAACTTTTGAAAATGCAGCCCAAGCTGTTCCGAGCCGGTAAAAGCCACGGCTTTGACCACCGGATGCTGTAACAGCTGGGCAGACAAGTCATGGCGCTGTGCATACACCAGCTGAAACACTCCGGCCGGTAAATCTGCGGCCAACCGGGCTTTTTCTATCGCCTGCGCCACTAAGGCCGAAGTCGCAGGGTGGGCATTGTGCGCTTTGACAATGACCGGACAACCGGCTGCCAGCGCACTGGCGGTATCACCGCCAGCCACCGAAAACGCCAGCGGGAAATTACTGGCGGCAAATACCAGCACAGGCCCAAGCGGCACGGACTCAAGCCGGAGCTCAGGGGCCGGTAAGGGGACACGTTGTGGTTGTGCCGGCAGATAAGTGCTGGTTGCGGGTTCGTCTAACAAAGCGGCAAACAGCCGCAGCTGATTGCAGGTGCGGCCACGTTCGCCTTCAACCCGCGCCTGCGGTAACGCGGTTTCTGCCATCACAGTCTCAATCAGCACATTGCCAAGTGCTTCAATTTCAAGCGCTATCTGGCGTAAAAACACCGCACGCGCTGCCCGGTTGCTCTGACGATACTGGCCAAAAGCCGCTTGCGCACCATCCATCAGCGCCTGCAGCTCAGCCTCGCCCGCTTCCGGGAAAATCCAGGGCAAGGCGCGGTTTTCGGCTGGCATATAACTGTGAAATTCAGCGGTCGCTTCGCCAAGCCAGACACCGTTAATCAGATGGCGGCCGGCGAATGGCGTGTTGGCATTTTGCAGTTGAAATAAAGCATGGTCTGACATTAACGGACCTCAAAACCAAAAGCATAAGGGTCGGCATCATCGACGCGGATTTGATTGGCGCCATAAACATGGGCCCAGCCGGCGATGGACGGAAACATGGCGGCAATACCAGCCACTTCGGTCGCCGCTTCCACCACACCGGTGAATTGACTGCCGATGATACTTTCATGCACGAAACGGTCACCGACCTTTAAATCACCGCGGGCATACAGCTGTGCCATCCGCGCGCTGGTGCCAGTGCCGCAAGGCGAACGGTCGATAGCGCCGTCGCCATAAAATACTGCATTGGCAGCATCAGAACCCGGTGTTTTCGGCTTGCCGGTCCACTGCACGTGGCTGATGCCAGCAATACTGGCATCCAGCGGATGCACACAAGAATAATGCTTATTGGCGATAGAGCGCACTAACGGGCTCCAGCGCAGCACATCGGCGGCGGTCCAGTGTTCAAGGCCAGGGAAATTGGCCTGCGGCTCCACAATCAGATAAAAATTGCCGCCGTAAGCCACGTCAAACTTGATGAGCCCGAGACCCGGCACGTCAATTTCGCCATCTTTGATCGCCAGAAATGACGCCACGTTGCGGATTTTCACCGACGTGACTTTGTCACCATCGCGTTGATAACTAATGCGAACCTGACCGGCCGGCACGTCCAATAACAGCTGGCCCGGCACTTTGGGTGTGATGAGACCTGCTTCCAGCGCCGCCGTGACAGTACCGATAGTGCCGTGTCCGCACATTGGCAAACAGCCGCTGGTTTCGATAAACAGCACTGAAGCATCGGCATCGCTGCTGCACGGTGGGTATAAAAAAGCGCCGGACATCATGGCGTGGCCACGCGGCTCGAACATCAGCGCCTGCCTGATCCAGTCAAACCGGGCAAGAAAATCCAGCCGTTTTTCGCTCATGGTCTGACCGTTTAACTGCGGGTGACCGCTGGTTACCAACCGCACCGGATTGCCGCAGGTGTGGGCGTCGATACAAAAAAAGGTACCTTTTAGCATACTGCTGCTCCTGAGAACCGCGTGGGCCGGGCTGTTATTGATTCAGCAAACGCTGATAGTGGCTCAGATCCGGCCGGCTCGCGAGTGCATCGGCCACAACTTTTTCCACATAAGCGCGCTCTTCGCCTATCAGCGTCAGCCGTGGCAGACGCACTTGCTCGCTCCCCCGCCCGACCAGCTGCTCGGCAAACTTGATGCATTGCACCAGCGTCGGGATCGTATCGAGCCGCAGCAATGGCATAAACCAGCGATAAATCTCGCGGGCTTCTTTTAAGTAACCAGCACGGGCCAGCGCAAATAAGGTCACGGATTCGCGGGGGAATACGTTGGTGAGACCAGAGATCCAGCCGATGGCCCCAAGCAGTACAGATTCGAGCGCAATATCGTCAACACCACAGAAAAGAATAAAGCGTTCACCAAAGCGGCTTTGCAGCTCGGTGATGCGTCGCGTGTCGGTGGTGGATTCTTTAATCGCGACGATATTCGGTTCTTGTGCCAGGATAGCCGTCATTTCGAGATTAATATCAACACCATAACTGACCGGATTGTTGTAAATCATAATCGGCAATTTGGTGGCGCGGGCCACGGACTGATAATGCACCAGCACCTCGCGGTCGGTACCGCGATACACCACGGCGGGCAGCAGCATAATGCCGGACACGCCAATCTGTTCAGCAGCTTGCACATAGGTGATAGCGTCTGTTGCGCTATGCTCAGTACAACCAGCGATCACCGGAATACGGCCAGCGACGGTTTGCACAGTGTGACGCAAAAATTCCAGCTTCTCCGCCGCGCTTAACGACGCATTTTCGCCGATGGTGCCAAGCGCAATAATGCCGTCGATGCCATCTGCAATCAGCTGTTCCAGCATGCGCTGATTGGCGGCAAAGTTGATAGTTCCATCCGCATGGAACTGAGTAGAAATCGCCGGGAACACACCTGCCCATTGTGGGCGATTGGCCATTACCGGGGTAGAACAAGCAGCAGACATCACAGCACTCCTGAAATACAGTTTGACGAACCATTCGATATTTAGGATATTGTATACAATCTTACAAAAGCAAGAGAAATCGACAAATGAGTATAGAGTCACAGGCCAAAGTTGCAGTGATTGGCGCCGGTATTGTCGGCCTGACGACCGCATTGCAATTGCAGCGTGCTGGCTTGTCGGTGGTGCTGCTGGATGCGCAGGGCCCTGGTAGCGGCTGTTCGCGCGGCAATGCCGGTCATTTTGCCACCGAACAAGTGTTTCCACTGGCATCTATCGCGGTATTACGCCAGTTACCGGCCATGCTGTTGGACCCAACGGGCCCGCTGCGCCTGCGCGCCGGTTATTTTTTTAAAGCTTTACCCTGGTTGCTGCGCTTTGTCGCTAACGTGCGGCCCAGCCGGCAACAGGCCCTGCAGCGGGCACTGAGTGCATTAAACGCACAGGCGCTGCCCGCCTGGCAACGGCTGTTGCCGCAGGCAGAAGCGACGGATTTAGTACAGTTTCGCGGCGCTTTGCTGGTGTCAGAACAACCCGGTCTAATCAATCTGGCACAGACATTTCGCCAATATCAGGACGCCGGCATCATGGTGAACTGGCTGGAACAAGCGGCCTTGCAGGCGCGTGAACCAGCGCTGGGCTCACAGGTGCAAGGTGCCATTGAGTTTCCGGATGTGGCGCACACAGTGGACCCTTATGCGCTGTGTTTGCGACTGTATCAGCAATTTATTGCTTTGGGTGGCCTGTTCCGGCCGCAACAGGTGCAGCGCATCAGGCCATGCAACAGCGGCTATCAGCTTGACCTGACGACGGACCCGAAAATCCCGCAGTCAGGCCCGGGAGAACTCACACTGCAGGCCAGCAGGCTGGTGATTTGTGCCGGCGCGGCATCGCATCAGTTATGTGCGCAGCTGGGTTATCAGGTGCCGTTAGAGGCAGAACGCGGTTACCATCTGATGACCCAAAGCCGGCCGTTACAAAGCCCGGTCAGTTCACTGGAACGCAAGTTTATTATGACGCCGATGCAACACGGCTTGCGGTTGGCAGGGACAGTGGAATTTGCCGGCATCAACAGTGCACCGGACTATCGAAGGGCCAAGGTGTTATTGCAGCACGCCAATCAGTTGCTGACAGAACCGACCTCGGCCAATCCGGCACTGGAACCCTGGGCCGGCAACCGGCCGTCATTACCGGATTCGCTGCCGGTGTTAGGGCTGGCGCCGCGCCATCAGGGGGTTTACTTAAACTTTGGCCATCAACATCTGGGGCTGACCTGGGCGGCGCTGACCGCCGAAATCACCTGCGCGCTGCTACTGGGGCAGACACCGGAGCTTGACCTGCGTCCCTATCGCATCGACCGGTTTTAAGCCGCCGCTTTGTAGACTGTCGATGTGCTTAACGTGGGCGGCGTATATGCCGCCAGGCGTCAAATGAATACAAACACAAGGCTGTCCAGATAAAACCGAAGGTCAGTAATTTACTCGGGTCCAGTGGTTCGTTATACAAAAACACGCCAAAGATAAACATGAAACTGGGGCCTATGTACTGAAAAAAGCCCATGGTCGATAACTGCAGCCGTTTCGCCGCCGCAATAAAACACAGCAGTGGCACAGTGGTCACGACCCCCGCGGCGACCAGCCACAGGTTCAGGCTCAGCGGGTTTTGCGTTAAATCGGCATAAGGACTGTTGGCAAACTGGCTCCAATACAGCAGCGCCAGTGGCATCAGCAATAAAGACTCAATAAACAGGCCGCCAATCGCATCGGTCGCCAGTTTTTTACGAAACAAACCGTACAAAGCAAAACTGCCGGCCAGCACCAGCGCTATCCAGGGCAAAGATCCAAAATGAATGAGTTGCAGCACCACACCGGCAAAAGCCAGCCCGACTGCAGCCCATTGTGCCGGACGAAGGCGCTCACCGAGAAACAACATGCCGAGCAGAATATTCAGTAGCGGATTGATGTAATAACCGAGGCTGGCGTCCAACATATGATGATTGTTCACCGCCCAGATAAACAGGCCCCAGTTGCCGGCCAACAATAGCGCTGTGCCAAGCATCGCCAACATCATCTTCGGCTTTTGCAGCACAGCGACCACTTTGGGCCATTGTTTTAGCAGCGTCAGCACCAACGCCAACAACGCAAAGGACCAGACAATGCGGTGCAGCAAAATTTCCGTCGCCGGCACCTGATCTATCTGTTTGAAATATAACGGGGCTATGCCCCACAAGGTATAGGCTGTCGCGGCAAAAGCGCCGCCGATTTTCTGTTCGCGTGTCAATGACATGAGTGGTTTCGCCTGGTGCCGGCAGCGTAGTCGCTTTATCCGATATAAAACCGCAGAGCCGGTAAAACCGGCATTTTACCGGATGTCGGCATGCTCCGATACCAAAGTCGAAGCAACGGATTGTTTCCCACAGACGTCGCGAAACACTACTCCGGCCTTCGCCTGAGCTCAGAACAGCCTTTCGCAGCGCTCAGGGCGTAAAAACGGCAACAGGCAACATTAGTTGCCTGTTGAGATCCCTCCCCGGCCCTTCGCAGAGCTCAGGGCGTAAAAACGGCAACAGGCAACATTAGTTGCCTGTTGAGATCCCTCC
>CAMLRA010000107.1 GCA_946482325.1 uncultured Chromatiaceae bacterium | reverse complement strand
GCCGGCACTGACCGGTTTTGGTGACCTTATCAAAATCGACACCTGTCCATAACAACCGCGGCTGTGGCTTAAAAGCCGCACTGGCAAAACTCAGTTCGCTCTGCTGCGTTGGATAATGAATATCTGCCAGCTGCAGCATGGTATGGAAAGTCTGACTGGTCATTAAAGGTTGCCGCGCCGCAAGGTTCAGCTGCTGTGTCTTCTGCGGAAACTGTTTGCTGAACAACTCAGAGCCCCACCACAAAGCGCCGACCCGATAATCGAATTCAGTATTGTGACCATGGCCGCTTTTATCGCAATCACCGTCAAAGATGTTTTCACCATGATCGGACACCAGTAACAAACTGGCGATAGCCTGCTGTTGCTGTAGTTGGCGGATCAGGCCGGCGACGATAAAATCGGTATAAAGCACAGTGTTGTCATAAGCATTATTTAGCAGCTCACGATTGGCCTTATCATGCATACCAATCTTCTGGCCTTTGCCTGAGGGCAAAAAACGGTCAAAAGCTGGTGGGTAACGGTCGGTATAACTGAAATGACTGCCGAGCGTATGCAGCACAATCAGTTGTTTTTGCTCCTGTTTTGCCAGCACCCGTTTAAATGCATCCAGCAATACCTCGTCGTAAAAGCCTTCTTTTTTGTAGCCGACCGGATTTAAATACTGAACTTCGTCAGCTTCGCTGGCATGTAAAGCCACCGAAGAGTCATGCACGCCGAGCGGACTTTGCGTGGACAGCCAATAGGTCCGAAAGCCTGCCTCACCAAAAGCGGCGACCAGGGACTTTTCATCAAAGAAATAACTGTGATTGTCGGCGTTTTTACGCGAAACAATCACCGGCACCGACATCCGCGTCCAGGCCCAGGGGCTGACCATATCCTGAAAGCTGATAACGCCGGGAATACTGGCCAGTTCCGGCGTGGTAGCGCGGCCATAGCCATTGAGCTGCAGCCGGTCCGGTCGCAGGGTTTCGCCTATCACCAGTACATAGATTTGCCGCTCGCCCAGCACTTCCGGCAGCGCTGCACCAAATTTAAACTCACGGCTTTTCGCCGCGACTGCGCTCAGTGCCTGTTGCTGCACGCGGAACTCATTGCCGGCCAGCAGCAGATTGAGCGGAAAACTCTGATAAAACAGATTGTGACTTTGCGGTAAAGGCCGTCGGCTCAGCGCCGTCTGTGTTGCGTCGGCCTGCTGTACCACCGGGTATTCAATGGCGTATTGACGCTCTTGCAGCGCTACCCAGCCAAGTCCCGCCAGCGTACAAGCCCAAATCAGCGGCCGGCAGAACCGTGGCCAGTGCAATTGCGCCGCCAGCAGCACACTGCTGGTCAGGCCAAATAACAACAAAATGCCAAGCAAAGCCGCGAACAACAACCAGCCAATGCCGGACAAATACCCTGCAGCTTCAGCCAAATCAGTTTCAAAGATAATCGCCATCGCATGCGCGTCTGTGGCCTTGCCGTAAGTCAGCTGATAAAACCATTCCTGCGGCACCAACAACGCCAATGGCAGCCACAGCCACACCGAGCGGCCGGGCGAACGCTGCACCGACAACAACAGCAGCAACAACAACGCAGCTGGCAACAGACCAAAACGTAACCACAAATTCAGGTCCTGTCCGCGTTGCAGCACCAACCACTGCGGTGATAACAACAACAGCAGTAAACTCAGCAGCAAGACAACGGCCAGTGACTGGCTCTGCGGCAGTTTTTTAATCATGCAGGGTTATATCCTCGTCACAGCTTCGCGGCGGAAATCGCAGAAAACGGCGGCATTATTCATAAATTCAGCCTGTTACTCAACCGGTCGCCACAGCACAGGTCTGGCGTTGCTAAATTGCTAACATTTTTCTGCAGAACGGCGCTGGCATTCTGTCATATTTTTATAGTATGGTGCTTGCGACTTTATAAAAACCGGCCACCGGCGGACGCCCGCCAATGCTGGCCTCAGACAAGATCCAAAGGAAGTAGTAACATGCTCGCTCAACCAGTCGCCCTGACCCAGGACCAACACAAAGATCTGCGTATCCTGCCAAAATTCTCCGTTGAAATCCTGGAAAACCGTCACGTCGCGCCATTAATGCTGCAGGAATTCACTGCCGCTGCGCCGTTTTATCCAATTTTCTTTTTAAAAGCCGGCGACGCCGAAGTCTACAACCCGGTCGCGGTCTTTGGTCTGCAAGAGGCGCAAAACCTGTTCCTGCAAGATGGCGAGTGGAAAGGTGAATATGTTCCTGCCGGTATCCGGGCTTACCCGTTCACGCTCGCTCAGGCTAATGACGAGCAGTTAATCCTGTGTGTCAACGAACAAGCAGACAACGTCAGCCGTACTGAAGGTCAGGCGCTGTTTGATGCAGAAGGCAAAGCCACTGAATTTTTCGACGGCATCAACGCTTTCTTCAAAGATTACATCGACGCCAATACCGTCAGCCGCAACATCCTGAACCAAATCACTGAGATGGGCCTTTTTAAAGCCGATGGTCTGCAATACCGCGACCTGGCAGGCAACGAGCGCCGCCTGAATGGTTTCCATGTGATTGACCGGGAAAAATTCGACGCATTAAGCGACGAGCAATTCCTGCAGTTACGTAAGTTTGGTGTGTTACCGGCAATTTATGCGCACTTCACTTCACTGGAACGCATTGGTGCACTGATTGCGCGTCTGCCTGCCGCAACAGCTTAAACTTTTGTTTTCCAGATAAAAAAGCGGCAATTTTGCCGCTTTTTTTATCTGTTGTGTCAGGCAAAATCACTGGCCAGCTGCACACAATTTTTACCCGCCGCTTTGGCATCGTACATGGCACGATCTGCGGCATCAATCAGCGCTTCGGCTGCGGTTTCACCGGCTCTGCTAATTGCCACGCCGATGCTGACGCCAAGCCTGATTTGCGCTGTACCATGATAAAACGGCTGCTGCACATGCTGTAACAGTCGTTCCGTTAGCTGCACCAGAATCGCGCCTTGCGTCAGCCCCTCACAAATCAGCAAAAACTCGTCCCCGCCAATCCGGCAAATCAGATCGGTTTCCCGCACTGCATCGCGTAGCCGCTCACTGACTTCAAACAGCACTTTGTCACCGGCCAGATGCCCAAACTGGTCATTGACCGTCTTAAAGCCATCGAGGTCCAGATATAACAAAGCCAGACTGGAACCCTGCCGTTTCGCCCGCGCCATCGCCTGACTGAGCTGCTGATACATGGCATTGCGGTTGGCAAGGCCCGTCAGCGGATCTGTAGTCGCCAGCCGCTGCAGTTTTTCATTCATCTGTTCCAGTTCAGCGGTGCGCTCTGCCACTTTCTGCGCCAGCTGATTTTCATGTTCGCGCAATTGTTGCACCAGTTGCTGCTGGGCATCCAGCGCCTGCTGCTGAGCCTGGCTGTGCTGCAGTTTCAGCTGGTTAAAACGGGCTGCCAGACCAAAAGACACCAGCAGCATTTCCAACGCTGAGCCGAGCTGCATCGCATTGATAGTAAAAAAGTTTGACGGCAACAAGCCCAGATTGCGCAGAGACATCACAATAGTACCGAGCAACAGCATGGCCCAGGCCAGCGCAAACAAGCGCGCACCGGGAGCCCGGTTCAGCACACTCTGGATAGCGCACAAAGTCAGCGCTAACACCGCGACAATGCCGATCAGCGACATGACGATCAAAGCTTGTTGCACCGGCATCCAGGCGGCAAAGCCAACCGCAACCAACATCAGCGTGCTGAGCGGGCGCAATAACTTGTCCCAGCCGGGACTAAAGCGCGCTGTTTCAAGGAATGCCCGGGTGAACAATACCGCCATCAGAGCGGCAACGGTAAACCCAACCGGCAACAAACGGTTCGACAGTTCCAGCGCTCCGGGCCACAGGTAAATAGCGCCAAGGCCGTTTAACGAGGCACTACCGACGCCGAACCACAGCACAAACAACACATACCACAAAAACACTTTCTCTCTGAGCACCAGAAATAACAATAAGTTATAACCAGCCAGTGCCAGCAAAGCGCCAAAGTACAAAGCCGGCGCCAGATAAGCATCCGCGGTTAGTTTGATGAATTCGTCATTGCTGATGAGTTGGTTCTGCAGTGTCATGCTGCCCTGACTTTCGACCCGCAACCACAAAGTCGTGACATCACCGGCGGCTAAATCGAGCGGAAACACCGCCTGGCGGTGCACCAGAGCGCGCGATGACAACGCGACCATGTCGCCACTGTGGAACTGGCGAATGCCCTGACTGTTTTCAATATAGAGTGTCAGATGGTCCAGCGACGGATAGGTAAACAACCACCACCAGCGCGATTGCTCAGTGGATTTGACTTGCAAATGCAACCAGATAGCACCGCTGCGATAGCCGTAACTGAGATCTTCCCGCAGCGGCATCTGAAAATCAGCCTGCAGATTCCTCACCTGACGAAAGCTCAATGCACCACTTGGGTCGGACAGCACACGGATATCCTGGCGCGGGTCGCAACAATCCACGCCTTGCAGCAACACAGGATCAGCCCACGGGGTCCAAGACCAAAGAAAAAAAATCAGGCTGAGCCAGCCAGCGCGCATGAATAGGCCTCCGCAGGACTGCTGATGAGTCGTCACCATGATGACTGTACCCGTCGACAACTGGGCGGTCAATCCGGCACACTACGTGATAAAGAGGATCGATGAGCGAAGTACAGGCAAATGGCAATGAAGCAGAAAAAATTGAGTCTGCGTGCGGGTTTATTGCTCCTGATGCTGGCGTTCGGACTCGGTGCTGAACCGGCGCTCTGGTATCGCTGGCAAAGTGTCAAAACCGGCAAATATATTTGCAAACAAACCGAGCCGGGGCCTGGCTGGGTCAAACACAGCGGGCCTTATCTCGACGGCGGTTGTCGTGTGTTAAAACAACCGCCCCCGTAATAACCGTCATCTCCGGCGCAGTGCGCGTCTAAGCTTGTGGCGCCGGAAATGCTTTTAGTGCAGTGCGGGCGATGTTATGCAGCTGCTCACTACAGGCACCATTGGTCGCCTGTACTGATAAACCTTGCAGTACCGTGATAATAAAACCAGCCAGCCCTTGCGGATCGGCATCAGCAGGTAAATCACCGTCTGCTTTGGCCTGCTCAAAGCGCTGCACCAACTGTTCAAAACCGGCTTTACGCCGTGCAATCAAAGCATCTTTCACTGACTGACCGCTGTCACTGCAGGCTAAAGCGCCCTGCACCATCAGACATCCCGGCGGATGTTGCGGATTACTGTGCTCTGCCGCTGCACCAAGCAGAATCCGCTCTGCCACCCGATACGCCGTGGGTTCGGCCATCGACGGATAAAAAAACGCGCTCGGGCGGTTTTCATAGCGCTCAATGGCTTTGAGAAATAACTGCTCTTTATTGCCAAAAGCGGCATAGAGGCTTGGTTTGTTAATGCCCATGGCTTCAGTCAGATCAGGTAAAGACGCGCCTTCATAACCTTTTTGCCAGAACACTTCGAGCGCTTTTTGCAGCGCAGTTTCCAAATCAAATGCGCGGGGCCGGCCGACCGGTGCACTGTTATTACATGTGGTGCTGTTTAGCGTGTTTGCACTCATCACTACCTCTGTGGCGGCACCTGCGGCGACCTGAAGTCCACCTCGCAACCGCCCTTTATCTGCATGGGCCAGAGAATAACGCAGCAGCCCGGCCTGGTAAACACTGCAGTAAACACTGCGGTAAACACTGCGACCAACAGTCCGGCTTTATCACCGAAACAGCGGACGCTCCACCTTGGCTGCACTGCTTATTCACTGACAGCTTATTTTCTGCTTATAACCAACAGAATCGCTGCCCTGCGAAAAAGTTCCAAACTATTTTACCAATCAGTACAAAATTAAATTGACTCTGCAATGCTTTTCTATATATTTACCGGTCAGTACATTATACCAATCAGTACAGAAGTCAACAAATACCGACTTTCACCCGGTGTAATGCCAGAAACTTCCAGCCACCGACCCTGAATAAGAGGAATTTCCGATCATGGCCAGACCCCAGTTAAAACTGCCCCGTCGCCTGCTGCTGACCAGCCTGGCGGCCTTTGTCCTCGCTGCCTGCCAACCTGCAGCGCCTGCCGCCAGCGGCCCGGCTGCAGTGAAAGTGGATGTGGCGACTGTACTCAGCCAGCAAATCAGCGAAACTGACGAATATACCGGCCGGTTACAGGCGCCGGAATCAGTCAGTCTGATGCCGCGAGTGTCCGGTTACCTCGCCAAAGTGCACTTCAACGAAGGTGCCAAGGTTGCTGCCGGTGACTTGTTATTCAGCCTCGACAACGCGCCTTTTGCCGCCGAAGTAGCGCGCCTCAGTGCCAGCCAGAGCGAAGCCAAAAGTGCCTTAGCGCTGGCCGAACGTGAGTATCAGCGTGCGCTGAGCCTGAAAAAACAAAATGCGATTGCGACCGAATTACTCGACAGCCGCTTCAGCCGCTATGAGCAAGCCAAAGCGCAGCTGGCCGCAACCACAGCCGCACTGAAAAAAGCCGAGCTGGATTTGTCTTACACCGAAATTCGCGCGCCAATCGCCGGTGTAGTATCGAACGCCTTTATCACGGCCGGTAACTATGTGCATGCCGGTCAGTCGGTGCTGACCAGCCTGGTCTCCAGTGGTCGCATTTACGCCTGGTTTGATGCTGACGAGCAAAGCCTGCTGCGTTATTTAGGCCTGGACAGTGCCAGCGGTACCGCCAGCCAACTGCAGCAACAACAGCGGCCAGTGCTGTTGGCCTTGAGCGGCAGCACCGAGTTCCGCCATCAGGGCACTATCGACTTTATCGACAACCAGTTAAATGCCGCGACCGGCACCATCCGCATCCGTGCCAGCTTTGACAACAATGATGGCAGCCTGCTGCCCGGCTTGTTCGCCCGGCTGAAACTCACCGGCAGCGCGCCTTATCAGGCCGTGCTGGTTGACGACAAAGCCATTGGCACCGATTTGGCCAGCCGCTTTGTGCTGGTGGTAGACGCCAAAGGCACCTTGCATTATCGCCCGGTTACGCTCGGTGAAAAAACCGGTGGCCTGCGCATCATCAAAACTGGTCTGAAACCGGCTGAGCAAGTGGTGGTGAATGGCCTGCAACGGGTGCGTCCGGGCGTCGTGATTGAGCCAAACCGGGTCGAAATGGCGACGCCGCAGCAACTCGCCGCGCTCACCAGTGAGCAACAACCCTTTCGCATCGCACAACAGCCTGCAGCGACTTCAGGCAGCGTAAGCGGCGCTGGTCAATAAGAGAGCACAGTTATGTTATCGAATTATTTTTTACGCCGGCCCATATTTGCCGCTGTGCTGTCGCTGCTGTTTGTCATCAGCGGCGCCATTGCAGTCTGGCAATTGCCAATCACTGAATACCCGGAAGTAGTCCCCCCTACAGTGGTAGTGACTGCCACTTATCCGGGCGCTAACCCAAAGGTCATCGCAGACACTGTCGCCAGTCCGCTGGAGCAGGAAATTAACGGCGTGGAGAACATGCTGTATATGTCCTCACAGGCAACCAGCGACGGCCGCATGACGCTGACCATCACTTTCGCCATCGGCAGCGATGTCGACAAAGCGCAGTCACAGGTACAGGCCCGGGTTGACCGCGCCAAACCCCGTCTGCCGCAGGAAGTGCAGCGGCTTGGCATTGTTACTGAAAAATCCTCACCGGATTTAACCATGGTGGTGCATTTAACCTCACCGGATAACCGCTACGACATGTTGTATCTGTCGAACTATGCGGCGCAAAACATCAAAGATGAACTGGCGCGGATTGAAGGTGTAGGCGCGGTGCGTTTATTTGGTGCCAGCGAATACAGTATGCGCGTCTGGTTAGACCCGAATAAAGTCGCGGCGCTGGGCCTGACACCACCGCAAATCGTCAACGCAATTCGCGAGCAAAACCAACAAGCCGCGGCAGGTAGCTTAGGCGCGCAACCGTCTGGCAGCAGCGAGTTTCAGCTGTTGATCAATGTCAAAGGCCGGCTGACCTCCACCGAAGAATTCGGCAATATCATTATCAAAACCGGTGCCAATGGCGAGCTGAGTTACCTCAAAGATGTGGCGCGGCTGGAGCTGGGTGCCAGCTCTTATGCGCTGCGCTCTTTGCTGGATAACAAAGACGCTATCGCTATCCCGGTGTTTCAGGCATCGGGCTCGAATGCTATTCAAATCTCTGATGATGTGCGTGCGCGCATGGCAGAACTTTCGCAGAATTTCCCGCAAGGCCTGAGCTACGACATCGTCTACGACCCGACGGTCTTTGTGCGTGGTTCGATTGAAGCTGTGGTGAAAACCCTATTTGAAGCCATTTTGCTGGTGGTACTGGTCGTCGTGCTGTTTCTGCAAACCTGGCGCGCGTCCATTATCCCGCTGGTGGCAGTGCCGGTGTCATTAATTGGTACTTTTGCCTTTATGCACCTGTTTGGTTTTTCCTTAAACGCGCTGAGCTTGTTTGGTCTGGTGCTGGCGATTGGTATTGTCGTCGACGACGCCATCGTCGTGGTGGAAAACGTTGAACGCAATATCGAAGCCGGTTTGTCGCCACTTGCTGCGACTCAGCAGGCGATGAAAGAAGTCACAGGCCCTATTATCGCCACCACGCTGGTACTGGCTGCGGTGTTTGTGCCAACCGCTTTTATGACCGGTCTCACCGGCCAGTTTTATAAACAGTTTGCGCTGACCATTACCATTTCGACCGTCATTTCCGCGCTGAACTCGCTGACGTTAAGCCCGGCGTTAGCTGCATTGCTGTTAAAACCACATGGCGCCGCGCCGGATAAGCTGACAGTCCTGCTGGATAAATTATTCGGTCGTCTGGTGTTCCGGCCTTTTAACCGGCTGTTTGCCCGTGGCAGTGAACGTTATGGCAAAGCGGTCAGCAAAATCATCCGTTTTGGTGGCCTGACCGGCGTGTTGTATTTAGGTTTGCTGGGGCTTACCGGCGGCATTTTTGCCAATACCCCAACCGGTTATGTGCCGCAGCAGGACAAACAATATCTGGTGGCTTTTGCCCAGTTGCCGGACGCTGCCTCGCTGGAACGCACTGAAGCTGTAATTAAGCAGATGTCGGAAATTGCGCTGAAACACCCTGGCGTGGCGCATTCGGTTGCCTTCCCTGGTCTGTCGATTAACGGTTTTACCAATAGCCCGAACGCCGGCATTGTGTTTACCCCGCTGAAAGACTTTAGTGAACGACAAGACCCGTCGTTGTCCGCCGGTGCTATTGCGGCTGACTTAAACGCCCAGTTTGCCGGTATTCAGGACGCTTTTATCGCGATATTCCCACCGCCACCGGTGCAGGGCCTTGGCACTATCGGCGGTTTCCGCCTGCAGCTGGAAGACAAAGCCAACCTCGGCTACGAAGAGCTGTACAAAGTGACGATGGCGGTGCAGATGAAAGCCTGGCAAACGCCTGAGCTGGCCGGCGTGTTCTCGGGTTATCAGGTTAATGTGCCGCAACTGGATTTGGACGTTGACCGCGTCAAAGCCAAAGCACAGGGCGTGTCGTTAGATGATTTGTTTGCGACGTTGCAGGGTTATTTAGGCGGCACTTATGCCAACGACTTTAACCAGTTTGGCCGCACTTATCAGGTCAACGTGCAGGCGGATGAAGCCTTCCGGCAAGATCCGGCACAAATCGCCAACCTGAAAGTGAACAATCAACAAGGTGAATTGGTGCCGATTGGCAGCTTTGTTAATGTCAATTACAGCGCAGGCCCGGATCGTGTGATGCATTACAACGGCTTTACCACTGCTGAGATCAACGGTGGCCCGGCGCCGGGGTACAGCAGCGGTGAAGCGCGTGCGGCGATTGAAAAAATCCTGGCTGAAACCCTGCCACCTGGCATCAGCTATGAATGGACTGAGCTGACCTATCAGCAAATTTTGGCCGGTCATGCCGAATATCTGGTGTTCCCGCTGGTGTTGCTGCTGGTGTTTATGGTGCTGGCCGCCTTATATGAAAGCCTGCGTTTACCGCTCGCAATCCTGCTGATTGTGCCGATGACGCTGTTGTCTGCGATGATTGGCGTGTGGATCTTTGGCGGCGACAACAACATCTTTACCCAAATCGGTTTGATTGTATTGGTCGGTTTGGCCACCAAAAACGCCATCCTGATTGTCGAGTTCGCCCGGGAGAAACAACAGCACGGTATGACCGCGCTGCAGGCGGTGCAGGAAGCGGCCCGTTTACGTTTACGGCCAATTCTGATGACGTCGATTGCTTTTGTGATGGGCGTGGTGCCGCTGGTATTCAGTAGCGGTGCCGGCGCGGAAATGCGCCAGGCCATGGGCGTGGCGGTGTTCGCCGGCATGATTGGCGTGACCTTATTCGGCCTGCTGCTGACGCCACTGTTCTACACCATGCTGGCCGGTAAAAAGCCGGTGCAAACAGCTGATGATAACAACCTGCCAGTGCATATCGGGGTGACTCATGACTAAATTGTTTCGTCCATCGGCGCTTGCTCTGCTACTCAGCCTGAGCCTTGGTGGCTGTGTCAACAGCCAGTATCAGGTGCCGGCTCAGCTGACCGCCGATCAACCTTTACCAGAGCAATATCAGCTGGTGGCAAAGCCAGCTGACTGGTGGCAACAACTGCACGACCCACAACTGATGACGCTGTTACAGCAAGCCGGCGCGCAAAACGCCAGCCTGCTGGCCGCCAGTGCCAATGTAAAACGTTATGCCGCGCTGCAAAGTGATGCCGCCGACAATGATTTGCCAAAGCCAACCGCAACAGCAGGCATGGAACGTTCGCAGCAAGGCAAAGACGGTGTGGTATCGAGCCGCTATCAACAAGGCGCCAGTGTCAGCTGGCAACTGGACTTATCCGGCGCAGTCGCGCTCGCTGCACAAGCAGCACAGCAGGACCGCGACATTGCCGTGTTGCGTCTGCAGGAGCTGCAACTGGCGGTACTGACTCAAGTGGCGCGGCATTATGGCGACTGGCTGGGCGCCCAGCTGCAAATTGATGTAGCGCAGGCCAACCTCGCCAATCTGGCGAAAACCCGTAGCATAGTACAGGCGCAGCTCGAGGCCGGCAGTGCGTCGGCGCTGGAACTGACCCGCTTGCAGGCGCAGATTTATCAGGTTGAAGCCGGATTGCCGGCACTGTACTTACAGCAATCGCAGGCGCAGCTGGCGCTTGCTGCGCTGACGGCACAAACGGAAGTACGGCTTACCAAACGCAGTCTGCCACAATTTAGCCAACCGCTGGCGCTGTCGCAATGGCAGGATGTATTGGCCAAAAGGCCTGATTTAGCGATTGCCGAACGGCAGCTGGCTAAAGCGCATACCCAGCTGGCCATTGACAAAGCCGCCTGGTATCCGCAGTTGTCGCTGCAAGGCTTTCTTGGATTTGTCTCGCTGGGTAGCGTCAAAACTGGTAGTGAGCAACAAAGCTGGAGCCTGGCGCCGAGTTTAAGCCTGCCAGCGACAGATCCCTGGTCGGTGGCCGATCGCATCGACGCCAGCACCGCCGGCGCTGAAGTGGCGCTGCAACAATACCGCGCCCAGGTGTTTGACGTCGTCCGCGACCTCAAAGGCAGTCTGGACGCTTATAACCAGGGCCGGCGCGCGCAGTTACTGCAGCAGCAACAACTTGCGGCAAGCAGCGAAGCGGTGCGACTGACACAATTACGCTACCAGAGTGGTATGGCGGATTTCCTGCAACTTCTGGATGCTGAACGTGAACTGCTTAGCGCGCGGGATCAGGCGGCCCGCCTCAGTCTGGCAAACTATCAACAGATGGTTGGTTTATATCAGCAGTTCGCCGCAGGTATTGTGTTATAAACCAGTTTTTGCTTGCTGTTTGACACTGAGTTGCCAGCTGTATTTATGCAACAATGCCTTAAACTGGCCCTGGCTGGCACGGGCATTGATGTAGTTATCCAGCAGCTGGCGCTGCAGCGGTTTTAAGCGCGGTGAATAAACACAATGTACCTGATACTGCGCCAATTCCAGTTGCTGCAGCCGGTTCACCGGTAATAAATAATGCGCTTCAATCTCTGACATCACCACCGCATCCACTTTGCCAGCCAAAAAAGCGGCTGCGGTTTCTTCCGGTGACAAATAGTCCTGTCTTTTTAATTTGTTATTGCGAAACAACGGTTCTAACTCGGGGTACTGATAACCGGCGACAGTCGCGATAACACTGCCTGAAGCACTGAATGCAGCTAAATCCTGCAAGTGTTGATGACTCAGCACGACATCAGCATAGGCAAATAATGGCGGACTCCAACGTAATAAGGGTTCCGGATACCAGGCCGGATTGGCACGGCAATAGATGTCGGCTTCGCTTTTCAGTAAAGCGCCGGCAATGGCGGCTCGGGCAAAAGGTTTTAACTGCAGTTGCATGCCCAGTTGCTGACTCAACTCTCGATAGATATCAATGAGGTAACCGGACTGTTGTAGCGGATCTTTAGCGCGGATAATGGCTGGAGGCGTAATAAAGGCACCATCAACGGCAGTAAGCACCTGCTCAGTCGCAACTGCAACTGTTGTGGCTAAAAACAGCCCAATTAACATCAGGCCCCGCGTCATCCTGTTGCTGCGCACCGTATCCATTCCTGTTGTTTTTTTCAGCAGTCTACGCCTTCAGGCGTCTGCTGACCAGTCAGATTTGTGCCAGCATCGCTGACTGGCGTTCGCGGCGGCGATAGCTGGGATGTTGCAGCGCGCTGTGGCTGACCTGAAAGCGCTGACTGAAAAATTGCAGCACCCCATCGACACTGAGGCGGGCATAAGGCAACTGATGTCTGGCGATAACTGCAGTCCCGAGTTGGGTCAGCGCCTGTTCGAGGGTGAGTCCTGTTGGTTTTGGTAACCGATACAGTTGAAACAGAAAATTCAGCGTGGACACTGCATAAGAAGCACCAGCCTGCACCCGGATTAACTGCAGCTCCTGTAAACGGAAACCGATGTCGCGGATGCGTTGTAAACGAAGATGCTCGGTCATGATGTCGGTCCTTACTGAAACTGCTGATACTGCTGTATCGGAGTCAGGCCGCTAAACTTGAATGCTAAATGCCGCCCCATGGCTTCGATACTGGCCTAATTCCTATTTTTCAATTGGTTAGCATTTAGAAAAAACACCGACGGCGCGCAGTCAGGATGATCTGCGGCCCAGGGCAAAAAATATTTATAGCGGCCCCTTTAATAACATCGTGTGATTAATTAAGCTGCCAGAGAAACAGAATCCGAGGAGAGCAATATGATTGCGGTGATTGGCGAGAACGTCATTGATATTTTCAGCGAGGCAGACGGCCGTTTTGTAGCGAAAACCGGTGGTTCGCCATTAAATCTGGCCATCGCCTGTGCGTTGCAGCAGGTACCGGTCAACTATCTGTCACCGTTATCGTCAGATGCTTTTGGCGATGCTTTCCGCCAGCTGCTGCAAAGCAGTGGTGTCCGTGCAGGTTTTCCGCTGGCATCCAAGGCCCCCAGTTCCCTTGCGTTTGTTCGAATTGACGCTCAGGGTCAGCCGAGTTACAGCTTGTACCGCCAGGGAATTGCCGATCGTGATTACAGCGCGGAGCAACTGATTGCGGCGTTGCCGGCAGACTGTCGTATTCTGCATACCGGCTCACTGGCGTTAGAGCCACAGGATGCCACCAAGCTTTTGCCAGTCTTACAGGCCGCTAAGCAGCGCGGGATCCGGCTTAGTGTCGATATCAACGTCCGTTTACAGTTTGTCAGCAATGTTGATGCGTAC
>CAMLRA010000106.1 GCA_946482325.1 uncultured Chromatiaceae bacterium | reverse complement strand
GCTTTGCTGGCGGCAACCAGTGCACGGATTTGTTCGCGTTGTGTATCGGTCAGATCCAGACCTTTTAACATCCGGGTAGCTCCATCACCACCGTGTGGGCCATGGCCGGCAAAGGCCGGTTGCGCTAACAACAATGCGGCACCGAATAAAGCGGGTAAAACTAAGATATTTAAAGCTTTCATTTGTACTCTCCGTAAGTTCAGACATTACAAACAGGGGTCTGTTTTGTATGATGCAAGCATAAACGCTGGGCTGCAAAGCAACGCAAAGCAGTGGTAAAGGTTTGGTAAAGACAGTTGTCCGGCCATGTCAGCTGCTTACACTGGATACAACTGCCGTGGCGGCACGAACTAATTGCGGTAGTGAGAGGGTTTTAGATGCAACATCCGAATATTCTGCTGATTGACGACGATGCTGAATTAAGCCAGCTGGTCACCGACTATCTGACGCTGGACGGTTTCAGCCTTGACCATGCAGCAGATGGCATCAAAGGCCTGCAAAAAGCCCAAAGTGGTGCTTATCAGTTGATTCTGCTCGATATTATGTTACCAGGGCTCGATGGCTTATCGCTGCTGCGTCAGTTGCGGCAGACCAGCTATTGCCCGGTACTGATGCTAACAGCACGCGGCGATGACATTGACCGGATTCTGGGGCTGGAGCTCGGCGCGGACGACTATCTGGCCAAGCCTTTTAATCCACGTGAACTCAGTGCCAGAGTGCGGGCGATTTTGCGCCGGGTCGAACTGGCGCAACAACCGGTGCAGCATCAGGTACCGTTGCTGGAACTCAACGGAGTCGCACTGAACCGGCAAAATCGTCAGGTGCACTGCGAAGGCCACAATGTTGTGCTGACTGCCACCGAATTTCAATTGCTGGAGTATCTGATGAACCATGCCGGCCGCGTGGTCAGTAAAGAAGAACTCAGTAAAGAAGTGATGGGCCGGGTGTTGCAGCAATATGACCGCAGTCTCGACATGCATGTCAGTAATATCCGCAAAAAGCTGGCGCAGGGTGCCAGCAATGAAAAAATCCAGACGCTGCGCGGCAGCGGCTATTTGTTTCTGGAGTGCTGATGCAACTGAACTGGGTCAATCCATGGCGTTATCTGGCGTTCCGGCTATTCAGCTGGTTCTGGCTGGTGTTGTTGCTGACTATTGCCTCGGCCTGGCTGCTGGCGAAAGCTTTTCTCGACGACACCGTGATCCGCCGGCTGCCGCCCGGTGTGCACGAGCAGGCCGAGCGTATGTTGCACAGCATCAAGCGTTTTGACAGTGTCGAAGATTTACTGCAACGACTAAACCGACGGGAGAATAATCGCTGGTTGCTGGTCGACCCGGTCAGTCAGCGCATTCTGAACGCGCATATTCTGCCCCGTGGCTTTGACCAGAGCTGGCTGACCGAACTGTCACAATTTGACAAACCCCGGCTATTTCTGCACCGCCATATTAGCCTGGCCGGGCCATTTTTTGTCCGGCTGAATGGCCAGCCGCTGGTGTTATATCAACAGCAACCGCGACCGGAAAAACCTGGCTTGTTCAGTCTGGCGCAATTGCCGGAACTAACCATTCCGCTGCTGTTTTTATTGGTGTCGGCTTTGGCCAGTATCGGGTTGGCTTTGACTATCACCAGGCCTTTACGCCAATTGCAGCAGCACAGTTTGCAGTTTGCCGGTGGCGATTTAACCAGCAGAGTGCTTCAGGCCGCCAGTCGCAGTGATGAAATCGGTGAATTGGCACGTGGTTTTAATACCATGGCGAGCCAAATCGGCGCTTTGCTGCAAAACCAGCAACGGTTGCTGCGCGACATCTCGCATGAGTTACGTTCACCGTTAACCCGCGCTCAACTTGCCATTGCGCTGGAACAACGCCAGGGCGGCGGTAGCCAGTTACCACGTTTATCGCAGGAACTGGACAAAATTGACAGCATGCTGGACGAGTTATTAACTTTTAGCCGGCTCGACGCAGGCCAGTATCAGTTGCAGCTGCAAGATATTGATTTAGTTGAACTACTTGAGGAAATTATTCAGGTCAACCAAATTGAAGCCGCGCCGAAACAGCAGCAACTGCGGCTCGAAGCACCGGCGCAATTGCTCGTTGAGGCGGATAGCCGTTTGCTGGCACGGGCGATAGAAAACGTGCTGCGTAACGCAATTAAATACAGCCCGACCGAAGCGAACATCCGGTTATCACTGCAATTACAAAACGGACAGGTGCAGATTTGTGTCAACGATCAGGGCCCCGGCATTCCATCCAGTGCCTTGCAGGCAATTTTTGAACCCTTTTACCGCGTATCCGATGCCCGTACTGCGGGTGCCGGTGGTACCGGCCTTGGGCTCGCTATCGCAGCGCAAGCGATGAAACAACATCAGGGCCAAATCAGTGCACAAAACCTGTATCAGGGTGATACAGTCTGTGGCCTGCAGATTTGTCTGCAGTTACCTCAGCATCAGGAGCAGGTTGTTTGAAGTATTTTCCGCCGTTGCAGGCACAATTCAGTGCCGCTCAAATCGCCACGCCTTCAGTGAGTCAAAAGCTGGATCATTACTGGCAACAATTCAGCCGCACTGATCTGACCGGCCGGGATGGCGTGCGTTTTTGTCTGTACAGCAAAACCACACTACCGGCCTGGCGCAAGCCGACAGCGGCATTGTTGCTGGTGCCGGGGCGGATTGAAGCAGCGCATAAGTATGCCGAACTGGCGCAGGATGCCTTGTGCAGTGGTTATCAGGTGTTTGTGCTGGACCATCGCGGTCAGGGCCTGGCGCAGCGGCCAGAGCCGGATCCGCAATTGGGAGATGTCGCCGATTTCCAGCTCTATGTTGACGACCTGACACTGGCCATCAGTCACATTCGCAGTCAAACGGACCTGCCGATACTGGCGTTAGCCCATTCAATGGGCGGTGCTATTTTGTATCGTTATCTGCAAAGCACGGCGTTGCCGCTGGTTGATGCCGCCGTATTCAGTGCACCAATGTTTGGCATTCCACTCGGCCCGGTGCCAGCTGCCGCGACGTTACTTGCCAGGCTGATGCATCAGCTGAACCGGCGTTGTAGCGACAAGGGTTGGTTTGTACCCGGTCAGACCCGTTATCAGCCAAAGCCGTTTGAAGGCAATGATTTAACCAATAGTGCGGAGCGTTATCAGTGGTTTCGTCAGCTGTATCAGCAATATCCGGCTTATCAGCTTGGTGGGGTCAGCTGGGCCTGGCTTGATGCGGCATTGCGCGCCTGTAGTCAGATCCAGCAAGGCCGTCGGCCGGCGCTGCCGATGTTTATCCTGCAGGCCGGCGCCGATACTGTGGTGGCAAACAGCGCCCAAACCCGCCTGGCACAGCAGCATGGCATACTGCTGCAGCACATCGCCGGCGCCAGACATGAGTTGCTCGCCGGGACTGATACTGAACGCTCAGAGGTGTTTAGTCGTATCAACCAGTGGCTGTTACAGCATGTGGCAACGGGTCCGGATGAATAATCACTTCGGCATCGGCATATAAAGCGGCAATTTGCTGCTCGGCCAAATCTGTCACCTGATGGGCTTTTTGCAGGCTCCAGTCCTGCGGCAATAACAAACGCAGCTGCACAAACACCCGGGGCCCTGCGCGACGCGTACGCAACTGTTCAACCCCCAGCACTCCCGGCATCTGCTGTAAATGTTGCAGAATACGTTGCCGCTCTGCTTCCGGCAATTCTTCATCTAACAAATGCACCATGCTCTCGCGGAGCAGCTGGGCGGCATTAAACAACAAATACCCTGCTATCAGAATTGCAATCACCGCATCAGCCCATAACAGGCTGTTTTGCACCAGATACAGCGCCAGCAGCACCGCGGCGTTCATCAATAAATCGCCGCGATAATGTGCCTGATCGGCGTTGACGGCGAGCGAACCGGTTTTTTTGATAATCCAGCGCTGTAGCAACACCAACGTCAGCGTCAGGCCGCTGCAAATCACCATGGCCCAGATGCCATTGCTGATAGCACCGACAGGAGCCGGCACAAAAAACCGGTTAAAGCCCTGATACAAAAGTACAAATGCCGCACCTGCCAGAAAGGCCGCCTGGAACAGTGCCATCACCGCTTCGGCTTTACCATGGCCAAATCTGTGATCATCGTCTGCCGGTTTCAGCGCATAACGCAGTGCAATAAAATTCAGTGTCGAAACCGCTACATCCATCATCGCGTCCATCAGTGACGCCAGCATGGACGCTGCATTGGTATCAATAGCGGCAAACAGTTTGATCGCAACTATCGTCAGAGCAAAAGCGATGGTCAGCATGCCTGAGCGGCGCACCCACAGATTATATTCCTGACTATTCATCCAAAGCTCCTGTGCAGGATATGAAAAAGCGCTGGTTATAAAGCACCAGTGAATCCCTGTTGACGCCAGGCTTCATAACAGACAATCGCAACCGAATTGGCCAGATTCAGGCTACGGGCGTCCGGCATCATCGGAATGCGCAGCCGCAATTCGGCTGGAATAGCGTTGCGAATATCGTCCGGTAAGCCTGAGGTTTCTGAACCAAACAATAACAAGTCTCCCGGCAAATATTGCAACTCAGTGTGCGGCCGGCTGCCTTTAGTGGTCAGCGCCAACACCCGCGACGGTGCGACAGCAGCCAACATGGCCGCATAACTGGCGTGCCGGGTGACATTGGCTAGATCGTGATAATCGAGACCAGCACGGCGCAATTTTTTTTCTTCAAAATCAAAACCCAGCGGTTCAATTAAATGCAATGCACAGCCGGTATTGGCCGCCAGACGAATAATATTGCCACAGTTTGGCGCAATTTTGGGTTCAAACAATGCGATATGAAACACAATGACTCCGGCGCAGATAAAAAACTGATTATACCCCAGAGGCTGTCCATAGAAACCGCAGTCACTAAAAACCAACGTTTTCTGCAGCAGCTTAGTGGCGGTTTTTTCGACAGACTTCTATAGTTGGCAAAGGTCATTGCGCAAGGAATGCTCAGATGGAAATCTCGGAATGGCTCTACCTGATACTGGCCACTTTGGCGGCCGTCACGATCATCGCGCTGGCGCTGCGACTCTGGTCCCTGCAGCATAATCCTCTGCAAAATCAGGCATTGCTCGGTTATCTGCAGCAACAATCTGCCGCAATCCGGCTGACAGACTCCTACGGCCACCCACTGTGGCACAATAATGAAACCCGCTTTCCGCCGCTGCACACCGATTTAGCATCTGAGCTCTTTTTCTCGGCAGACGGCCAACATCCCGGATTCCCTGACATCATGGCGATGTTACAAATCAGTCCACACTGGCAGGGGCAGGTCTGGATAGGTGACCAGTTCAGGCAGGCCTTTCAGCTACAGGTCAGCATCATACCCGGTTATCGGCACCAGTATTTACTTTGGCGTTGGCGCTCCCTGCAACCTGAGCTGGACCAGATGCAAAGCCAAATCGACGCCAGCCTTGACCCCGTCACCGGATTGCCGGCTGAGGTGCTATGGCGATACTGGCTGCAACAGCAGTTGATCCGGCATCAGCTACGCTATCACAGCTTTGCACTGGTTTTGCTGGATATCACCGAATTACAGACTATCCGGCGTAATTTCGGCAGTGCGGCAGCAGACAGCTTGTTGCAGCAACTGGTTAAAAATGTGCAAAGTGAAATGCCGCCGGAAGCATTCTTCGCCAGACTGGGGCCACAGCAGCTGGCGATACTGCTGAGCCTGGAGGGACACGACGAACAGTCACAACAGCAAGCTCTGCAGCTAACCCGGGAGATTCTGAGTTTTTGTCAGGGGCCATTTGTGATCCCTGCCGCCGAAGTCCGGTTGGATTGCCACGCCGGTATTGCCATTTTCCCTGATGCTGGCCCCAATAGTGACGAACTGCAGGCTCATGCTGCCCAGGCGCTGCAGATTGCCACCACAGTGCCGGACAAGCTACACCTGTGGCAAATGCAAAACCAAAGTACAGTAGCTGGCATTCAACTGCAGGCCGAGCTGCAGCAGGCGTTGACCCAATACCAGCTGGAGATTTGGTCGCAACCTGTTATCGAGCTGACGAGCGGTGTTGCACATGCGATACGGCTCGAATTGTATTGGCGGTCGCCAAGCCGGGGCTTACTGAACTACGCAGATCTGAAGTCACTGGCCGAGCAAACCGGACAACTTTTGGCACTGGAGCGCTGGGCATTTTGTCAGACCTGTCAGTTGCTGGAACTGTGGCATCGGCTGGGCGAATTGCCGCCGGTACAAGTTGAATTGTCAGCGAGCAATTTTCGCCACAGTGGCCTGCTGAATTTTTTACAAAGCCTGTTACAGGACCATCAGCTACAAGCCAGCCAGTTTGTGTTGTGTCTGACTGAAGAAGGCTGGCTGCAAGACCCGGCCGGGTTTAAGGCTCAGGCCGAAGCACTGGTGACAGCAGGATTCGGCCTGATGATTGGCCAGGTTGGACATGGTGTTGGTGCTTTGCAGCTGCTACAGCAGCCTTATTGGCAGGCAGCAGAACTATCGGAGCAGGTGATCCAGCAGCTGGAAGATTCCGATACACAGCGTAATGCCTGCGCCAGCCTGATCAGACTATTGATTCATCAGGGATTACAGGTCAGTGTGCAAGGCGTTGATACTGAGATGCAAGCTTATTTACTGCATGTGATGGGTTGCCATAGTTGCCGCGGCTTACATTTCAGTAAGATGCGGCCCGTTAATGGCCAGCAGTTACCGTATGGCCTGCAGCAGCAATGGCAGCAGGCCAGCTGATTTATTCGTCGCGTTTTTCCCGACCTAATAAATCCAGTGCCGCGGCACGGGCGTCTTTGCCCTGATACAACACCTGATAAATCTGTTCGGTGATCGGCATTTCGACGCCGACACGGGTTGCCAGGTTATAAACTTCGCGGGCGTTGCGATAACCTTCGACCACCTGACCAATTTGCTGGATGGCGTCGTCGACACCGACCCCCTGACCCAGTAACAAACCAAAACGGCGGTTACGGGATTGGTTGTCGGTACAGGTCAGCACCAAATCGCCTAAACCGGCCATACCCATAAAAGTTTCTTTTTTGGCGCCTAAAGCACAGCCTAACCGGCACATTTCGGTCAACCCGCGGGTAATCAGCGCGGTGCGGGCATTAGCACCAAAGCCGATGCCATCGGCCATGCCAGCGCCAATGGCGATGACATTTTTCACTGCGCCACCGAGCTGCACGCCAATAAAATCCGGATTGGTATAAACACGGAAGGTTTTGCCACAATGCAACAAGTCTGACAGCACAGTGATGAATTCTGCGTCGGTTGACGACAGCGAGATCGCCGTCGGCAAACCTTTTGCCAGTTCTTTAGCAAAAGTTGGCCCGGATAATACCGCCAGCGACACTTCGTCACCGAGAATATCGCGGGCGACATCCTGCAGCAGCCGGCCTGTGTCCGGCTCCAGACCTTTGGTCGCCCAGGCAACCCGGGCGTGCGGCAGTAAAAACGGTTTTATTTGCCGTAAAGTGTCAGCAAAGGCATGACTCGGCACGACCACCAGCACGTTCTGGCTGGCTTTGACAGCCGCCTGCAGGTCATCGGTCACCGCCAGTTGTTCCGGCAATACAATATCCGGTAAATAGTGATGATTAATCCGATCCCGCGCCATGGCGGCGATATCCGCACTGTTGCGGCCCCACAACAAAGTGGAGTGACCGTTCCGTGCCAGACAGATCGCCAGCGCCGTGCCGTAGGAGCCGGCGCCTAATACCGTAATTGCCGAATGCAAAGTCATGCGCTTGACGGCTTAGTTTGGCAATTGCGCCTGGGCTTCCGCCTGACGTTGTTGCACATATTGGGCAAACAGCGCGTCAAAGTTAACCGGAGCCAGGTTCAGTTGTGGGAAAGTACCGCGGTTCACCAGGTTTGCCACCGTTTCACGGGCATATGGGAACAGGATATTCGGGCAGAACGATGCCAGCATATGGGCCATCTGTGCATCCTGCAGTTCTGGCACTGCAAAGATACCAGCTTGTTGCACTTCACACAGGAAGGCAGTTTCGCCGCCTACAGTGGTGGTCACTGTCAGCGACAGAATCACTTCAAACATGTTGTCTTCGAGTTTCTCGCTGCGGGTATCCAGATCTAATTTTACTTCTGGCTGCCATTCTTTGCGGAAAATTGCCGGTGCGTTTGGTGACTCAAAAGAGATGTCTTTGACGTAAATACGCTGGATAGCAAATGGGACTTGCTGCTCTTCCGCAGCTACGTTCAGTTGTTCGTCGGCCATGATAATTCCCTGAAAATACGCTTAAAGTTGTAGTAGTGTGTCTAACCGACCCTGCGCATCTAGCGCATGCAGGTCATCACAGCCACCGATATGTTGGTCATTGATGAAGATTTGCGGCACAGTGCTGCGACCGCCTGCTCTCGTGATCATTTCCGGTCTGAGTTCAGGCTGAGCATCGATTTTTATTTCGTGAAATTCGACACCTTTGTGGCTGAGCAGAGCCTTTGCGCGCACACAATACGGACAATATTCTTTGGTGTAAATAGTGACGCTGGGACTGCTCATCGCGCTGCTCCGGTTATTTTTTTACCACAGGTAAACTGGCTTCAGCCCATTTACCCATACCGCCGGTCAACACCGCAACGCGGCTGAAACCAGCAGCTGACAACTGTTTTGCCGCCCCTTGTGCGGACATGCCAGCCTGACAGACCACTATAATGGGTGCGTCTTTGGCCTTTTCAAGGCTGCCGATCTGGCCGGCCAGTTGCGCCAGCGGAATATTGCGGGCGCCGGTGATATGACCGCGTTTAAAATCATCGTTGCTGCGAATATCCAGCACCAGCGCATCTTCGCGATTGACTAACAATGTCAGCTCAGTCGGCGTGACAAACTGCAATTTTGAAAACATAGCCTGGATATAACTGACGATAATCGCCAGCAGCAGACCTATCCAAATCACCACTAAAATCGGGTGATTTCCGGCAAATTCGACGTATTGTTGCATAACATTCCGTTCATCTGGTCACAGGATCAGCGCGGGAGTATAACGGGTTTCGATGGCAAAAACAGCCCTCCGCCGGTGCCTCAGCACGTCCGCCGACGGCTTGTGCGGTTGATTGCGCAGTTTCTGCACAGCAGCGATTGGAGTCACCGCTGAATTTCGGTAAGATGAGCACGGATTAGATACGGGAAAAATGTTGATCAAGTAACGAGATCAAGTAACTAAGAAGCGGAGCAAGTTATGGCGAAGTCTGGCAAACCCCTGGTACTGTTGATTCTGGATGGATGGGGCTATCGCGAAGACCCGGCGGATAACGCTATCGCTCAGGCCAATACACCGGTGATGGACCGGTTGTGGCGCGATTATCCGCATAGTCTGATTTCCGGTTCTGGCATGGATGTAGGCCTGCCAGACGGTCAAATGGGTAACTCCGAAGTCGGCCACGTTAATTTAGGCTCAGGCCGTGTGGTGTATCAGGAACTGACCCGCATCACCAAAGCCATCGCTGATGGCGACTTTTTCACCAATCCGGTGCTGACCAGCGCCGTACAAACTGCGGTACAAGCCGGCAAAGCCGTGCATCTGATGGGTTTATTATCGCCCGGTGGCGTACACAGCCATGAAGACCATTTAATTGCGATGATTGAACTGGCCGCCCGTCAGGGGGCTGACAAGATTTATCTGCACGCTTTCCTCGATGGCCGCGACACCCCACCACGCAGCGCCGAGGCTTCGTTATTGCGGGTGCAACAACGCTGCCAGGAACTGGGGAAAGGCAAAATCGCCTCCGTAGTCGGCCGCTATTATGCAATGGACCGTGACAAACGCTGGGACCGCGTGGAACAGGCTTATGATCTGATAGTCGATGGCACCGCTGCTTACACCGCGACAGACGCCGTTTCCGCCCTGCATGCTGCCTATGAGCGCGGTGAAAACGACGAATTCGTCAAAGCCACCGCTATTGTTGGCAACGACGGCCAGCCGGTGCAATTAGACGATGGCGATGCGCTGATTTTTATGAATTTCCGTGCCGACCGCGCCCGTCAGTTCAGCCGTACTTTTACTGAAGACACCTTTGATGCTTTTACCCGCAAACGTGTGGTGGCTCTCGGTGCTTTTGTCCAGCTGACTGAATACTCCGCCGACATCAAAGCGCCGGTCGCTTATCCGCCGGAGAGCCTGAATAACGTGCTCGGTGAATGGCTGGCAAAACATCAGAAAACCCAGCTGCGGATCTCTGAAACGGAAAAATACGCCCACGTCACCTTTTTCTTTAGCGGTGGTCGCGAAGACGTATTTCCGGGCGAAGAACGCATCCTGATCCCGTCGCCGAATGTCGCCACTTATGATCTGCAGCCGGAAATGAACTCGACGCTGCTGACCGACAAACTGGTCGAAGCCATTCACAGCCAGCAGTTCGACGTTATCATTTGTAACTACCCCAACGGCGACATGGTCGGCCATACCGGCATTTTGTCGGCGGCCGTCAAAGCGGTTGAAGCAGTCGACCACTGCATTGGCCGGGTCGTTGCAGCTCTGGAAGCCGTCGGAGGCGAATGTATTATCACCGCCGACCACGGCAATGCGGAGCAAATGGTGGACCATGAGTCTGGTCAGGCGCACACAGCACATACGTCCGATCCGGTGCCGCTGATTTATGTTGGCCGGCCGGCGAATGTGGTTGATGGTGGTATCTTAAGTGATATAGCACCGACAATGCTGACCCTGCTTGGCATGCCGGTACCGGCTGAAATGACCGGCAAAGTGTTGTTTCAACTGCGGTGATCACCCAGAAGCGCAATTGGGCGCAACCTGCCGTAGTCATATCAAGCCTGTTGCTTTGCCTGCTGCTTGCGCCGTTGGCGCAGGCGCAGCAATCCGACACCGCCAAAGCCCGGCAGGAACTGAAGTCGGTGCAGCAGGACATTGCCCGCACCGAACAACAGCGCGCACTACAGCAACAGCAACTGCGCGACACTGAGCAGCAGCTGAAGCAGGCTGATGCCAAGCTCGCAGAAGCGGCAGCAGCCGTCGCCGTGCAGCAACAACAACTGCAGGCACTGGACGCAAAACTGGCGGAGCTGGCAACGCATCAGCAACAGCTGGAGCAACAGCGGCAAACTCAACAACAGCTGCTGGCAGCTCAGGTCAAAGCTGCGTATCAGGTTGGTGGTCACGACTACACCCAATTACTTTTGAATCAGCAGGATGCGTTAAAGCTGGAACGGTTGCTGACCTATTACCAGTACTTTAACAATGCCCGGATCCAGCAGTTGCAGGCACTGAAACAAACCGTCAGTGAACTGGAACAACTGGCCAGCCTGCAGCAACAAACCCGCCACGAACAAAGCCTGCGGTTAGACGAACTGACTTCGCAACAACAGGATTTAGTCGCGGCCAAAAACCAGCAGCAACAAAGTGTGGCCAAACTGCGCGAGTTGTTAGCTGAGCAGAAACAACAACTGGCGTATCTGAAAGATAACGAAAAGAGCCTGCAAAGCACCATTGCCAAATTAAAAGCTGAAGCTGCCAACCGTCGGCTGGCCTATAAAGGTAAAAAACAGGGGCAACTGCCCTGGCCGGTGCAAGGCACTTTAGTGCAGAAGTTCGGCGCCGCACAGGGCGGCCAGACCACGGCCAGCGGTATCTTGATTCAGGCTGCCAATGGTCAACCCGTGCGGGCGGTCGCTGATGGTCAGGTGATTTATGCCGACTGGTTGCGCGGGTATGGCTGGGTCATAGTACTGGACCACGGCAATGGCCTGATGAGTCTGTACGGACATAACCAAAGTTTGCTGAAATCACCGGGTGACGTGGTGCGCAACGGCGACCATGTTGCTTTAGTTGGTCAAAGTGGTGGCCGCGACCGTAGTGGGCTTTATTTTGAGATCAGGCAAAAAGGTGCGGCAGTAGACCCGCTGCGCTGGTTGCGAAATCCATAACAACAGGCATAATGCCGGCCTGAAATTCAGCCGGCGCTTTGCCAAGATCAGTGAATCATTCCAGCGTGCGTATTTTCCAGCTTTTCTCAGTTGTCTGTTGCTTGTCGCTGCCGGTGCAGGCGCAATCCCTGCCGCCGCAAGTGGCGATTATTATCGACGATATCGGTTATCAGAAAGTCGACCCGGACATTATTCGACTGCCCTACGCCCTGACTGTGGCTGTCATGCCATTTACGCCAAACGGCCACGACATGATTGCCCTCGCCCGCCAGCATGGCAAAGAAATCATGTTACATATGCCAATGGAAGCGGTTGCGCAAAATCATTTGCTCGGTAAAGGCGCACTGCGCCGGCCGATGAATAAACAACAGGTCCAGCAAGCGCTGAATAAAGCGCTGGATAGTGTGCCACAGGCCATCGGCGTCAATAACCATATGGGTAGCCTTTACACGTCATTGCCTGAGCAGATGGATTGGGTCATGCAAGTCGTGGCAGCACGCGGGCTGTATTTTATTGACAGTAAAACTACCGGCAAAAGTGTCGTCACCGCGACCACCCAAAAACACGGCGTGAAAACCCGCAGCCGTGATGTATTCCTTGATAACGACAAATCCTACAAAGCGCTGGACCGCCAGTTCAATCAGCTGATCCAGCTGGCGAAGCATCATGGTCATGCCGTGGCTATCGGTCATCCTTATCCGGAAACCTATCGTTATCTGAAGAAAAACTTGCCGCGTCTGACCCAGCAAGGCATTAAAGTGGTACCGGCGTCCGCATTGCTGGATTTACCGGCAGCACCAGCGCAGCTGATAGCCAATACGGCAAGTTCCGCTAAACCACAGCCAGTGAAAACAAAACCAACAACCACATCAACAGCGGCGGAAACAACCAGCACTGAGATCAAAACGCCGGAGCCGGTGACCACAGAGCAGGTAACCACAGATCGGGGTACCACTGTGCAACCGCCAGTCGTCAGTGAGATTGTGGAACCCGTGCCTGAGCTTATTCCCTGGCATCCGCCATATTTGCCGCATTTGCCAGGTTTTGACACCCCTGCCGCAGCGCCGGTCATTGAACCTGAGTGGCGACGTTTTTATCCGCAGCCGGCCGAAGCGCCGGTTGCCGTATCGCCGATACCGCTGTTACTGCGTTAAAAAAAATGCCAGAGCAAGCTCTGGCATTTTTTTAGCAACAGGAAAAATCAGGCAACCATAGCCGCATGCAGTTTTTTCATGGCATTTTTTTCCAGCTGACGCACTCGCTCTGCGGACACCTGATAACGATCAGCCAGTTCCTGCAGTGTCAGTTTTTCATTGTCGAGCCAGCGGGCACGGATAATGTCCTGACTGCGCTCGTCCAGCGTACGCACTGCGGCCTGTAACCGCTCTAAAGCGGCGCCTTCACTTTGATCTTCTTCAAAGTTGTTCGCCAGGTCTGACGTTTTATCGTCAAGGAAATAAACTGGTGCGCTGAAGTTATTGTCATCATCATCGTCTTGCGCATCAAAGGCCAGGTCATGGTTGCTCATCCGCGCTTCCATTTCCCGCACTTCATATTCAGGTACGCCTAAAGATTCCGCGACGTTTTTCACTTCATCCTGACTAAACCAGCCCAGGTTTTTCTTCGATTTACGCAGGTTAAAAAACAGTTTGCGCTGGGCTTTGGTGGTTGCCACTTTAACAATGCGCCAGTTTTTCAGCACGAACTCATGAATTTCGGCTTTGATCCAGTGCACGGCAAAAGACACCAAACGCACACCAACTGACGGGTCAAAGCGTTTCACCGCCTTCATCAGACCGATATTGCCTTCCTGCACCAGGTCACCAATCGGTAAACCGTAGCCTGAGTAGCTGCGGGCAATATGCACCACAAAACGTAAATGCGA
>CAMLRA010000105.1 GCA_946482325.1 uncultured Chromatiaceae bacterium | reverse complement strand
GAAGTTTGCACCCGGTGCGAATCGCCCTGCAAACTGGCCGTGACCCGGTCTGCCGGCGTGACGGCACTTTGCAGCAAGGCGTCAAACAATGCTGTATCGGCAATACTGACCTGCCATTTGCCGGCGCCACTGGCTTTAACTTTAAACAGTTCAGTGCGCCGCTGATAAAAGGCCGGCGGCAATAACGCCAGCATTTTTTGGTAATTAACCGGTTTACCTTGTTGCACATTTTGCAGGTATTTCAACAACATCAGCGCACCTCTGCCGACAGCAGTGCAGCCACAGCCCGCTGCCAGCCGGCCAGCAGTTCCGCCCGCTGACCGCTGCTGCACTGCGGATAAAACCAAGACTCAGCCCGCACCAGTGCCGGCAACGCGTCCAAATCGGCATACCAGCCAAGCTGGATCCCCGCCAATAAGGCCACGCCAAAAGCCGTGGTTTCGGTCTGAAGTGGCCGCATCACATGGATATTCAGCACATCGGCCAGGAACTGACAAAACCAGCTGTTATTGACCATACCGCCGTCGACCTGCAGGCTTAACAGCGCGGCACCATCCGCACGCATGGCCTGCAACAGGTCTGCGGTCTGATAGGCCACGGCTTCCAGTACCGCCCGCGCCAGATGCGCTTTGCCGGTGCCGAGTGTTAAACCGGACCACTGGGCTTTTAACTCAGGTCGCCAATATGGCGCGCCAAGACCGGTAAAAGCCGGTACCAGATAAACGCCGCCGTTATCCGCTAAGCTGGCCGCCAGAGTTTCGGTTTCATTGGCATGGCGGATCAGGCCGAGCTGGTCGCGCAGCCATTTCACCGCCGCACCGGCGACAAATATCGCACCTTCCAGCGCATACTGCGTCTGGCCCTGCACTGTGCAGGCGACAGTGCTGAGCAGTTGATGCTGGGATTGCAGCAGCTTTTCGCCGGTATTGAGCAGGGCAAAACAACCAGTGCCATAAGTACTTTTTAAACCGCCGGCGCGCACACAGCCCTGACCGATAGCCGCCGCCTGCTGGTCGCCAGCCACTGCCACTATCGGCAAGGGCCGGCCAAACCAATGCGCATCGCTGGCGCCATAATCATCGGCACTTTGCCGCACTTCCGGTAACAAGGCCGCCGGGATATCAAATAGCTCCAGTAACTCGGCATCCCATTGCAGGCGGTGAATATCCAGCAATAAAGTCCGGCTGGCATTGGTGGTATCCGTCGCATGCACCCGACCACGGGTCAGTCGCCACAATAAAAAACTGTCGACAGTGCCAAACGCCAGCTCCCCCTGCGCTGCCGCCTGGCGCAGCGCCGGGTTTTGCAGCAGCCAGTGTAATTTCGATGCGGAGAAATACGGATCCAGGCAAAGGCCGGTACGTTGACTCACCCACCCCTGATGCCCGCGTTGCTGCAATTGTTGACAATATTCCAGCGTACGGCGGTCTTGCCAGACAATGGCCGGCGCCACCGCTTCGCCTGTGTCGCGCCGCCACAGCAAGGTGGTTTCACGCTGATTGGTGATACCGATGCCGCAAACTTGCAGCTGCAACGCATCAGCCTGCGCCAATACTTCGCGGCACACAGTCAGCACCGACAACCACAAAGCCTCCGCGTCCTGCTCCACCCAGCCGCTGTGCGGAAAAGAGCAAGCCAGCTCTTGCTGGGCCTGTGCTCGCAACACACCATCGCGGTCAAACAACATGGCACGACTGGAGGACGTCCCCTGATCAATCGCCAGGATCACCTGATTGTCCTGCGCTGGGATTTGCTGCGCTGGCATAAAAACTCCTGAGATCAGAAGGTCTGACCTAATGATAAATAAAACCGATACGGCTGCTCGCTCGCATCCGACTCTGCCTGCCCATAACCCAGATATAAAGGCCCAAACGGACTGTCCCAGCCGGCAAAAATACTACCGGCCCAGATCCAGTCTGATGCCTGCACATCGCGTATCGCACTGAACCGGGACTGGCGCACCAGGCCCCGTTCCAGCGAAGTGCCAAGATAAAACGGTGCTTTAAACAGGCTGAGCCGCGATTCCGGCAACTGATATTGATAGACCAGACTGGCGAACTGAATTTCCGAACCAAACAAAAAATTCTTTGGATACCCGGATAAATTCAGCAAGCCGCCAAGTGAAAACTGGTCAAGCTCTACCAGATTTGCTGCGCCGTCCGCACGCTCAAACCGCAGCCGGCCACGCAGGATATGCGACTGCCATTGTCGCGCTGCCTGTGCCTGCAGGCCATAAGTCTGGCTCTGGCTGCGGTTATTTAGATAGTCGTCATTGAGATGTTGCCAATTGGCGTCCACACGCACACCACGACTGGGGAAGCTGCGGCTGTCCAGGGTGTCATAACTGAACTGCCAAAGACTGCCACGACGCAAATAAGGCAGGCTGTCAAACGACAGTGCGCCGGCCAGCACCGCCGGCAGTCGGAAACGGCCATCACGCCGTTGTAGGCCCACCGAAACCTGCAGCGGGTCTATTGGCTCCCAGCCCAATGCGGCGCTTAACACCAGTTCGCGCTGATTCAGCTCGCCACCGGAGCGGCCGGCGTCATCCTCCAACGCAAACACAGTGCGGCTTTGTTCAACATGCCATTCGCTGAAAAAACCGGACAGTCCGAGCGGCCAATATAAAGTGCTGGCCAGCTGCTTGTCAGTGCCAAGAGCCAACACATTTTGCAAGGAAGCGCCATAAGGCGACAGCCCGGTCCACAAATGTGACGCTGCCAGCTGATAGTTATGGGTATTCTCAAAATCATCTTCCAGCTGAAAACGGAAATCCAGATAAGCCGGGCCCCAGCTTTTCGGTTCGGCGCGCAGCAACAACCGCTGCTGGCCCGCGGCGTCGGGCTGTAAGGTGCTGCTGACCCGCTCCAGCGTGTCCAGACCATAAATACGCCGCACACCCTGTTGCAGCGTCTGTAATGAGACCGGCTGCTGTAACGGCATATCGAGGCGCTGCAGCAACAACGCATCGGCAAGGTTGGTACGGTTTTCTAAAGCGACCGCGGTCAGTTCGACGGTGGCAGGTGTTTGCCGGCGCTGTTGTTGCCATTGTGCATGCCGTGCCGGCTGACTCAGACGGCCAAGCTGGTTGCGCACCGCCACCACTGCTCTTTGCCCCGCGGTGATGGCCTGCGGCACTTTGTCAAAATCCAAAGTCCCCACGTTTTTTAGCTCAGGTTGGATCAACACATCATCTGGCCCGAGCAACGCCAGTTGCGCGCTGACAGCTTCTGCCACCAGGAAATTGGTCAGTTGCTCGGTAATGGCCATCGCACTGTTCAGCTCTTTGCCGGATAACAGCGGCGCATCGATAGACACCGCAATGATGCGCTCTGCGCCCAGTGCTTTGGCAACGCTGACCGGCAGATTGTTAGCCACACCACCATCAACCAGCAGATGGTTCTGCAGCTGCATCGGCCGCACCACGCCCGGAATAGACATAGACGCCTGTACAGCGTGTAATAAATTGCCACTGCTTAACACCACAGTTTCGCGATTGGTCAGATCAGTCGCCACAGCACGAAACGGCACTGCCAGTTCGTCAAAACTGCCCAGCTCCGGCACCAGACCATAAGCCTGTTGTAACAACGCCGCCATCGCCTGACCATGCAAAATGCCTTTCGGCACGCGCAATCCTTCGGGTCCAACACCTAAATCCAGATTGATCGGAAACTGGTCGCGTTGCTCTTTGCGCCGCACCGGTACCTCGTCACGGTCGACCCGGTCACGAAAACCGTCACTCCAGGGCAGCTGCAATAACAGCTGCTCAATTTCTGCCGGCGTTTTGCCCTGCGCATAAAGCCCACCGATAAAAGCGCCGATGCTGGTACCGACAATCAGGTCGACCGGTATTTGCTGAGCTTCTAACTGACGCAACACCGCCACATGCGCCCCGCCGCGGGCGCCACCACCGCCCAGTACCAGCGCGATACAAGGACGGTCTTGCACAGTGCTGCAGGGGCCACGGTCCGCCCGGCCTGGTTCAGCACACGCCGAACCAGCCCACACCAACGCTGCGACACAACAACGAAGTCCAAGCCTGCTCCATGGATTATCCTGCATGCGGTTTCCTCTGGTGTGCAGCAAATCAGTACTGCTGCGTCGGTTAAAAATTCATGCTTCAGTGTAAATAAAATTGCTGCGGGATTCCTGTTCTCAGATCAATAGCTTAGCTAAAATATGTGTCAACTTATTTTACAACTACTGTAATGTTTTCTGAAAATCTTAATAAGAGTTTATTGAAATTGTCACAAAGGTCATTTAACGTACAAGGCCCCTGGTCGGAGCACACTGAAAACAATAACGGTCCGGGCCCCTAAACTGACAACTAACACCAAGTTCTTACAAATGGACGTCACCATGAAACTAAATACGTTGTTGCTGGCGATGCTGCTAGCCCCGGCAGTACATGCAGAACCTTTTATCTCTGAATATGTAGAAGGCTCATCAAACAATAAAGCGCTGGAGATCTACAACCCGGCTGATGTTGCGCTGGATCTGAGCGGTTATTCGATCAAAGTGTTTTCCAACGGTGCTGTTACCGCAGGCAAAACCGTCACGCTGAGCGGCACCTTGGCCGCCAAAAGCACTTTAGTCATCACAGATACGGGCTCAGCCGCAGCACTTGCCGCCAAAAGCAACATGACGTTTGGTACCAGCAATTTTAATGGTGACGATGCCATCGCCCTGTATAAAGGCAATGATTTAATTGACGTATTCGGTCAAATTGGCTTCGACCCGGGCACTTCATGGGGCAGCAACAATAATTTCACCCATGATCGCACTTTGGTCCGTAAGGCCAGCGTGACCCAGGGTGACATCAACGGCAGCGATGCCTTTGATCCAAGTCTGGAATGGGATTTTTACGCCAAAGACGATTTTGCCAACCTGGGAGCACATACCGGTTCTGGCAGTGGTGGCGGCGGTGTGGTAGTTCCACCAGTGGGCCCGGTCATTGGTAACTGCGGCGACAGTGCGACGCTGATTAGCGCTGTACAGGGCAGCGGTGCTGCTTCTCCGGAAGCCGGCAAAACTGTGGTTGTTGAAGCGGTAGTCAGCCGTGTCACTGCATTTGCCACTGGTTTTTATATCCAGGAAGAAGCCAGCGATTCGGACAACAACCCGGCGACTTCAGAAGGTATTTTTGTTTACAACGATACGGCTACTGATTATCCGGCCGTTGGTGACAAAGTACGGGTTCTGGGTAAAGTAGAAGAATACTTTACTAAAACCCAAATCCGCCGCAGCGGCCTGCAGGCCTGTGGCACAGCCACAGTACCACAGGCAGTCAGCGTGACTCTGCCGGTCAGCAACCTCAGCGTGTGGGAAAATCTGGAAAGTATGCAGGTGACCTTCCCGCAACAACTGGTCGTGGCTGATCACTACAACCTCGGCACTTATGGCGAACTGACTTTAGCGCCACAGCGCCTGTTCACGCCAACCAACCAATTCCGCCCGGGCACACCTGAAGCTGTGGCGCTGGCTTCGCAAAACAGCCGCAGCAAAATTGTGCTGGACGACCTGGCCAACGGCAAAAACCCGGCCAACATCATTTATCCGGCACCAGGCCTCAATATGAATAACCCGGTGCGGGTTGGCGACAGCGTCAATGCCAACTTAAGCGGTATTCTGGATTACAGCTTCAGCGCCTGGCGGTTACTGCCGGAAGGTTCTGTGCAGTTTAACGCCAGCAATCCACGCGAAGAACAACCAGTGCTGCGTAACCTGGGCAACCTGAAAGTCGCCAGCGCCAACGTGCTGAACTACTTCAATGGCGATGGTTTCGGCGGTGGTTTCCCAACTTCACGTGGTGCTTCTACTGCAGTCGAATTTGAACGTCAGGCCAACAAAATCGTTGCTGCGTTAAGCAGCATCAACGCCGATGTGGTGGGTCTGATGGAAATTGAAAACGACGGTTACGGCAGCCAAAGTGCTATCGTAGATTTGGTCAGCCGTCTCAATCAGCAGCTTGGCGCTGGTACTTACCAGTATGTCCAGGTGCCGGGTACCACCCAGTTGGGTACTGATGAGATCAGCGTGGGCATGTTATACAAACCTGCCAAAGTGACGCCGGTCGGCAATGCCGTCACCATCAGCACCGGCGTGTTTGGTTATGGTAACCGTCAGCCACTGGTACAAACCTTCAAGCAAAAATCCAATAATGAAGTCTTCACTTTCGCCGTGAACCACTTCAAGTCAAAAGGCAGCTGCCCAAGTGGTTCTACCAACCCTGACCGCGATTTCAAAGACGGCCAGAGCTGCTGGAATGCGACCCGCGTGCAGGCGGCTACTGAGCTGACCGCATGGCTGGCAACCAATCCAACCGGTTCTGCTGACAAAGACGTGTTGATCATGGGTGACTTAAACGCTTATGCCAAAGAAGATCCGATTGTCACGCTAACCGGTAAAGGCTTCGTCAATCTGGTGGAGAAATTCCAGGGCAACCGTGGTTACTCTTACCTGTTTGGTGGCGAAAGTGGTTATCTGGACCATGCGTTAGCCAGCGCCGCGCTGTCACCGCAAGTGACTTATGCGATGGAATGGCATATCAACGCCGACGAAAGCACGGTATTTGATTACAACATGGAAGATAAAACCGTGCAGCAGCAGGCCGATTTCTATCAACCGACGCCATTCCGCGGTTCTGACCATGACCCGGTAGTGGTTGAACTGGCGCTGGTCAATGCTAATCCGGCCGATCTGGATAAAGACGGTGACGTCGACAACAACGACATCACGTTGTTTAACAACCTGCTGAAATCAGGTGTAAAACTGGGTCTGGAATACGATTTTAACAAAGATGGTGTGGTTTCAAGCAGTGACGCCCGTGCGATGGCAACACTCTGTACTTATGCCCGTTGCGCTATCAAATAATCACTCAATCAATTGTTGTTGAAGGAATTTAATATGAAGAAGTTAATTGCGTTGTTTGCTCTGTGTCTGGCGTTTGGCAGTCAGGCCGCAGTGATCAAAGTGGAACTGGACAAAGCTCAGTATCAGAAAAATGACCTGGTGCAGGCGCAAATCCGTCTGCAGGGTTATACCGATGGTCTGGCTGGTTTTAAACTGGACCTGAGCTACTGGTCAGCAGCGCTGGGTTTTGAAGCTGTCACTTTTGGCCCGCACTTTTCGCCGGTTGACCCAAACTTCGGTGAATACAGCAAAAACGGCAGCACACTGACAATCAGCGAAATGAACCTGTTTGACTTCGCCTGGGACCTGGCCGGTGTACAAGGTCCGGATTTCACTCTGGCGACTGTGACATTTAAAGCGCTTGGCGGCGGCCTGCACAAGCTGTTGTTGAACAACATCGAGCTGACCGATGCCTGGGGTGAACAAGTCAAAGATTTCAGCATCGACCCGGCAGCAGTCAATGTGGCGGGTCCGGCCGTACCGGCACCGGCAACAGCCCTGCTGCTGTTACCGGCACTGCTGATGCTGCGTCGTCGCAACTAAGAGAGCTCCCCGTATTGAGAAGCCGGCATCTGCCGGCTTTTTTTATCGGTCAAAACCACAATGTGCCAATCTCCCGGTCATCTGCACCACTGATCCCGTCAGATGGCTATTCTGACGGAGAACTTTGAGCCCAACGCAAATTCCTGCTATGGTTTTAGGCTTTATCCCAGCAGATAAAAATGCTTTAATTCGTTGTATCAATTGAACAATCAGTGTCTTTGATCGCGACGGCCCCGTGAGATAAACTGAACCACCTTGCTGAGGTTGCATGTTAGATTCGTTGCGTAGTCGACTCATTCTGTTGTTGCTTGGCATGCTGGCCTTTATGACGGTTGCTATGGGTTATGCAGCGCTCGGCGCTATGCAACGTGACAGTGCCACTCAGGCGCGCCAGGCATTGGATGTAGCCAGCCGGGTTTTCCAGGAAGCGTTAAGCAACAGAGCCACTCAGCTTGGCAATTCCGTCCGTCTGGTTGCCAGCGACTTCGGCTTCCGGCAGGCCGTTGCGCTGCGTGAGCAGGATACTATCGCCTCAGTGCTGGAGAATCATGGCAGTCGCATTGATGCAACTTTAACCGTGTTACTGACGCCACAAGGCGATTTAATTGCCAGTAGTGGTCAGCAAGTCAGTCAAAGTCAAATCAGTCAGTTGTTCAAAGATATGCGGCTGTCCGGACAAGACTCTGTGTCGGATATCGTGCATATCGGTGATCAGGCCTATCAAATGGTGATGGTGCCGGTGAAAGCACCGCAACTGATCGCCTGGGTGGCGATGGGATTTTCGCTCGACAACGCGCTCGCCAATCAGATTAAAGCCCTCACTGACCTCGACATCAGTTTTGTGTTTGCCAGCGGTACGCCTGATGCAGAGCTGCTGGCGAGTACGTTGCCGCCCGGCATACACGACAACCTGACCAGCATGAGCAGTGATAAACAATTAGCGGTACTGGATCAACCGTTACTGACGACGCAAAAAGCTTTAGACCGGGCTGGCACTATTCGGGCGCTGTTACATTTATCCACGGCACCCTGGCAAGAGACCTACCAGCAAGCCCGCACACAATTGCTGGCGATTTTTAGTTTAGGCCTAACACTCGCGGTATTGTTTGCAGTGACACTGGCGCGCAGTATTACCGAGCCGCTGCAGCTACTGACACAGTTTGCCAGGGCTATCGGTTTGGGACAGGCTTTGTCTCCACCTGCCATCAAACGCGGTGAAGTCGGTCTGCTCAGCGACACTTTACAAAAAATGCAACACGACATCCGCCAGCGTGAGCAACAGATTTTATTTCAGGCACAACACGACACTCTGACCGGGCTGGCTAATCGTTATCTGGTTGAACTGCAGCTGCCCACACTGCTCAGTAACCAGCCGTTATGGCTGCTACTGGTGAATATCAAAGATTTCAAACACGTCAACGACGCATTTGGTTATAAAAATGGCGATTCGCTGCTCGAGCAGCTGGCACAGCGCCTGCGCAACGCTTTTCCCGCTGCAGCGATGATTGCCAGACTAGCCGGAGATGAGTTTCTGTTGGTTTGCCCAACACAGCTACAACTGACCGACCTGCCAGCGCTACAACAACAGTTATCGACAGATTTTAGTCTGGAAAACTCGCGGCTGAATCTGAAACTGGCGCTGGCGCTGTATCAGGTGCCGGCTCACACCGGCAATGCCAATGACGCGCTGCGCCGGGTCGAAATCGCCATGGTCCATGCCAAAGCCAGTCATCAGCTGACTGCTGAATATCAACCCGGTCAGGATGAAAGTCATCAGCGCGAACTGACCTTGTTACATGATTTGCCGTTGTCACTGCAATCCGGCCATATGTTTGTCGTCTACCAGCCCAAAGTCAGCCTGCGCCAGCGCCATGCCGGTTCTGCTGAAGCATTGATCCGCTGGCAACACCCGCAACTGGGATTTATCCCGCCGGACGAATTTATCCGGCTGGCCGAGCACTCCGGCCTGATTTCGCGGGTGACTGACTGGATGATAGTGCAAGTGATTAGCCAGCTGGCAAGCTGGCGCGACCAGGGTATTGAGCTGACCGTGGCAGTCAATCTGTCGGCGTATGACTTGCTCAGCAACGACTTACCGGGTCAAATCGCCGCGCTGCTGCAGCAACATCAACTGCCTGCGTCCACGCTGGCGCTGGAAGTCACTGAGGGCGCGGTGATGCAGGACCCACAGCAAGTCATTCAGAACCTGCAAATCCTGCGGCAAATGGGCATTGAACTCGCAATAGACGATTTTGGTACCGGTCAGTCATCTCTGGCTTATTTAAAGCGCCTACCAGTTCACGAAGTGAAAATCGACCGGGCTTTTGTTAAAGATATTGAGCATAATCATAACGATGCATTGATAGTCCAGACCACAACAGAATTAGCGCATGGTCTGGGTTTAATGGTCACTGCCGAGGGGTTGGAAAACCTGGCGGGACTGGCCAAACTGCAGGCTGCCGGCATTGATAAAGTGCAGGGTTATTATTTCTCCAAACCGCTCAAAGCCGCCGATTTTGCCAACTGGCTGGTCGAATTTCAGCAACAACATAACCAATGGTTTCCGGAGGTCTGATGCGCAGCCCCACCTTAACGATTGCCATAATGATGCTGCTGACCAGTCTGCCGGTGTTTGCCACCGGCAGTAAAGTGCTGGCCACTGGCGGCGCAACCAGTATTGAAGGCGGGGCCGGTGGCGGTATTGTCCCCTGGGCGGTTATTAACGGTTATGGCAGCTCCGGTCAATGGTCAGTCACCGGTGCCGTCAGCCAGGTTGGTGTTGACGACTTCACTCTGAATAGTCGCAGTATCAGTCTGTCTTACGACAACAAATACGAACTCAGTTTGGGTCGTCAGCAGTTGCAACTCGACAGCATGGGTGGTGAGCTGAACCAGCAAATCATTGGCCTGAAATACAAAATTGCCGGTGAATTGCTATACAGTGCCATACCTCAAATCAGTATTGGTCTGCAGCAGAAAAAACAACTGGATTTTGCGGTGCCACAGGCCGTAGGCGCACATGATGACCAGGGCACAGACCTGTATCTGGCCGCCAGTAAAGTCTGGCTCGATGCAGTCTGGGGCCGGAATCTGTTAATCAACGCAACACTACGCGCCACCAAAGGGCTGCAAACCGGCTTACTGGGCTTTGGCACCAGCAACGACAATGGCTACCAGTATGTCGGCGAGTTCTCGGCCGTGCTGTTGCTGAACCCGCAATGGGCGCTGGGTGCCGAGTTTAAACAAAAACCGGATGAACTGGCGTTTGCCCGCGAAGATCACTGGCGCGATTTGTTTGTCGCCTGGTTCGTCAATAAACATCTGAGTGTTGTTGCCGGCCATGTTGACCTTGGTAGCATCGCTACTTTCCACAATCAGACTGGCTATTATCTGGCCCTGGAGTCGACATGGGCATTTTAATCCGTGCATTGCTGCTGTTGGTGCTGACCGGCTGTAGCAGCAACACCGAACCGAAGGACTGGCTGTATCAACAACTGGGTGCAGGCCCAGGGTTGGAACGGCTGACAGACGGCCTGCTACGCGAAATTGAACAAGACCAGCAAATCGTCCATCACTTTAAGGACACCGATATCGCCAGATTCCGTAAACTGTTAATTGAACAGTTCTGTGAACTGAGCGGCGGCCCTTGTAAATACAGCGGCGCAACCATGCAGGAAAGCCACACCGGCTTTCAGATCACGGAAGCCGATTTTGACAATTTGGTCGGGCATTTAATCAAAGTGATGACTGAACAGCAGATACCAGTCGCGGCACAAAACCGTTTGCTGGCGAAATTGGCGCCGATGTACCGGGATGTGGTCTATCGCTGAGCGGGTGGAAATGCAGCCTGACGGAAGTGGACCCCATACAGCTGTTGCAAGCGGCCGCTTTGATATAACTTTTGCATACCGCGGTCAAAGTCTGCAGCCAACTGACGGCCGGAGAATGTATTCTGAAACACCGGGTACAGCGCCTGTGGCGGCGCCAGTTGCAGTTGATGCAGCTGCGCGCGCAGCTCATCCGGTATATTGTCCTGATAGCTGATATAGGCATCTAACCGGCCATAGTGCAGCATATCAAAACCAAGTTTCTCCGCTGACACTTCAATCCCGTTGACCGTGACCGGCAGATAGTCGCCATAGTCATAGCCCAGCATCCAGCCAACGGTCTTGCCTTTTAACGACTGCAAATCGTTCACCTGCTGCAGACTAAACAGCAACACCGGCGGGTCCATATTCAGATGCCAATGCGGCACAAAGCGGCGGTCACCGCTGCCACGAAAATCGGCCAGCAACACATCAGCGCGGCCGGCATAGAACATTTGTTTCGCACGTTTCCAGTTGGTGACCCGGATATTCAGTTCAATGTCCGACTCAGCCAGTGCAGCACGCAACACATCAAAATACAGGCCTGTGCCATCGGCTTTAGTGAAATCCCCCCAGGCGCCGGCGACCACTGTGACAGTTTTGGCATCAGCAAGCGCTGATCTAAACAGCAAAAAAACAACAAGTACCGCATACACTCCAGCCCTGCGTAGACACCACCATTGTTGTATGCACAATTGTCTGTTGCGGGCTAATGCCAAGGTATGCTCCGGAAATGCTTAAAAAGTGCTTTATTTTTAGAGTGATGCTCTGGTAAAAGCAACCTTTTGCCGAAGATGGATAACGTTTTTATGCATCACATAGTGTTGCTGGATGCGGACACACTCCGCGCTGCTGATTTGTCCGCATTACAGTTGCCCGGCTGTACCTTGCACATCTATCCGTCTACCACTGCCATGGAACTGCCGGCTCGACTGCAACAGGCCACCGTGGTGATTACGAATAAAGTGCTGCTTGATGCTGCCACACTGGCGCTGGCGCCGCAGTTACAGTTGATTTGTGTCGCCGCCACCGGCACCAATAATGTTGATTTGGCTGCTGCCGCGGCCCGTCATATCCAAGTCTGTAATGTACAGGATTATGCGCTCGATGCCGTACCGCAACACGCCATGGCGCTGTTACTGGCGCTGAACAACCAGATCGTGTTGCAACAACAAGCTATATATCGCGGCGATTGGAGCCGCAGCCCGGTGTTTTGCCTGCATCAGCAGCCAATCCAAAGTCTCGCCGGCAAAATTTTTACAGTCGTTGGTTTTGGTGGCTTGGGACAAGCGACCTCGGCTTTGGCAAGGGCCTTTGGCATGCACATCTGTGTGGCGGAACGCCCGGATGCGCTGACCATCCGTCCCGGCCGTGTACGCTTTCGCGACGCGCTGGCTCAGGCAGATGTTTTAAGCCTGCATTGTCCGGCCATTGCTGGTGCACCACCACTTCTTGGCGCAGAGCAGCTGAGCTGGCTTAAACCACAAGCGCTACTGATTAATACGGCCCGCGGTGCGCTGATTGATGAAGCGGCACTACTGAGAGCGCTACAGCAAAAGCAGCTGGCTGGTGCCGCGTTAGATGTACTTTGCAGCGAGCCGCCCGATCTAAACCACCCGTTTTTGCAGAAACAACTACCAAATTTGTTGCTGAGCCCGCATCTGGCATGGGCAACGACAGAATCGATGCAACGGCTGGTCGGTCAGCTGGCTGAGAATATCCGCGCATTTAATGCTGGCACGCCAGTGCGGACATGCAATATCATCGCAGCTTGTCCCTCTTCCCGGAGCTTCTGATGCGTTTAGTTTGCCTGATCCCTGCCCTGTTCTGGCTTGGCCATGCCACTGCACTGGATTTTCAGGCTGAACGCAAAAACATCGAAGCAGACGCCAAAGCGACGATTAATAAACTCAGCGCATTGCCAGCCGCCGAGCAAACTGCCGAATATTGGCTACTGCTCAGCTATGGTTACATGAAGTTGCTGAACAAAGAGGGCGCCATCAGCGCAGTGAATAAAGCACTGACTGGCACGCTGACTGCTGCACAAAAAGTCGAAGCACTGCACCACAAAGCACTGGTTTACGGCATCATGTTCCGCGACAGCAAAGCCGCTCTGGAACAGCTGAAATTGGCGGAGGCTGCATTAGATCTCTATCACGGCGATGACAAACCTGAACTGCAGACCAGTCTGTATGAGAGTTTTGCTCAAGGCTACAACCAGCGGGGCGACATTACCAACGCATTAAAATATGCTGAACTCAGCGTGGCTATTGCGACTGAATTTAAGCTGGAAAATGCCGAGCTAGAAAGCCGCATCATAGCAGGCCGGCTGGCGCTGCAACAAAATAATTTCGCACTGGCACAGCAGCAATTAAGCCGGGCCTTGGAACTGGCGCAGCGCAGCGGCGATGAAGCTTCGATTGGCTCTATACATCTGCGCCTTGGCATGGCCTACGATAAGCTCGAACTCTACGCATTAGCCGGAGATCATCTGCTG
>CAMLRA010000104.1 GCA_946482325.1 uncultured Chromatiaceae bacterium | reverse complement strand
CAGTGCGGCAGTGCTTGGAATAAACCAGACGTTACGCATTTTGGCGTAGCGATCCGTCGGCACCAGCACTGTCTGGGCATCACCCGGCACCACCAGCGTTTCCAACACCAGCTGGCCGCCCGGTCTAAGCTGATTTTTCAGTTGCTGCAGGAAATCCAGCGGCGAACGGCGATGGTACAGCACGCCCATTGAAAAGACCGTATCAAAACTTTTCAGCTCCGGCATGGCATCGATGCCGATCGGCAGCAAATGTACCGCCGGGTCCGGATGAAAATGTTTAATTGCCTGAAACTGGCAGAAAAACAACTGGCTGGGGTCGATGCCCACTACCAGTTCAGCGCCCGCACCGCGCATGCGCCACAGGTGATAACCACTGCCACAGCCGACATCGAGCACAGTGCGGTGCTGCAGCGGTGCCAGATGCGGTAGCACCCGGTCCCATTTCCAGTCGCTGCGCCATTCGGTATCAATCCGCAGGCCGTGAATGTCAAATGGGCCTTTACGCCACGGCATTAATTGTTTGAGTAAGACTTCCAGGCGTTGACGGGCACCGTCGGATAACTCATCCGCTTTGCCAATGGCCACAGCGCTTTGCAGGTTGACCTGGGTAGTTTGCGTCTTGGGTAAATGGTCCAGTACTTTTTGCCATTGTTTAAAATCGCCATGCAGCGCGTCTTTATACCAATGGCTGAGCTGTGCCGGCAGCACGTTGAGCCAGGGCGCCAGCTTGCTTTTGGCTATCAGCGCATAAAAATCATTAAACCACTGCATCTTTGGCTCCTTGTTTAACTGCCACCATTGAACAGAAATTAAAACACTGGAACCACACGGTTGCGCTGGCAAAACCAGCTGCACTGAATCTTTGTTGGTGCTGGGCTATGGTGTCGGGTTTCATCACGTTTTCCAGCGCTGTGCGTTTTTGGCTGATCTCCAGTTCGGAATAGCCGTTAGCCCTTTTAAAATCGTGATGCAAATCAATGAGTAATTCGTGTGTCAGTGCATCTTCAAAAATGACTTTCTCTGACAGAATAAAAACCCCACCGGGTTTGAGCCCCTGATAAATGCGCGCCACTAAGGCATCACGGTCGGCTTTGGGCAAAAACTGCAGGGTAAAATTGCTGACCACCATTGCCGCGTTGTCGATAGCTAATTCGCGGATGTCCCCAAGCTGCACCTCAAGCGGAACTTCGCTGCGAAACGCTTGCAAATGCAGCCGGCAGCGCTCGACCATTGCCGGACTATTGTCGACAGCGATGACACGGCTTTGGCTGTCACTGAGCTGACGTCGCATGGCCAGACTGGCTGCGCCGAGCGAGCAACCTAAATCGTAGTAGTTGCTATGGTTTTGCTGATAACGCTGCGTCAGTTTACCTATGGTCTGAATAATGGTCTGATAACCCGGCACTGAGCGCTGGATCATATCGGGGAATACTTCGACCACATTGGCGTCGAAGCAGAAATCCTGCACCTGAGCCAAAGGCTCGGCATAAATTGCATCTTTTTGCGTCATCGGCTGCATCACAAAGCGGGATTAAGACTGGCTGAAACAGCGTGCATAGTAGCAAAAACCGCCCCACTTGGGCAGGGTTTCAGAACAGCGTGTTTTGTGCCGGGGCTAAATCGACAGGCCAGGGCTGTAGCACCGGATGTGAAACACCTGTCAGACCTGCCAGCTCGCTGGCAAATTGCCGGGCTAATAAAGGTGCACTTTGGTTATCTTCGGTGTGAAAAAAAACGAAGGGTGTCAGGCCTTCGGTCAGCCACTGCGCCATTTTATGAAGCCAGGGCTGATAAAAGGTCCGGTTAGCAGCAAGATCTGATACGCCGATAAAACGAAACATCGGGTTGAGGCCCAGAGCGCAGACATGCACCGGCAACCTGGGCTTTTTCTGCTGTGCATCTTGCAGGGCTGCGGTGACGGGCGGCTGCGCAAACAAAGCGCGGCTGTCGAAAATCACCCGCTCACAGCCGGTTTGCCGCAACAACTGATGTAGTTGCTGTTCCGCCTGGCCCTTGTTAAACAGTGTCGGATGACGGACTTCCACAGCCACCGGGCTAAACTGCCGCAGCTGTTGTAAGAAGCCGGCAAAATCAGCATCTGCCGTGACCAGATACTGGCCGCTCAGCTGCAAATGGCAAAGTCCAATCTGCGACTGCAAAGGCGCCATCAATGCTTGCCACCGGCTTAGCGCTGCCGTGCGGGCCTCGCCACGCAACTGATGACTGATCAGTTTCGGGATTTTCAGCGTGAAGCGGAACTGAGGGGCCACCTGGCTTTGCCAGCGCAAAACAGTCGCCGGTGACGGATCCGCATAGAAAGTGGTATTGCCTTCTACCGCATTGAAATATCTGCTGTATTGGGCTAAAAAGTCAGAAGAGGGGCAGTGGTTATCAAACAGACTGCCACGCCAGTGTTCATGTGCCCACATCGGGCAGCCAAGATAATACATCATAATTAGTCTGGTCTGACCGACAGCACCTGATGAGAGTACAATTTGTTGAAGCATATCATATTGCTGTTTTGTGTTTTGTTCAGCTGCTTACAGCATGCCAAAGCAGAGGAGCGGGCACTGCAATCCGGTCGTCTTATCGTTGGCACTAATGGCGACATTTACCCCTATGTTTACCTTGATAATCAGCAACAACCAGTCGGTTTATTGGTTGACTTGTGGACGCAGCTGGCCAGTACTGCCGGTTTAAAGCTGGAACTGCAGATCTTAGATCGGACCGAATTAGCCCATGCGCTGGAGCAGAGCAAAATCGATGTGATTGCCGGACTTAATCGCAGTGCAGAACGTGAGCAGCAGTATTTGCTGGGGCCAACACTGGTGGATGTGTACAGCAACGTCTTTGTGCACCGTGATTTAAATAACGTTAATCAACTGGCACAGCTGAAGCCTTATATCGTTGGATCTCTCCGGCAGTCGGCCAATGGCGCAGCGCTGGCGCAAGCGGTTCCAGGGGCTACGATCCGCGAATTTGCCTTACAGGACAGCCTGTACGATGCGGCGTTACAGGGTGAGATTAAAGCCTTTACCGCGCAGGACAGGTTAAGCCCGCGCTACGCCCGTTATAAAGAGCTGCAGGAACAGTTCCCACTGTTTCGCAAATTACCGCTGCAGAAAATGGAATTAACTTATGCGGTACAGCGAGACCGGCATCAGTTAGCTGCGCACTTGCGTCAGGCATTTGCAGCCTTGCCAAGTGGTTTTACCGAAAAGCTCGAACGACGCTGGCTGAGCGGTATCAGTGATGAAAACACTGTGCTGGTCGCGATGGCCGAAGGCAACCCGCCACTGATGAATGTCACGCCAAACGGTCTGCCACAAGGGTTGTTAGTCGACTTGTGGCAGTTATGGTCTGAACAAACCGGTATTCCGATCGCCATGGTGCCGGAGACGACCACACAGGGATTAAAAACGTTACGCCAGGGCCGGGTCGACGCGCACATGGGTTATCCGGTTGGGAGTGAAATCCCCGCAGACGTGCGGCCGGTCTGGCCTGTGTACCGCCTGATGTCATCTTTTTACTACGGCAACGGTAAACAATTGGCCGCATTACAACAAGTGAACCAGCCGGTCGGTGTCTTTGCAGCAGCAGCTTACCTCGAAAAATTACGGCAGGACTTCCCGGCGTTGCAAATCCGCAGTTTTGAAAAGTTGGAAGAAATGCAGCGGGCTTTTGAGCGCAACGAGATCGCCGGCTTCTTTATCGCTGATTTGGTGATGCAACACCGGATACTGCAAACCAATGCCAATGCTTATCAAAAGTTGGAGCAACCGCGTTACCAGAGTGAACTACAGGTACTGGTGGCTGAGGACGCCAATAAGCTAGCAGATCAACTTAAGCAGGGCTTTCAGGCTATTACGCAGGACCAGCTGGAATCGATTGAGAAACGTTGGCTGACCCGGCCTGAAACCGGCTATTACAACAGTTTTCGCCAGCAGGTACCACTCAGCAGTGAAACTCAGCAATGGCTCAAAGAGCATCACGTTATCCGGGTCGGTGTGATGGCCAATTGGCCGCCGATGGAGTTTGTCGACGCTGACGGTGTGTTCAAAGGCGTGACTCAGGACATCCTGACCAAGCTCAATCAGCGCTTGGGGGTAGAACTGACGGCCGTACCTTACACCGACTGGCAACAGCTGGTGGAAGATTTTCTGGCAAATAAACTCGACATGATTGCCAACATGGCGGACACCGCAGAGCGAAAGCAACAAGCAGATTTCAGCCTGAACTTCTGGCCTTCGCAGTGGGCGGTATTAAGCCTGGGCCAGACGGCTGCAATCAGTTCGATGCGTGAACTGAACGGCAGCACAGTGGCTGTTGAAAAAGATTACGATATCAATCTGTTACTGCAGCAGCAGTTCCCGGATATCAAGTTATTACCGACTTCACATTACAACGAAAGCCTGGAGTTGTTGCAACAGGGCCGTGTCAATTATGCCATTGATACGCTGATGGTCGCCGGCGGTACTTTGCGTAAACCTGAATACAGCAACTTGCGGATGCATTTGCCGCCGGACATGCCGGTTACGCCGTCATTATTTGCTGTACGCAAAGACTATCCGTTGCTGTTACAGGCGATTGATCAGGGTTTGCGGACCTTGTCCGAAGCAGACCGCGCAGAGATCCGTAACCGCTGGTTCCTGCTCGATGTGGACTCTGGAATGGCGCAGGACCGGATCTACACCTTAGTGCTGCAGATTGTCGGTGCCGGGTTGCTGCTGTTTGGCGTAGTGTTCTTCTGGAATATGTCACTGCGCCGTGAAGTCGGGCTGCGGCGTGAAATGGAACAGAAAATGCGATTTATGGCCACGCATGACGACCTGACTCAGCTGGCGAACCGCGCGCTGTTGCAGGAACGGCTGGAGCAGGCAGTGTTACAGCATGCGCGACATCAGGAGAAATTGTCCCTACTGTTTATCGATTTAGACGGTTTTAAAGCGGTCAATGATAACCATGGCCATCATGTTGGCGATGAACTACTGACTCGTGTTGCGGCTATGCTCAAACACTGCGTGCGGAAAAGTGACACTGTGGCGCGTTTTGGTGGCGACGAATTTGTGGTGTTGTTAACCGGGCTGCTTGATCGGGACGATGCGGCATTGGTCGCTGAAAAAATTCTGATGCAGCTGGCGCAGCCGGTGCAATTGTCGGTTTGTCAGGCCAAAGTGGGTGCCAGCATTGGGATTGGCATGTACCCGGATGATGGCACTGATCCACAAAGCCTGCTCAAGGTGGCCGACGGTCTGATGTATCAGGCAAAACAACAAGGCAAAGGCCAATATCGTTTTAGTCACGATGGCTGATCGTGCCGGTTGTGTGTTGGTTAAAACTCAGCGCGGACCGCAGTGACCGGCAATTCTGTCAGCTTCGCTGTTTGGGGCCGTGACATTAGCGGTCATTTCTATATAATTGGCGCTCATTTTTCCGCTGTCATTTCAGCTCGGCCGGTTTAAAGGATAAGTTCATGCGTAGCCATTATTGCGGTGCCTTAAGTGCACAACACGTAGGTCAACAGGTTTCATTATGTGGTTGGGTCAACCGTCGCCGTGATTTAGGTGGGTTGATTTTTGTTGATTTACGCGACCGCGAAGGCTTAGTGCAGGTGTTCTTTGACCCGGATTTAACCGAACTCTTTGCACAGGCCGCTGAATTGCGCGCTGAATTTTGCGTCAAAATCGAAGGTTCAGTGCGTGCCCGCCCAGATTCTCAAGTGAACGCCGACATGGCAACAGGCGCAGTGGAAGTGTACGCATCCAGCCTGACTATTCTGAACAAATCACCGGCATTGCCACTGGACTTTAATCAGAACAACTCAGAAGAACAGCGTCTGAAATATCGTTATCTGGACCTGCGTCGTCCGCTGATGAGCGACCGGCTGAAATTCCGCGCCAAAGTCACCAGCTTTGTACGCAATTTTATGGACAGTCACGGTTTCATGGATATTGAAACGCCGATCCTGACCAAAGCGACGCCGGAAGGCGCCCGTGATTATCTGGTGCCAAGCCGCACGCACAAAGGTCAATTCTTCGCATTGCCGCAATCACCACAGCTGTTTAAACAACTGCTGATGATGGCAGGCATGGACCGTTATTATCAGATCGTCAAATGTTTCCGTGACGAAGATTTACGCGCTGACCGTCAGCCGGAATTCACCCAAATCGATATCGAAACCAGCTTTATGACGGCAGTTGAAGTGCGTGCCGTGACCGAAAAAATGGCGCGCCAGCTGTTTAATGAAATGCTGCAGGTTGACCTCGGTGAATTCCCGCAAATGACCTACAACGAAGCCATGCGTTTGTATGGTTCAGACAAGCCGGATCTGCGGAACCCGATGTCATTTGTTGATATCGCTGATTTAGTCAAAGACGTTGAATTCAAAGTGTTCTCTGCGCCTGCCAACGACCCGAAAGGCCGTGTTGTGGCGTTAAAAGTGCCGGGGGCAGCAGAGAAGGTGTCGCGCAAAGATATCGACGGTTACACCGCTTTTGTTGGCATCTATGGTGCCAAAGGCCTGGCCTGGCTGAAGGTAAATGACGTCAACGCGGGCGCGGACGGTATTCAGTCGCCGGTGGCGAAGTTCCTGACGCCGGACATCATTGCGGAAATCCTGCGCCGCACTGGTGCCGAAAATGGCGATCTGATTTTCTTTGGTGCAGACCGCTACAAAGTGGTGTGTGAAGCCATGGGCGCGCTGCGGTTGAAACTCGGTGAAGAGCTGGGCCTGACGGTGCCGGGCTGGCGTCCACTGTGGGTCATCGACTTCCCGATGTTTGAAGAAAACGACGATGGCAGTTTCTCTGCAGTGCATCACCCGTTCACTTCGCCCCTGGATACCGATGCGTTCCTGCATACGCCGATGGCCGAGTTAGACTTAGGTAATTTACTGTCCAATGCTTACGATATGGTGCTAAACGGTACCGAATTAGGCGGTGGTTCTGTACGTATTCATACCGCGGATGTGCAGGCAAAAGTATTCCAACTGCTGGGGATCAGCGATGAAGAAGCCGCCGAAAAATTTGGCTTCCTGTTAGAAGCACTGCGTTACGGTGCGCCTCCGCATGCGGGTCTGGCGTTTGGTCTGGACCGACTGGTGATGCTGATGACGGGCGCGACGTCGATTCGCGATGTGATGGCGTTCCCGAAAACAGCGACAGCTGCGTGCCCGCTGACCGACGCGCCGGGTTTTGCCAATCCACAGCAGCTGGCTGAGCTCAGTGTGCAGGTTGTGATTAAAGAGCAGAAATAATTGTCGGCAGGCCCCGCCTGCTGCAACTGACAGCAACAGCGGCGACATCAGTCGCCGTTTTTTCTCGCGATGAGTTGCTCAACCACTCTTCAACAGACATCATCGGGCAGCGTAGCGTCGCTGCCGTTTGAACCATGGAGTACATGATGGCCGGACATAGTAAATGGGCCAATATGAAGCACCGCAAGGCGCGTCAGGATGCCAAAAAAGTCAAAATTTTCACCAAACTGATTCGCGAGTTGACCGTTGCGGCCAAACAAGGTCCGGATCCGGATGGTAATCCACGTTTACGCACTGCCATTGCCAAAGCTTTAGTCAACAACTTATCGCGTGATGTGATTGATCGCGCAGTGAAACGCGGTGCCGGTGACAGTGACGGCGAAAACTTCGAAGAATTGGTGTACGAAGGCTATGGTCCGAATGGCGTGGCGATTATTGTCGAAACACTGACCGATAACCACAAGCGCACAGTACAGGACGTGCGCAGCGCCTTCACCAAATATGGCGGCAATCTTGGCACCAACGGTTCGGTTTCTTACCTGTTTAATCGCCAGGGCATGCTGAGTTTTGCGCCGGGCGTCAATGAAGACCAAATAATGGAACTGGCGCTGGACGCAGGAGCCGACGATGTGGTGATGCACGATGACGGTTCAGCGGAAGTGCTGACCACACCGGAAGCTTTTGTCGATGTGAAAGAAGCACTGGAGCGGGGCGGTTTCACGGCTGAGCATGCGGAAATTAGTCTGGTGCCGTCGACCAAAGCCGAGATCGGCGCTGACACTGTGGTTAAGTTCTTTAAGCTGATTGATATGCTTGAAGATTTTGATGACGTGCAAAACGTTTATCACAATGCAGAGATCGCTGACGACGTACTGGCGTTGGTGGAATAGTGCAGATTATTCTCGGCATTGACCCCGGCAGCCGGCTCACCGGCTACGGCGTGATCCGGCAGCATGGCAGTAAATTCGAATATATTGCCAGTGGTTGTATCCGCATGACGCTGACTGAGATGCCAGACCGGCTGAAACAGATTTTTGACGGCGTCAGCCAAATCATTCAGCAGACGCAGCCGACCGTCTTCGCCATTGAACAAGTGTTTATGGCGCGTAATCCGGATTCAGCGTTAAAGCTTGGGCAGGCGCGTGGCGCCGCGATAGTGGCTGCCAAGTTCGCTGGCCTGGATGTCTACGAATATTCAGCACGACAAGTAAAACAATCAGTGGTGGGGACCGGTGCGGCAGCGAAAGAGCAGGTGCAGCATATGGTGAAATCGTTGCTGAAATTACCGGCAAACCCGCAGGCTGATGCCGCCGACGCCCTTGCTGTTGCGCTGTGCCATGGGCATACTCAGCAAAGTTTATTGCATCTGGCCGGGCAGGCCAGCAAGACAGTGCGCGGGCGTTTGCGTCGTTAGGGCGTGTTAGTTTGTTCCGCAGTTTCAGTTCTTCAGGCAGGTATTCATGATTGGGCGTTTACGCGGTGTGGTGCTGGAAAAACAGGCGCCGGAAATTCTGCTGGAAGTTGGTGGTGTTGGTTATGAAGTGCAGTTGCCACTGACCAGTTTTTACAGCTTACCGGCCACCGGGCAGGAAGCCATTATTTATACCCATTTCGTCGTGCGTGAGGATGCGCAGTTGTTATATGGCTTCAGTTCAGTTGCTGAGCGCAGTTTGTTTCGCCAGTTGATCAAAGCCAACGGCATAGGGCCGAAAATGGCGCTGACCATTTTGTCAGGCCTGACGGCCAGTCAGTTTGTCCGTTCTGTTCAGGCCAACGATATCAGTACTTTAGTGAAGCTTCCCGGTGTCGGCAAAAAGACTGCTGAGCGTTTGCTGGTGGAAATGCGTGACAGGTTAAAGGACTGGGGATTAAATATTGATACGCCGGTGACTGACCATTTAGTGCTAGGGGATGACGAAGTGCAGCAATTTGCGCTGCAGGATAGTCCGGAGCAGGATGCCGTTGGGGCTTTATTGAGCCTGGGCTACAGTCAGTCGCAGGCCGCAGCTGCGGTGAAAAAAGTGTTTAAAGCGGAGCTTAGCAGCGAGCAGCTGATTAAGGCCGCATTAAAATCAATGATTTAACGAAAGGCCGGTACCATGATTGAAGCAGATCGCTTAGTGGCTCCCACAGCCCATATTGAAGAGGAAGTGATCGACCGCGCTATCCGGCCGAAATCGCTGGCTGACTATACCGGGCAAGACCATGTGCGTGCCCAGATGGCGATTTTTATCGAAGCGGCCCGCGGCAGGGGCGAGCCACTGGATCATTTATTGATCTTTGGTCCGCCGGGATTGGGGAAAACCACACTGGCGATGATTGTCGCCAATGAAATGGGCGTGAATATTAAACAGACTTCTGGCCCGGTGCTGGAAAAAGCGGGAGATTTGGCGGCACTTCTGACCAATCTTGAACCGAATGATGTGCTGTTTATTGACGAAATTCACCGCCTAAGCCCGGTAGTCGAAGAGATCCTGTATCCGGCGATGGAAGATTATCAGCTGGATATCATGATCGGCGAAGGTCCGGCCGCCCGCTCGATTAAACTGGATTTACCACCTTTTACGCTGGTAGGCGCGACTACCCGTGCTGGTGCACTGACGTCGCCGCTGCGCGACCGTTTTGGCATCGTACAGCGCCTCGAATTTTATAAAACCGAAGAATTGGCCACTATTGTACAGCGTTCGGCAGATTTCTTAAATCTGCCGCTTGATCTCGACGCTGCTACGGAGATCGCCCGCCGCTCACGCGGCACTCCGCGTATCGCAAACCGCCTGCTGCGTCGGGTGCGTGACTTCGCCCAGGTAAAATCTCAGGGCAAAGTAGATGTGGAAATTGCCAATCAGGCTTTGCTGATGGTGGATGTCGATGCTCAGGGTTTCGATTATATGGATCGTAAGTTGATTCTGGCGATTATAGAGAAGTTTATGGGCGGCCCGGTCGGGTTGGATAATTTAGCGGCCGCCATTGGTGAAGAAAAAGAAACAATTGAGGATGTGATAGAACCATACCTGATTCAACAAGGTTTTATTCAGCGTACGCCACGCGGGCGGATCGCGTCGCAACATGCTTATCGCCATTTTGGCCTTGACTTGCCGCAGTCAGCAAACTGAGCGGAGAGGATGGCATTCTCCATGTTTGCGATGGGAATGCCTGATTTTGTTTAGCCAAAAAAAAACCCGCTCAGGGAGCGGGCAATGCAACAAGTTGAAGTAAGACTTCAAAAAATCCAGGGAACATGTTGAGCAACCCGGTTTCTGTTTCCAGACACCCAATCGCTCTGTGATCTTCACTACAATTCAACACCCTCGGTCTGAATCGTTGCGCTAGTGCAGAACACGCTGCGCATTCTAGGGATTTAGAATATTTACTTCAAACGAGAAAAATTGCCGAGATAGATAATAAAAACTAATGCGAATATTCATGCAATATTCATGAATATTAAATTGTAATGACTGGGATTCATATTTGGCGGCGTCTGTAGCGATTTGTGAAATTGGTCTTACCAATTGTGACATTAAAAAAAATACTGTGCCGTTTGACGGGTGAATTCTGCGTTTCATCGTTAATTCAGTTCTGTTCATCGCGAATTCAGGAACTTACGGCAAAGCTGGCCTGACTCATTGTTGAATTAACCAACAACTGCTGTGAAGTTCTGAATTTTTTTTACAAATGCCGAGCAGGTTCTGTTGAGTTAAACACGGGTGTCCAATATCATAGCGCCCAAATTTGTAGCCATTTTCAGATGTTCAGAGGTGTTTTCCGGTGGCAGGTCAGCTTTCAGTCCTAAGTCTTATTCTCGAAGCCAGTATCGTGGTCAAAATTGTGATGTTGATCCTGATGTCCGCTTCTATCGTGTCTTGGGCCATGATCATCCAGCGCAATAAAGCTCTGAGTCAGGCGCTTGATGAGAGCCGTAAATTTGAAGACCGTTTCTGGTCAGGTATTGATTTATCCAAGCTTTACAATGAGGTCAGCGCCCGTGCCAATGTCTCAGGGATGGAAGCTTTGTTTAAAGCTGGTTTCAAAGAGTTTGCCCGTCTGCACAAGACCTCGGCACGTTCACCGGCAGCCGTGATGGAAGGTACACAACGCGCGATGCGTGTGGGCTTATCCCGTGAAGTTGAACGATTGGAAACACACTTACCTTTTTTAGCAACTGTTGGATCTATCAGCCCGTATATCGGTCTGTTTGGAACTGTCTGGGGCATCATGAACGCTTTTATGGCATTAGGTGCAGTACAGCAAGCCACATTAGCAATGGTCGCGCCACCGATTGCTGAAGCACTTATCGCAACAGCGATTGGTCTGTTTGCCGCGATTCCTGCCGTTATCGCGTACAACAAATTCTCACACAGTGTCGAGCAGCTGGAAAACTCATATGCCAACTTCGTTGAAGAGTTTTCAAACATCCTGCACCGTCAGGCCGTCAGCAGCGGAGACAATCACTAATGTACGTCCGGAAGAAGCGCCGGATGGTGGCGGAAATAAACGTAGTCCCATACATCGACGTGATGTTGGTGCTGATGGTTATTTTTATGGTGACGACGCCAATTATCACCCAGGGTGTAAAGGTTGAACTGCCGAAGTCGAAAGCCGAACCCATTGAACAGATGAAAGACAATAAAACCCCCATCGTCGCGACAGTAGACGAAGCTGGTTTGTATTATTTCGAAAAAGACAGTGTGCAGAAAGGGCCGTTTAACGCCGAAGCTTTGCAGGCTGAAGTGATGAGCACTCTGACCATAGAGCCGGGTACTCAGGTTATTATCAAAGCGGACGGCCGGGTTGATTACAACTCAGTGATCCATCTACTTAATATGTTAAAGGAAGCTGGCGCCCCTGCGGTCGGATTGATGACTGAAGACGTGGAGTCTAAGTAAGATGGATCCGGCGTTTAAAAAGGCGCTGCAGATATCAGCGTCTCTGCATCTGGCATTGTTGTTGGCGCTCTTTGTCAATTTCAGTTTTTTTGACAAAAACGAAGTGATAGTGGTGCCATTGTATTCGGCATCCAATGCGCCATTGCAGGCTAGCATGGTGGATAATCCGAACCTGAAAGAGGCTGAAAAGCCAACCCGCAAAAAACCTGAACCTAAGCCTGAACCGCCAAAACCAGAGCCAAAACCCGAGGAGCCTGAAGAAGATCCGCAGGAAGAGTTACAGAAGATTGATGAAGAGCGAAAAATTCAGGAACAGAAAGAGATTCAGGTAAAGAAGAAACAAGAAGAAGCAAAAAAGAAAAAAGAAGAAGCTGATCTGGCGTTAAAGAAGAAAAAAGAAAAAGAAAAGCTGGATAAACAGAAAAAAGAAGAAGAGCGCAAAAAGGCTGAGGCTGAAAAGAAAAAGAAAGAAGAGCTAGCTAAGAAAAAGAAAGAAGAAGAGCTTAAAAAGAAAAAAGATGCTGAAGCCAAGAAAAAAGCTGAAGCATTGAAGAAGAAAAAAGCTGAAGAGAAAAAGCGCAAGCAAGAATTAGATAAAGCAGCAGAAGAAATGATGCTGGAGGATGAACTGGCAGAAGAGGCGGACGAAGCTCGCCGTGCTGCCCGTCAAGGGCAGCTGCTGACAGAAAAACAACGATATGTTGCAATGATTGTCGAACGCGTCCGTCAAAGCTGGTTTACTGACGATACGATGAACGGCAAAGAATGCGTGATCGAGTTGAAACTGGCCAGCAATGGTTTTGTAACCAGCCTGAATGTAGTCGGCGGTGACGCAGGTGTGTGTAATGCCGCAGTCAATGCAATTAACCGGGTTGGTCGTTTCCCAATGCCGGAAGATCCTGATTTAAACCAGGAGTTCCGTGAATTGAAATTACCGTTTAAGAAATAACACAGAGACGAGACTATATGAATTTCAGATGGATAACGAAGTCCATGATTGCTGCTGCAGCATTCATCGCCAGCTGTGCACAGGCTTCATTGGAAATTATTATTACTGAAGGTGTCGATAGCGCCCGCCCTGTAGCTATTGTACCTTTTGCTTTTGTCGGTGCGACTAAACCGAATCAGGATATCAGCCAGATTGTGTCTGCCGACCTGATGCGCAGTGGCAAATTCAATCCGATCAATGCGATGCGGATGCCACAACAGCCACAGAACAGCAGCCAGTTCAATGCTGCTGTCTGGGACCGCACAGGTGTTGAAGCTGTAGTGATGGGGACAATTAAAGAAGTTGGCATGGACCGTTACACTATCAGCTATGAGCTGGTCGATGTTGTAAAAGCCAAGGGCGGCGTCGGTCAGCCAATGATGAATGCTGCCGGTCGCATCGTTGGGGGCTCTAATCATATTCTGCATGCCAGCGAAATTACCATTACCGGTAAACAATTCCGGCAGTACGCGCATCGCATGAGTGATGTTATTTATGAAAAATTGACTGGCGAACGCGGTGCTTTCTCAACAAAAATCGCTTACGTGTTAGTGCGTGACCGGCAGGAATATCGTTATCAGTTAGTGGTCGCCGACTATGACGGTGAAAATGAGCAGGTTTTATTACGTGCTAAAGAGCCGCTGATGTCGCCAAGCTGGTCGCCGGATGGTACTAAATTGGCTTATGTAACATTTGAACGCAAACAATCTCAGATCTATATTCAGGACGTTTACACAGCTCGCCGCAGTATCCTGACATCATTTAAAGGCATTAATGGTTCTCCGGTATGGTCGCCGGATGGTCGGAAAATGGCGATGACCTTGTCAAAAGATGGCAATTCAGAGATTTATGTGATGGACATCGCGACAAAAGCACTGACTAAAGTTGCTGCCCACCGTGC
>CAMLRA010000103.1 GCA_946482325.1 uncultured Chromatiaceae bacterium | reverse complement strand
TATGACGAGCAGTATTTTAATGCTGGTCGCGAGACCTTTTTATTGCCGGTGAGCTGGCAGGATGGCTGGCCGATGATTCTGCCGCAAGGCGAAGTGCTGCCAATGCGACCGGCGCTGCCAACGAGCCTCGTCGGAAAAATGCCGAAAGTTGCCGACCCACTGACCGGCAATTTCAGCTGGCGCGATGATTTCACCACGTTGACCTTGTCCAAGCAGTGGTACCAGCTACGTGAACACAGCAAAGCCAAAATACAGCTGGACGGTCAGCAGTTACAGTTAAACCCGGCTGCTTCGCTGGCCACGCTGGAGCAACCGGCTTTTGTCGCCAGGCGCCAGCAACATCTGCATTATGACGCCAGCACTGCGCTGCAGCTGCCTGCAGTCGGTAGTTCGGCCGGTTTAGTCGCCTTTCAGAATGAGCAATATCACTATTATCTCGGTGTGCGCCGCAATGCTGATGGTGCTGAGATTTTCCTCGAACAGGCCGCAGGTGCTGCGCCACAGCAACTGTTGAGCCTGGTGGTGAAAGGTGCGCACCAGCAAATCCAGCTGAAAATCAGCGGTGATAAAGGCGAAGTGCGGTTCTTCTATGCGCTTGGCGGTGTCGGCGGAGATCATGCTAAATGGCAGCCGGTAACAGGCCCACAAGGTACGGTGTTTGACGGCAAAATCCTTAGCACTCAGGTCGCTAAAGGTTTTGTTGGCACTATGCTTGGTTTGCACAGCCGGCTGGAACCGGCTGTGCTGACTACTGCTACGGATAAACCCTGATGCCGTGGCGGCATCCTGTCTTTGCTGCAGCGGTGTTTTACCTGTGGTGCAGCGGCGGTCTGGCTTTAGCCGCTTCGGCTGAAGTTGCCGTGGAGCCTGAAGTTGCAGCTGCACCTTATGTCCTGACGCAGCCAGCCAGCGCCGCTGATTTTGTGCTGGTCGGTGACACGCAGCAGGCGCAAATTCTGCTGGACCCGCAGGATCACAAAGGATTGCAGCGTGCCGTCGCCACTTTGCAGCAGGACATCGACAAAGCCACAGGCCGGCAGTTGCCGGTTCTTCACAGCGTGACCGCAGATGCGGGCTCAAATCTGGCGCTGATCATCGGCAGTCTGGACCAATCGGCGCTGCTTAAAGATTTGGTAACGCGCGGCAAACTTGATGTCAGCGCCATCCAGGGCCGCTGGGAAGCTTTTCAAATCAGCTTGGTTGAAGCGCCGCTGCCGGGTATCAGCCGAGCGCTGGTGATCGCCGGTAGTGACAAACGGGGCGCCATTTTTGGGGTTTATGACCTGGCGGAGCAGATCGGCGTATCGCCCTGGGTCTGGTGGGCCGATGTGCCGGTGAAAACCAGCAAGGCGCTGTATATCAAAGCCGGCACGCTGAAAGTCGATGCGCCAATGGTCAAATACCGCGGCATTTTTCTCAATGACGAATACCCGGCATTAACCAGCTGGGTCACGCAAAAATACGGCGGCTATAACCACAAGTTTTATCAGCAGGTGTTTGAGCTGCTGCTACGGCTCAAAGCCAATTTCCTCTGGCCGGCGATGTGGAATAACGCTTTTGCCGATGATGACCCGCAAAACGCTATTCTCGCTGACGAAATGGGCATTGTGATGAGTAACAGCCATCACGAGCCGATGCTGCGGGCGGACAAAGAATGGAACCGCTATGGCAAAGGGCCGTGGGAATATTCAAAAAACCGCGAAGCCATTTATCAGTTCTGGCAACAGGGGGCGACGCGGCATAAAAACTTGGAGAGCATCTTTACGCTAGGCATGCGCGGGCAAGAAGATGAACCGATGAGTGAAGGCGAAAATATCGGCCTTTTGGAGCGCATCGTCGCCGATCAGCGGCAAATTCTGACTGAAACCTTTAAAGAACGGGACATCAGCACAGTGCCGCAAGTCTGGGCTTTATATAAAGAAGTGCAGGGGTTTTACGAACGCGGCATGCGGGTGCCGGATGACGTGACTTTGCTTTGGTCCGATGATAACTTCGGCCATTTACGCCGTCTACCGACTACGGATGAACGCAACCGCAGTGGCGGGGCCGGCGTGTATTACCATTTTGATTATGTTGGCGGGCCACGTTCTTACACCTGGATCAACTCCACACCCATCGCCAAAATCTGGCAGCAAATGGATTTAGCCTGGCGTTATCAGGCGAACCGCATCTGGATAGTCAATGTCGGTGATTTAAAACCGATGGAGTATCCGATCGACTTTTTCCTGCGGATGGCCTGGAACCCGACGCAGTTTACTGCAGGCAACCTCGAACATTATGCCCGCGATTTTGCCGCGCAGCAGTTTGACCCCGAGCATGCCGAAGAAATCGCCTATTTATTAGAAGGTTATAGTCGCCACAACGGCCGGCGCCGGCCCGAAGCCATGACGGCGCAGAGTTATCCGTTATTGGTCAATACCGAAGCCGCGCGGGTCAGCCGGGAACTGGCAGATCTGGCCGCTCGTTCGACAGCATTACTGGCCAAACTGCCGCAAAATCAGCACGATGCTTTTATTCAGCTGGTCGACCATCCGGTGCAGGCCACGCAGGCGCTGTTTGAGGTGTATCACGCAACAGCGCGTAATCAGTTGTGGGCCGCGCAAGGCCGGCGTGAAACCAATACCGCTGCGGCAGATGTGAAGCGCTGGTTTGCGCGCGATGCGGCACTGACGGCACGATATCATCAGCTTGGCGCCGCACCAGACCAGCCGGGCCGCTGGGATCGGATGATGGCGCAGCCGCATATTGGCCTTCAGTATTGGCGTAATCCGGAAGCCAATACGATGCCGGTGCTACTGACCAACCAGCCAATCACCCCGGCCGATATGGGCGTGGCAGCTGAAGGCTCCGCTGCGAGTTGGCCGCAAAGTGATGATTTAGGGCAAAGCCTGGTGCTGCCGCGCTTTGACCGGCTCGGTACACAACAACGGGTCATTGAGATTTTTAACCGAGGCAGTGAGCCTTTTCTGTTTTCCGCCAAGGTGGTAAGCGCCGTTAAGGCTGCAGGCGACTGGCTGCAGATCAGCGCACAACAAGGCGAGGTGGCTAAATCCTATTCACTTCGCGTCAGTATTGACTGGCGCAAAACCCAGCCAGGGCTCAATCAAGCCGAAGTCTGGGTCAAAGGCACCGGTTATGGCTGGGCCAAAGTCAAAGTGACGGCGCAGGATAGCCCGGCGGCGCAAGCGCCGGCGCTGAAAGCTGCCTTGGCTTCGACTGCTACCGCGCCTTTTGCCGACGCTGATGGTTATATTGCCATCAACGCCAGCAGTGCGCTGGTCACTGGCAATACAGCCGAACGCTATTGGCAGCAGGTAGCAGGTCTTGGCCGGTTTTTAATGGCCGAACAGGCCGGCAGTATGGTGGCAGTGACACCAGCGGATGTTCTTGTCGATACAAGTCTGGCCGACATCAGTCCGTCAGCCATTCAACAAGCACCACAGCTGCAGTTCCCGCTGTATTTCCAGCAAGCCGGCGAATTTGACCTGCAGCTTCAGCTGTCACCGGCATTGCAAATCACGCCGGGTCGTGGTGTGCGGCTGGCCGTGGCGCTGGATGACGAAGCACCGCAACTGCTGGACCTGATGACCGGGTTTAACGACAAACTCTGGCAACAGTCGGTGCTGGATAATATCCGCATCCTGCAGCACCGCCTGCGTGTCGGCAGCCCTGGTCTGCATCAACTGAGGGTTTATCTGGTCGATCCGGCCGTGGTACTGCAAAAAATCACTATTGATACCGGCGCTTTACAGCCGGGTTATCTGGGGCCGGTGCAGAGTCGCCGCCTGCAGTCACAGGAGTTCAAATGAAACTGCGTGTTTTATCCCGTACTTTTTGCGCCCGCGCTTTATTGGGGGGCGTCTTTGGTGCTGTATTGCTGGCTGGCCTGAGTGGTTGTGCCGGTGAGCCGGCGCCACAAACGCCAGCTCAGCAAATAGCCGTGGAGCCAGCAACTGCCGCAGGCCTGCGTCACGCCTTTGCGCCTTATTTTTTGCTCGGCACTGCGCTGAATGCGCCCCAAATCAGCGGTGATGAGCGCAGTATCCAGCCCTTACTGGCACAGCATTTTAATAGCCTTACCGCCGCCAATTTAATGAAATGGGAAAATATCGAACCCAAAGAAGGCCAGTTTGATTTCAGCGGCAGTGATGCGCTGCTGCAACTGGCCAAAGCGCAGGGGAGTGTGGTGATTGGGCATACTTTGCTCTGGCATCAACAAACGCCGGCCTGGGTGTTCCTTGGTCCGGACGGTCAGCCGGCCAGCAAAGCCCTGTTAACAAAGCGGTTGAGCCGGCATATTCAAAACATTGTGGGACGCTATCGCGGCCAAATCAAAGGCTGGGACGTGGTCAACGAAGCGCTGAATGAAGACGGTAGCCTGCGTAACAGCGAATGGCGGCAAATTTTGGGTGATGACTATATCCTGACTGCCTTTCGGTTGGCACAGGAAGCCGACCCCGCGACAGAGCTCTATTACAACGACTTTAACCTGTATAAACCAGCAAAACGCCAGGGCGTGCTGCGGCTGGTGAAGCAGCTGCAGGACGCTGGCATCCGCGTCGCCGGTATTGGTATGCAAGGTCATTACGGACTGCTGTCACCGGCGCTGGGCGAAGTGGAAGACTCAATCCGCGCTTTTGCCGCGACCGGTACTCAGGTGATGATCACTGAGCTCGATATCTCGGTATTGCCCTGGCCAGAGCAAGTGGCCGGTGGTGCGGAGATTTCGCACAAGCTGGCGCTGGAGCAACAGTTAAACCCTTATGCAGCAGGGCTGCCAGCCGCAGTAGCGGCACAGCACCGCCAGCGATATATCGATTTGTTCCGGTTATTTTTACAATATCAGGCCAGTATCAGCCGCGTGACTTTTTGGGGCGTGCATGACGGTGAAAGTTGGCTGAACAATTTCCCGATGCTGGGCCGTACTGACTATCCGTTGTTGTTTGACCGGCAACAGCAAGCCAAACCTGTGGTGGCTGCGTTGCTGCAACTGGCGGAAAGTCACGGCAAACCGTGAGCGGCACTTTCGACGGGTTGGCCTTTTCCAGCTGTTCCGGATGCAGGCCAGCGAAGCCATTCCGACCTTAGCATTGACATATGTTTCCAGGGAAACTAAACTTGTTTAAGTTTCCTTGGAATCCTAATAATGAAAACAGCAACAACTACAGCAGCTCCGCTCCAGGCGCACCTCGGTTTTTGGCTGCGCTTTGTCTCTAACCATGTCTCGATGCGATTTCAGAAGTCTTTAGAAGAACAAGGTGTGACCCTCAGCGAATGGGTGGCTTTGCGCACTTTGTGGCAACAACCCAGCACCAGTTTTGCCGCGCTGATTGAAGCATTGGGGATGACCAAAGGCGCGGCCTCCAAAGTGATGAGCCGGCTGGAAGAAAAAGGCTATGCAGTGCGCCAGCTCGCCGAGGGGAAAGCCCGCGAGCAAAATCTGCTGCTGACGCCTTCAGGCGCGGCGCTGGTGCCGGTGTTGGCTGCGTTGGCTGATGCCAATGATGCCCATTTTTTTGGTCACCTGCCCCAGGCCGAGCAGCAAATGCTGCTGCAGAGTATGCAGGCGCTGGTGTTGCATCATCAGCTAACTGAAATTCCAACCAACTGATTTTATTTAAAAAAGAGGTAATTAATGACACAAGCACTCAACGAAAGTTGCCGGGCGCTGATCCAATCAACTTTTGCTGCGTCGAACAACGGCAGCATCCATTTTGGTCAGGTGATTGGCCAACTCATCAGTGCCGGGGTTGAGGCCTATCAGGTCGATTACCGGGCCGGGCGCGCGACTTATTACCTGCCAAATGGCGCGACTTTTGATATGGATTTCAGCAGGCCTGAGCAGGGCATTGCCGAAACCTTCAGCGTGGACGCACTGCGTGAAGCTATCCGCGGGGCACAGCAAGGCAATGTAATGTATCCGCAGTTTAAACAGCTGTCGCAACAGGCTGGTTGTATCGGTTACACCGTCTGGATAGCAGGCCGCCATGTCAGCTATTTTGGCCGGCGTGGTGAAGTGCATATCGAACGCTTTCCGGATTAAGCCAGCGTTTCGGGCAAAAGCTATCGGCTGAGCAATATTTGCAACGGCAACTTCGCCAGATGAGATCCAACAACAAACCAATGCAGGTCGAGGTCACGATGGCGCTGCAGGCCTTAATACATGCATCTTAACTGATTTAGATTTGTCACGAGTGTGCGTTTATATGCAGGGAAAATTCAATTTCTAGCAGAAAAAGCAGCGAAAAAAAATTCATAGGATCTGCGTTTTCAGGGCTGGACAGTCGTCGGAGGTCTGGCTAGTCTGGTCTGAGCATTTTGGATCTAAACATATAACTAAAAAGCATCCTATGAATATTATCCTGTTCGCCATTCCGTTATTTTTATCCCTCATTCTGCTGGAACTTTACTTAGACTGGCGGGCGCAAAAACAAACCTATCGTTTTAACGACGCGATTAATTCGCTGAACCTCGGCATGATGAGCCAGGTGATGGGACTGGCTTATAAAACGCTGCAATTCAGTGTTTATGTGCTGATTTTTCAGCATTTGGCACCCTGGAGCCTGGGCACTGAAGCGCTGTGGGTTTATCTGTTTGCCTTTGTCGCTTATGACTTCTGCTACTACTGGTTTCACCGCATCAGCCATGAAATTAACCTGTTCTGGGCCGGTCATGTGGTGCATCACCAAAGTGAGGAATACAACCTCAGCACGGCGCTGCGCCAGTCCAGTGGCGGGTTTTTCAGTTTTATTTTTTATCTGCCGCTGGCGCTGATTGGTATCGAACCAATAGTGCTGTTGACGGTCGGCTCATTGAATCTGGTATATCAGTTCTGGGTGCATACCCGCCTTATCAACCGGATGCCGGACTGGTATGAAGCGGTGTTTGTCACGCCGAGTAATCATCGCGTGCATCATGCGCAAAACCCGCTGTATATGAACAAAAACCACGGTGGTGTGTTTATTCTGTGGGACCGCTGGTTCGGTACTTTCCAGCACGAACTGCCGGAAGAACCGGTGATTTTTGGCATCACCAAACCGCTGCAAAGCTGGAACCCTATTTGGGCCAATCTGGATACCTATTGGGCGCTGGTGAAAGACAGCTGGCGCACCGGCTCCTTTGCGGACAAATTCAAAGTGTTTTTTAGCAAAACCGGCTGGCGGCCGGCCGATGTGCGCAAACAGTTCCCGAGTAAATTCAATAACCCCTATCAGCAGATCAAATTTGATACGCCGTTAAGCGGTGCGCAAAAGCTTTATGTGTTCCTGCAACATCTGACGCTGATTGGTTTAGTGCTGTATTTCCTGTTAAGCGCTGCTGGTTTCAGTGTTGCCACTATCTGGGCAGGCGCTGCCGTCATTCTGTTCTGCTTATTTTGCCTCGGTTATTACCAGCAACAACGCCGCCAGGCCGCAGGACTTGAGTGCGGTAAAAATCTGTGGTTGGTACTGCTGGCCGTCTATTGGTTTGGTGCAGCTGCGACCTGGCCGGCGCTTGGCTGGTTGCTGCTGGTCAGTGTTGCGCTGCTGATTAGTTCCCGGGCGCACAGCAGTGCCGTGCTGACACAGAGCAAAAATTCCTGAAACAACGGGCCGCCGTCCACTGCGGCGCTGGCTGGTATCCCGACAAAAAAATCTATAACAAGGGGCTCAAGCCCCAACACACCACACGACAGGGGAAGATATGCAACAACAGGGCAAAGTGCGGATGTCACGCATTGGTCTGGCCGTTTGTTTGGCGATGGCCAGCCAGACCGCTCAGGCACAACAAACGAACACCAAAGCAGAAGCAGAAGGGCTGGAAATCATTCAGGTCACAGCGCAAAAACGCAGTGAAAACATGCAGCAGGTGCCGATCGCTATCACCGCTTTTAGCCGCGACAATATCGATAAGATGGGGTTGGTCAATGTCAATGACCTGGGCCGCATCACGCCGGGTCTGGAGACCAACAACGCCACGGCAACACAAACCTCTTTTAACATTCGCGGTATTTCCACCAACGACTTTGGTATCGGCCTTGATGCCGCCGTCGCTGTCTATATTGACGGCGTGTACGTTGGCCGGCGCGGCACCTCCAATATGAACTTCACTGACGTCGAGCGGGTAGAAGTATTAAAAGGCCCGCAGGGCACGCTGTTTGGCCGAAACTCGGCGGCCGGTGCTATTCATATCATCACCAAAGCAGCCAGCGCTGATGCCGAAGGCCAGTTCCGCGCCACGCTCGGCAGCCACGGCAAACAAAAAATGGAATTCTCCGGCACTGCAGCGCTGACCGATACCGTCAATGGCCGCATCGGTATTAACCGCAACAAACGTGACGGTTATCTTGATGTGAAAAACAGCAAAGACAAATACGGCAACCAAAATGACTGGTCGGCACGTGGCTCGCTGGAAACCACATTAAAAAACGGTGCCAGCCTGGTGGCGCGTGCTGATGTTTCGAATATTGATCAACAAGGCCGGCCGGCGGTGACGCTGAATACCGCTTACGGCAGCGGCGACCCGTTTGGCCCGATTGAATATGATTTTGAAGGCCATGAAACCCGTGAAGCCGGCGGATTATCCGTTGAATATCAACAGGATTGGTCCGGTTTGCAGTTCACCTCGCTAACTGCTTACCGCCAGTTTGACCGTGGTAATGCGATGGAAGATGACGGTTCGGCTTTTGCCCGTGCTTTTTTTGCCAGCAATCTGATTGAAGATCAAAACCAGCTGAGCCAGGAATTCCGCTTAAGCCAAAATGGTGATGATTTTAAATGGACCTTAGGCGCCAACTGGTTTCGCGAAAATATCGAACAAATCACCCAGGCAACTTTTAATACGCTGACGTTTGACGCGCTGGCTGTGGTGCAGATGGGCGCAGATCCGCGCTCAGTACCAATGTTGCCGCTCGGCACAGGTGTCGCTGGCGCTTATATGACAATGGGCACAGCGGCGGCGCGGCAGGCGGTGGCGGCTGAAATTGGCCGGTTGATGATGCAGGGCATGAGCTTTGCGCAGGCGCAGGCCAGCGTCGGCAATGCGCTGGTCAATGCCAACCTGACCAAGGTGATGGGCCAGCATATGGAGCAGTTCGACAACGAAGGCACCACCACCAGCACAGCGATTTATTTTGATGGTACTTATGCGCTGACCGAGCAACTGGACCTGACGCTGGGTGGTCGTTATACCTTTGATAAGAAAGACTTTTACTTAAATAGCGTGCCGCGCAATTTCTTTAATGTGCCATTTGGTAATGTCGGACAAGTGCCGCTGGCGGTGGCTTTTATCCCGCAATCGGCGGATCAAAACGCCGATTGGTCGAAGTTCACGCCACGGGCGGTGCTGGACTATCAGTGGACGCCTGAGCTGATGACTTACGTCTCTTATGCTGAAGGTTTTAAAGCCGGTGGTTTTAATACGTTGGGCGAAGCGGCGCCGGTCAAAGAAGAAACTGTGAAAAACACCGAAATCGGTGTCAAATCCACCTGGCTCGACAACAGAGTGCGGCTGAACCTGTCCGCCTATCAATATGACTATACCAACCTGCAACAGCTGGAATTAGTTGGCCCGCCGGGCGGTGTGCCGACCTACAACCTGCGGAACGTCGATGCTGAAGGCAAAGGCGTGGAGCTGGAACTGATTGCAATGGTCACCGACGATTTACGGCTGACCGCCAACTACGGCCACCTCAATACCGAATATACCCAGTGGCAATATTTCAGCTGGGAAAACAGCGGCAGTAAAGTCGGCCAGCCCATTTCCGGCATGCCCGAAGATCAGGCCAGTTTATTGCTGGATTATTATTTTGCCGGCCTCAATGGCCAGTTTAACTGGAACCTGACCTACAGCTACACCGGCGACCGCACTGAAGGCGTAGACGGGCCGAAACTGGCGGTGTTGCCGTTTGAGCAGGGCAGTGTCAAAGGGCTGAATAATGATGCACTCAATTCCATCAAAGGCTTTGGCCTGGTCAATACCCGGCTCAGCTGGCAAAGCGACAACCATCCGTTTAGCCTGGCGTTTTTTATCAATAACGCGCTGGATGAGCAATACATCATCCAGACTGGGGGGCAGGCGATGGCGGTCGGTTCGCCGATAGCAACACCAGGCTTGCCGCGGATGTACGGCATTGAGTTTGGTCTGACGTTCTAACACCGTTTACGAGGCCCTGCGGGGCCTTGTTTTTTTCAGGAATCATGGGAGACGCACAATGTGGCTGGCAGTTGCAGCAGAAGTTGGTCTGGTGATGGCACTCAGTTTATGCGCGCTGCGGTGTTGGCGGCTGCGGCACATCTCGCCGGCAGCGCAGTGCTGGCAACGGGTGTTGGCCGGTGCTTTGGTATTTGTTGCTATCAACGCGGCGGTTGGCGCGTTGCGTTATGCCGGTGTTGATGCAGTCGTGCCGCTGCATATGCTGCTGACAGGGATTTCGGTTGGTTGGGTGATGCCGCTTTATCTCGCTGCGGCGTTGCGGCTGTGGGGGCAGTTGTCCGGCAGCGTCTGGGGTTTGTGGCTGGCGCTGGCGCTATTGCCCGCGGTGTCTGCGTTGCCAGGCCTGTTGCGTGATGCCATGCTGGTCCTGGCGCTGTTGCGGCTTATTCAGCAAGCGCCAGCGCGGCGGAGTTTAACGCTGGCTCTGACGATGCTGCTGGCGGTGCCATTGTCCGGCCTGTTGCCTCTTTCCGAAGACGTAGCACTGGGACTGTTTCATTTACTGCTGGCCGGGCATTTTTACGCTGTTTACCGCGCAGTGCCGGTGTTGTCTGCGCCCAGACTAGCGTCGTAAAAGGCCCAATGATTGCGGCCAAAATGTTTGGCCTGATACATGGCGCTGTCGGCTTTCTGGCACAACACATCAAAATCAGTGCCGTCACGTGGTGCGATGGCAATACCGATAGAACAGGTCGCACTGAAGGTGGTGTTGCCAAAATCGACTGGCGTTGCTACGGCCGCCAGTAATTTTTCTGCCAGTTGTTGCACTTCAGTTTGTTGATGAAAACCTTCCGCCAGTATCAGAAACTCATCGCCGCTGATGCGGCAGACCAGATCAGAACCGCGCAGATGGCTGCGTAACTGGTAGGCGACGCTTTGCAACAATTTGTCGCCGGCATGATGACCGAGGTTGTCATTGACCTGTTTAAAATTATCCAAATCGATAAACATCAGTGCGACCCACTGATCCTGCGGTCTGCAACATTGCATGGCCTGCTCCCAGCGTTCTCTGGCCAGTACCCGGTTTGGTAATTGGGTCAGCGAATCATGGTTAATCAGCTGACGGATTTGCTGTTGTGACTGATGCACTCTATGGTTTTCGGTACGCAGCGCCTGAACCAGGTTGGTGAGGTCACCAATCATCCGCCAGACACTACTGGCCAGCAACAACAGGATAATCGCCAGCAAAGCACCGGAGTGAATGGTGCTGCGCATCGGCTGGTGCTGCACCAGACCTAAGTCATTGCTGAGCCCAATGAACAGCAAATTCAGCAGCATAAAAGCGGTCAGCCACAAAAAAGTACGGCGTAATCCCATCAGTGCAGCAAATACCAGAATACAGGGATAACCCAACAGCGCTTCATCGGACAGGCCACTAAACACCCACAATAGCGCTGTGACTAGCAGTGTCAGCCCAATCAACAGCCAGCGTGTTGCGACTTTCAGTTGATCCCGTTGTGCCAGTAACCAGACCGGACTGAGCAGTAAAGCTGTCATGAATAGGGCAGCTGATAGCTCCCAAGCGAGCGCAGCCCCGGCATACAACCGGTGTACGACTTCAATCAGCAACACGGCTTCGGTCAGCCAAAAGACCTGAAGCAGGCGGTGCTTGCGTTGTTGTTCAAATTCTTCGATGGTCATAGCGTGTTTCTGGCGGGCTGAATCTTCACAGCTTAGCTGATGATTACTTATCTGGTTGCGCGTCGGGCACCAATGGCGGTGCCTGAGTTGATTTGCCGCAAAGGCAGAGTGTTTGAATTTAGTATTATCTAATATAATGTCGGTTTTGTCGTGCTGCAGCAGATTTGGATCGGTTTTTGCGCCATAGTGTCAGCACCGCTTTTTAATCAATGACAGGAGTAAAAACCATGCTGAAATCAGCGCAACAACTGGTGGCAGAAGCCCGCGGCCAGATCCGGGAAGTGTCGGTCCAGCAGCTCCGGGCTGTCCTGGCTGATCATCACAGTATTCTGATTGATGTACGCGAGCCGGATGAATTTCAGCAAGGTCGGGTTGACCGGGCGGTGAATTATCCGCGTGGTGTGCTGGAAATGAAAATTCATCAGCATCCGGCTGTGGCGGCGCATTGTGAGCCGCAACAGGCGCTGGCTGAACTTGCCAGCCGGCCGGTTTATTTGATGTGTCGTTCCGGCGCCCGTTCCGCGCTGGCGGCACTGAGCCTGCAGCAGATGGGCTTTTCCGAGGTATATTCGGTAGCCGGTGGTTTTGTGGCTTGGCAGGAAGCCGGATTGCCGGTTGAAGTCTGAATCGATTGAACAGGCCGGCGCAGGTCTGGCTGCGCGCTTGTCCACGTACCGGATTCAGCCCTGATGCAAGAGCTGGCCGGTTCGGTCGCGCACCTGCACTGTGACTTCGATGCCCTGACGCACGCTTTGGGTCACCACGCAAAAATTCTCAAACTGGCTTAAAGCCCGCTCCAAATGAGGGATTGTGGCTGCATCTGCACCAAGCTGCAGCGCGACCTGCAGTTTGCCGATACGCCAGCGGCCATCCTGTCGTTCCAGTTCACCGACCACTTTGGCCTGTACCTGGCCAGGGTCTTCTTTAAATTTACGCACTGCAAATAACAGACTCGCCGCCAGACAATTGGCCACCGCGGCAGCCAGCAACCGCGACGGGTTCGGCCCTTCGCCGTCGCCAAGTGGAGGTGGTTCGTCACTGAGCAGCTGACCCGCGTCACCAAAATCGATTTCGAATTTAAAACCGTCCAGCAAGCGCAGCTGGACACTGAATTCTGTTTGTTCTGCCATCGAAAACTCCGTTGTGGGTACAAATTTGTTTCATGCCGAAGTGTAGCCTGCGAGCAATTTTACAGCACAGGGAATTGCCATATTTGTGCTTGCACAATCTGAGCTTGCACGGCCGGGCAGCTGTTGATCGTGGCCGGCTGAAGTAAATAAAACTTGCCAATCTTGCGCATCTTAACTTGACTTAAACGATTAAAGTGGTGTCCTAACTGTTGCAAATGTCTTATGTGTCCTTTATTGTTATCTCAGAGCTTGCCCCGCGAATGCGCGGTGTCAGTCTGTGAATGACTCAGTCTCCCCCAGGCGAGGTAAACATGATGCAGCTACAAAATATCCGGATTGGAACCCGTTTAACCGTCGGTTTTGCATTTCTTGGTCTGTTGATGTTGTTGCAGGGCATGGTCAACTTGTACAGCATGCACTCGATGCACAAAATCACGGAACAGATTGATAAAAATACCATTCCCAGCCTCGAACATCTGGCGGAGCTGAATCTGAACGTGATGCGGATGCAAGTGCTTACGCTGCGCTTGTTGATAGCCCGCAGCGATACCGACGTGCTGTCAGCCACACAAACCATCACCGATATCCATCGGCATATCGGTGAGATCCGGCAGCATTACGAAGCATTGATTTCTATCAGTGGTGAACAGGAAAGTTACGATGAGTTCAGCGCAGCGTACCTGCGCTACGCCCAGCTGAAAAACGATTTGATCGCGTTGGTTGAAGCGAAAAATAATACCGCAGCGACTGAGCTTGCGAATAGCAGTCTGACCGAAACAGCCAATAAAATGTCTGAAGCACTGGTGCAGCTGAACGAACTGAATTCGAACTACGCCACAGCACAAGCCGATCTGTCGGAGCAAAGTTACCTGCAAAGCTGGAACCATGTGATCGGCATGGTTCTGCTCAGTGTGCTGGTTGCCGCCGCCGCCTCTGTTTTGTTGGGCCGCAGTATTGTGATCCCGGTGCGCCGAGCCCTGCGCCTGGCGCAAAAAGTCGCCGGTGGCGACCTGACACAATCTATTGAAGTCAGCGGCAAAGATGAAATGGCCGAGCTGGCAGAGTCCATGCGGACTATGCAACAAAACTTACGCGACACCATCCGTCATATTGCTGTGTCTTCGCAAACCCTGGCGTCAGCGTCGGA